>NZ_MQWD01000001.1:4224991-4509178 GCF_002283365.1 Rubrivirga marina | reverse complement strand
GCTAGAGCCCGAGCGTGAGGCCTACCGTGAAGGTGCGCGGCTGCGGGAACGTGTAGAACTCGGTCCCCAGGGCGACGTTGCTCCCGGACCCGTTCATGTTCGACTCGGGGTCGAGGCCCGAGTAGTTCGTGACCGTCAGCACGTTCTGCGCCGAGGCGTAGATGCGGAGAGAGCGGGCGCTCACCCGAGCGGCGAGAGCTTCGGGGACGCTGTAACCGAGGGTCACGGTCTTGAGACGGAGGAACGAGCCGTCCTCGACGAACCGGCTCGAGATGGCCCCGGCCCCGGAGCCCCCCCGGCGGCTCGCGCGGGGGACGTCCGTGACGTCGCCGGGCTGCTGCCAGCGGTCCATCGTGGCGGCCAGCTTGTTGTCGAGCGAGGCGCCGCCGTCGTCGGCGAAGGCGCGCGTGGCGTTGAAGATCTCGTTCCCGACCGAGAACAGGGCGAACACGTTGAGGTCGAAGCCCCCGAAGGCGAGCGTGTTCGTGAGCCCGCCCGTGAGGTCGGGGTGGGGGCTCCCGACGAACTGGACGTCGTCGCCGTCGCAGAACACGGCGGCCTCGTCGTCGGTCCGGGTGCCGGCCGCGAGGCAGACGCCGCCCCCGTCGAAGTTGTCGTAGAGGGCGTTGCCGGTCGCGGGGTCGACGCCGAGGAACTTGAGCATGAAGAACGCCCCGAGGGGGTACCCTTCGACCGCGCGGTTCACGCTCCGCCAGCCGGTGGAGATGAATTCGTCGGAGTAGAGCTCCGCGACGTTGTTCGTGTAGTGAGAGAGGTTCAGCGAGGTCTCCCACCGGAGGCCCCGCGGCCGGGACGAGCGGACGTTCGTAGTCTTGAGCAGGAACTCGAACCCCCGGTTGTCGACGGCTCCGATGTTGCTCGAGATGCCGGCGAAGCCGGTCGTGTAGGTGACGGGGCGGAAGTAGAGGAGGTCGCTCGTGTGCTTGTCCCAGTAGTCGGCGGTGAGCGTGACGCGGTCCCCGAAGAGGCCGAGGTCGACCCCGACGTCCCACTGGCGCGTGGTCTCCCACGTCAGCCCGGGGTTCTCGAGCTGGACCGGCCAGATCGCCGGTTGGCTGCCGTACGTCGTGCTCGTCCAGGCGTCGCGCCAGGTGTAGTTGCCGATCTCCTGGTTCCCCGTGAGCCCGTAGCTGACCCGCAGCTTGAGGTCCGACAAGACCCGTCCCGCCCCGACGTAGCGTTCCAGGAACGGCTCCTCCGCCGCCTGCCACGCCAGCGCGACGGCCGGGAACACGCCGTACCGGTTCTCCCGCCCGAACCGCGACGACCCGTCGGCCCGGACGTTGGCGGTGAGGATGTAGCGGCCGTCGTAGATGTACGACCCCCGCGAGAAGAACGAGACGAGGTTGTGCGTGCTGAACCCGCCGGAGTAGTCCTCCACCTCGGCCGCGTCGCCGACCGACTTGAAGTAGTCGTTGGCGAAGTTGACGGCGCGGAGGTAGTTGTCCTCGGTGTCGTTGAGCTCGACGCTGGCCCCGCCCGTCACGCTCGCGTCGTGGGCGTCTCCGAACGTGGAGCTGTAGGTGGCGAACCCCTCGGCCGTGTACCGCGTCGAGAAGGTGAAGGCCGACTGCGAGATGCCGTTGACGCTCTCGGCGTAATCCCCGCCGATGAGCGGCGAGCGGTACTCGTCCTCGCGGAGGTTGAGGACGTCGGCCCCGGCGCGCGCGTTGAGCCGGAGGCCGGGGAGCAGGCTGTACTCGGCCGTGAGGTTGCCGATGGCGCGGTACGTCAGGGCCTCGCCCGTGTTGAGCGTCCCGATGGCGACGCCGTTGGGGTAGGCGAGCCCGTCGGCCGTGCCGGTGAAGGTGCCGTCCGGATTGCGGACCGGGACGTCGGGTGGGTTGGCGATGGCGTTCGTGAGCACGCCGCGGATGGTGTTGTCGTTCTCGATCCGGTTGTTCGCCTCGCGCGAGAGTGTGAGCGAGGACTTGAGGTAGAGCCGGTTCGTGGCGTTGAAGTCGAAGTTGAGGCGGGCGTTGGCGCGCTCGTAGCCCGAGCCGATGACGACCCCCTGCTGGTCGAAGTAGCTCCCCGAGAGGTAGTACCGCGTCCGCTCGTCGCCGCCGCGGATGGCGAGGGAGTGGCTCTGGATGGGGGCCGTGCGGAAGACCTCGCCCTGCCAGTCCGTGTCGGTGGTCACCGCGCTGGGGTCGCCGAAGGGGTCGCCGGCGTTGGGGTTGTCGTTGCGGGCCGCCTCGTTCATGAACGCGACGTACTCCTGGGCGTTGGCGAGCTCGAGCTCGCGGACCACGTTCTGCGTCCCGACGTAGGAGTCGAGCGTGATGGTCGACCGCGTCGCGCGCCCCCGCTTCGTCGTGATCATGACGACGCCGTTGGCCCCCCGGCTCCCGTAGATGGCCGTCGCGGCGGCGTCCTTGAGGATGTCGACGGACTCGATGTCGCTGGGGCTGAGGTTGGTGACGGCGGTGAGGTCCTGGCCCCCGAACCCGAACTGCGAGACGTCCTCGGAGATCATCGGGACGCCGTCGACGACGTAGAGCGGCTGGTTGCTCGCGTCGATCGAAGCGTGTCCCCGGATGCGGACGCTGATCCCGCCGCCCGGCGTGCCGGAGTTCTGGAGCACCTGGACGCCCGAGGTCTTCCCCTGGAGCGCGGCGTCGACGCCGGCCACCGGGATGTTCTGGAGCTCGGCCGCGCTCACGGAGGTCGTCGCCGAGGCCAGGTTCCGACGGGTCTCCTCCCCATACCCGATCACCACGACGTCGTCGATCAGTTGGGACGAGGGCTCCAGGGCCACGTCGATCTCCGAGCGGCCGCCGATCTCCACCTCCTGCAGTTCGTACCCGATGAACGAGAACACGAGGACGCCCTCGTCCGTGGGGACCCCCAGCGTGTACGCCCCCTCAGCGTCGGTGGCCGTCCCCGTCGTCGTGCCGAGCAGGACGACGTTCACGCCGGGGAGGGGCGAGCCGTCCTCGGCCGAGGTGACGGTGCCGGTGACGGTGTGCTGCTGACCCCAGGCCGCCGTCGAAAACAGGGGGAGAAGGAGGGCCAGGAGGGTGCTTCGCTTCATGGTGGGCGCGGGGAAGGAAAGCGGGATCGGCCTGCCAGAGATACGGGGCATTCGTCGACGCCGACCGCCAGACGAGGGGGTACGGCCGACTCCGCCAGGAGACCTTGAATGTAGCCACGATGAAGGCTGTCGAGGGGAAGTGTCGATGGAGCGGCAGTGCCGCCGCCGTCCCCTAGGCCCCGTGCGGCCCGCTTCTACGGTCACCCGGCACAGGCGGCGAGGTACCTTCGGAGGACTCCATGGGCCGGGCGGGGGGCCCCGGTACAGGTCCGACTCGACACGATTCCCAATGCTGAGCACCAAGCCTGGCGCCCCGTATCTCATTCCGCCGCAGGGGTCCCTTCAACTCCTGGCGCTCGGCGAGGTCGGCCTCCGGTTGTGGCGCGACGCCCGGGACGGGGAGCAGACGCCTCCTCCCGTACCAGAGGCTCTGCCGCGAACGCACGGGACGCTCGGGGCCGACGTGCCGCGACGCGAGCGGCTCGCGAAGAAGGTGCTCCTCATCGGGTGGGACGCGGCCGACTGGCGGGTGATCGACCCGCTTCTGGAGGCGGGCAAGCTGCCCGCCCTTGCCCGGCTCATCGACGGCGGCGCGCGCGGGAGCATCGCCACGCTTGACCCCCCCTTCTCGCCGATGCTGTGGACGAGCGTCGCGACGGGCAAGACGGCCGACCTCCACAACGTCCTCTACTTCGTCGAGCCGGACCCGCAGGGCGACGGTGTGCGCCCGGTGCTCGGCAGCTCACGGACGGGCAAGGCGCTCTGGAACATCCTCACCCAGGCGGGGCTCCGGTCGAACGTCGTGGGGTGGTGGCCGAGCCACCCGGCCGAGCCCATCGACGGCGTCGTGGTCTCCGACTTCTGGCGGACCGCGGGCGCCCCGCTGGGCGAGCCGTGGCCGCCCACGCCCGGGGCGGTCCACCCCGAGGCCCTCGCCCCGTTCCTCTCGTCGCTCCGCGTCCACCCCGGCGAGCTGACGGCGGCGCACGTCCTCCCGTTCGTCCCCCGCGCCGCCGAGATCGACCAGCAGGCCGACCCGAGGCTGAACGCCCTCGCGAAGATCATCGCCCGGACCGCCTCGGTCCACGCCGCGGCGACGTGGGCCATGCGGCACACCGAGTGGGACCTCACGGCCGTCTACTACGACGCGCTCGACCACCTCGGGCACGGCTTCATGAAGTACCACCCGCCGCGGCCGTCGCACGTGTCCGAGGAGGAGTTCGAGCGGTACCAGAACGTGGTGACGGCGGGGTACCAGTTCTTCGACCTCCTGCTCCACCGGCTCCTCGAACTCGCCGGCGACGAGACCACCGTCATCCTCCTCTCCGACCACGGCTTCCACTCCGACCACCTCCGCCCCGTCTCCATCCCGAAGATCCCGGCCGGCCCGGCCGTCGAGCACCGGCCCTTCGGGGTTCTCTGCATGAAGGGGCCGGCCCTCCGCCAGGGCGAGCCGATCTACGGGGCCAGCCTTCTCGACATCACCCCGACGGTGCTGACGCTCTTCGGGCTCCCTGTAGGGCAGGACATGCGAGGGACGCCGCTCGTGCAGGCCTTCGAGGAGCCGTTCGTCCCGGACGCGATCCCGACGTGGGAGGACGTCCCGGGCGAGGCCGGGCTCCACCCTCCTGAGGTGCAGATCGACCCGTGGGCGGAGCGGGAGGCCATGTCCCAGCTCGTCGAGTTGGGCTACGTGGAGGCGCCGGAGGGGGACGCCGAGGAGCGGGTGGAGCGGACCGTCCGGGAGCGGGAGTACCACCTCGCGCGCGTGTACATGTCGACCGGGCGCTACGCCGAGGCCGTCGCCCCGCTCGAGGCGGCCGTCGCGGCGTTCCCCGACGAGCCGCGCTACAGCTACTTCCTGGCGCAGTGCTACCGCCGCCTCGGCCGGCGCGCCGAGGCTGGCGCCCTCGCCGACCGGCTGGCGGCGGCCGAGCACGGGGCCTTCCCGATGCTCCGCGTGCTCCAGGCCCAGCTCGCCCTCCGGGACGGGCGGGCGGACGAGGCCCTCGCGGAGCTCCAGGGCCTGCGTGACCAGATGGGGGGCGACGTCGAGGTCCTGCTGCAGATCGGCTCCGTCTATCTCCAGATGCGGACGTTCGAGGAGGCCGAGGCGTACTTCGACCAGGCCCTCGTCGCTGACCCGGACTGCGCCCGCGCCCACCACGGTCGGGCCATGGCGCTCGTGGGCCAGCGGCGCTACACCGAGGCCATGGACGCGGGGCTCGCCGCCGTCTCCCGCCTGTACTTCTACCCCGACGCGCACTTCTACCTCGGGGTCGCCTTCACGCGGCTCGGCTGGATCGACCGTGCCGTGGAGGCGTTCGAGACGTGCCTCACACAGGCCCCCACCTACCGACAAGCCCACCGCTGGCTTGCCCGGCTCTACATGGGGTACCTCCGACAGCCCCACCCAGCCCGGGCTCACGCCGAGGCGTACCGCCGACTCCGAGCGGGCGCCTCGGAGGGCGAGGGGGCCGGCGCGTAGAGTCCCTCAGGCTTTCCTTCCGATCGGCCCGGGAGTCCGCGGTTGCCTCCCGATCCGCATCGTCCCTACCATCCACCACCCCTTTCACCAACGCACGAGGTCTTCATGGGACGTTCCGCTACTCCTGACTCCGATCCCCGCGACGGCGCGTGGCGCGACCTGTTCTGGTACACCACGGCCGCGGCCACCGCCGCTGGCTTGGCCCCAGCCGCGCAGGCCCAGATCGTCACGGTGGACCTCGACCGTGAGTTTGTCCAAGACCGGGGCTTCTTTGTGGACCTCGATGGCGACGGCGATTCCGAGTTCGAGTTCAACGAGGACGACGTCGACAACGACGGCAACCCCCGCGACTACATCCGGCTCTATCAGGCCCCAGAAGACCCGGACCTCGGGGAGGGACCGGACACCGTCACGGGCATCATCGGCGAGCTCGTCCCCTTCGGCGGCGACAACTACGACTACCCCCTTCCCCTCGACGTCGGCGTCACCGTGGGGCCCAGCAGCGAGTTCCAGGATTACTACCTCAACACCTTCACCTTCCAGGGAGACGACCCGCTGGGCTGGGTCGGTGCCGGGGAGCAATACGTCGGGCTGCGGATCTCTCTGAGCGATGAGGGGGGCAACACGACCACGCACTACGGCTGGGCCCTCGTCGAGGTGCCAGCGCAGGGGGGGGCCATCATCGCTGTCTCGGCGGCCTACAACGCCACCCCCGACGCTGCCATCACGACGGGGGACATGGGCACGGCCGGCGAAGGTGGGCCAGAGACGGTGAGCACGCACCGGCTCTCGCCACCTTATCCGAACCCCTCCGCAACGGGGACGCGCTTTGAGCTCACGGTGACCCGCACCCAGGCGACGACGGCCGAACTCTATAACGCGCTCGGACAGCCCGTCGCGGTCCTCTTTGAGGGCACGCTCGCGGCAGAGAGCGCCCGCACCATCGACATCGACGGGGCACGCCTCCCGGCCGGCCTCTACATGGTCCGCGTTTCCGGTGAGACGTTCACCGACACGTTCCCGGTGACGATCGTCCGATAGGCGCCCTTCTTCCGGGCCCTGTGTGGCCCCGGCGGCACGCCGCCGGGGCCACACGTACGTCATGCTGCACGAGTCCCCGGTCCCCCCCGCATGATCACGGTTGTCTCTGGGTTGCCCCGCTCTGGCACCTCTCTCATGATGCAGATGCTCGAGGCCGGCGGCCTCCCTCCGGTGACGGACGGGGCGCGGCCACCGGACGCGAGCAACCCCCGGGGGTATTACGAGGACGACCGCGTCAAACGGCTTCGCATCGACAACTCCTGGGCGGCGGAGGCAGAGGGGCATGCCGTCAAGGTGATCGCGCCCCTCCTCCCTCATCTGCCAGATGGGGCCGACTACAGAGTCCTGTTCATGGAGCGGGACCTGGACGAAGTGCTCCGCTCCCAGGGACGGATGCTGGAGCGGCTGGGGCGCCCGGCCGTCAGCCCAGACGTGCTGCGGGGGCCCTTCCAGCAGCACGTCGAGCGGGCGAAGGCGTGGGTCGCGGCGCGGTCCGGCGCGGCCGCGCTCGATGTGCCCTACGCCGCCACGGTGGCGTGCCCGCGGAAGCAGGCCGAGTGCGTCGCGGAGTTCCTCGAGCTCCGCCTCGACACGGCGGCGATGGCCGGGGTGGTCGACGCCTCCCTCTACCGAGAGGGGCGGGGGTGACGTGAGGCCAGCCCGCTAACCCACCGTTCCGCCCCGCCGCTGCCGGGTCCCACCACCGCGGGCCGTCTCCCAGAGGCGGCCCGCGTCGCGTTCGAGCCCTCCGCCGCGTCTTCAGGAATCAGTCGCCGGGGCCGGCGCGTACCTTCGAACGCTGCCCTACGCACTCCTTTTCGGCCCACCGGGCCGCCCAGCATGTTCGGATTCAACAGCGGCTACGTCGAGGACC
This sequence comes from Rubrivirga marina, assembly GCF_002283365.1. Taxonomy (NCBI): domain Bacteria; kingdom Pseudomonadati; phylum Rhodothermota; class Rhodothermia; order Rhodothermales; family Rubricoccaceae; genus Rubrivirga; species Rubrivirga marina. The sequence goes on along the minus strand of NZ_MQWD01000001.1, from coordinate 4,501,717 downwards.
TCTACGCCCAGTACCGGCAGAACCCGGAGTCCGTCAGCGCGAGCTGGCGCGAGTTCTTCGCCGACTTCGACCCGGGCCCGACGTACTCCGCCTCGATCGGCGCCGAGGCGTCGGACTCAGACACGAAGGCGCGGATGCTCGCGGGCGAGCCGGCCGACGGTCACGGCGCCACGCCCGCGACGCCGGCCAGCGGCGACGGCGCCCCGGCGGCCGCGCCGCGCCCGACGCCGCCGGCCCCCGCCGCCCCGACCCCGCCCGCCTCGGCGCCGAGGCCGAGCACGTCGAACGGTGCGCCCGCCGGCGGGGACGGCGCTCCGACCGGACCGGTGGAGCTCCCCGCCCGGCTGGCGGCCCCCGACATCTCGCTGCCCGAGGGCGCCGAGGCCAGCGCCATCAAGGGCGTCGGCGCACGGATCGTGGAGAACATGGAGGCCAGCCTCACGATCCCGACGGCCACGTCGGTGCGAGAGATCGCCGTCAAGCTGCTCAGCGAGAACCGGCGGCTCATCAACCGGCACCAACAGCGCGTCGGCGGCGACAAGGTCACGTTCACGCACCTCATCGCCTACGCCATCGTGCGGGCCATGGAGGCCGTGCCGAGCATGAAGGCCGCCTTCCGCGAGCACGACGGCGAGCCGGAGCGGATCGACCCGGCGAGCACGTCGTTCGGCCTCGCCATCGACATCGAGAAGCGCGGCAAGCGCCAGCTCCTCGTCCCGAACATCAAGAAGGCCGAGGCCCTCAGCTTCGCCGAGTTCCTCGGCGCCTACAACGACGTCGTCAAGCGCGCCCTCGGCGGCAAGCTCCAGCTCGACGACTTCGCCGGGACGACGGCGACGCTCACGAACCCCGGCGGCATCGGGACGCAGATGTCCGTGCCGCGGCTGATGCCGGGCCAGAGCGTGATCGTCGCCGTCGGTGGGATCGGGTACCCGCCGGAGTACGAGGGGATGGACCCGGCCGAGCTGTCCCGCCTCGGGCTCTCGCCGGTCATGACCATGACGAGCACCTACGACCACCGCGTGATCCAGGGCGCGGAGTCGGGCGAGTTCCTCAACGTCATCGCCACGCTCCTCCAGGGTGGGAGGGGCTTCTACGAGGAGGTCTTCCAGAGCCTCGGCCTCCACATCCCGCCCTTCCGCGGCAAGGCCGACTCGACGCCGGCGCTCGGCAAGGCCGCCCTCGGCTCGGGCGCCAAGGCCTCGAAGGTCGAGAAGCAGGCCCGCGTCTACGAGCTCATCCGGGCCTACCGCGTCCGCGGCCACCTCCTCGCCGACACGAACCCGCTGGGCTACGAGCCCCGCAATCACACCGAGCTCGACCCGGCGAGCTACGGCCTCACGGTCTGGGACCTCGACCGGACGTTCTTCACCGGCGGCATGGCCGGCGTGACGGGCGGCGGCCTCGCGGGGAACCACTCGATGACGCTCCGCGACATCCTCGACACGCTCTGGGACACCTACACCGGCCACGTCGGGAGCGAGTTCATGCACCTCTCCTCGCCCGAGGAGAAGCGCTGGCTCATCGAGCGGATCGAGCCCCAGCAGTTCCGCGAGCCCATCGACACGGCCCGGAAGAAGCGGATCTTCGAGAAGCTCAACGAGGCCGAGGCCCTCGAGCAGTTCATCCACACGAAGTACATCGGGCACAAGCGGTTCTCGCTCGAGGGCGCCGAGACGATGATCCCGCTCCTCGACGCCGTCATCTCCGACGCGGCCGACCAGGAGACCGAGGACGTCGTGATCGGGATGGCCCACCGCGGGCGGCTCAACGTCCTCACGAACATCCTCGGGAAGCCCTACGATAAGGTCTTCAGCGAGTTCGAGGGGACCGTCGACCCCGACGCCGTCCACGGCTCGGGCGACGTGAAGTACCACCTCGGCCAGACCGGCACGCACACCTCGCCCAACGGCTCGGAAACGCAGCTCACGCTGGCCTCCAACCCGTCGCACCTCGAGGCCGTGAACCCGGTCGTCGAGGGGATGGCGCGGGCCATGCAGCAGCGGATCGTCGAGGACAACCCGGACGCGTCCGAAAAACGGCTCCGCGACCGGGTGCTCCCGATCCTCGTCCACGGCGACGCCGCGTTCGCCGGGCAGGGCGTGGTCGCCGAGACGCTCAACCTGTCGCAGCTCGAGGGCTACCGGACGGGCGGGACGGTCCACCTCGTGGTGAACAACCAGATCGGGTTCACGACGCTCCCGATGCACTCGCGGAGCTCGGCCTACGCGACCGACATCGCGCGGATGATCCAGGCCCCGATCTTCCACGTCAACGGCGACGACCCCGAGGCGGCCGTCCGCGTCGCGCGCCTCGCGCTCGACTACCGGAACGTGTTCAACAAGGACGTGGTGATCGACCTCGTCTGCTACCGGAAGTACGGCCACAATGAGGGCGACGAGCCGTCCTACACGCAGCCGCTCATGTACGCCGACATCGGCGCGCACCGGAGCGTCCGGAAGCTGTACCTCGAGCTCCTCCTCCGCCGCGGCGAGCTCACCCCGGAGCAGGCCGAAGAGATCCTGGACGACTTCAAGTCGATCCTCGACCGGGCGTTCGAGGAGACCAAGGAGCTCGCGGAGAAGAACAAGGACCGCCAGCCCGTCGCCGTAGCGATCGAAACCGAGGACGCCGCGGTCGAGACGGCCGCCCCCCGCGATGCGCTGACGCACGTCATGGAGCGGCTCGTCACGATGCCCGACAACCTCCAGGTCCACAAGAAGCTGGCCCGGCTCGTCGTCGACCGCCGCCGCCAGCAGTTCGAGGAGGGCACGATCGACTGGGCCTTCGCCGAGTCGCTCGCGTTTGGGACGCTGCTCCTCGAGGGCACGCCGGTCCGCCTTAGCGGCCAGGACTCCGGGCGCGGCACATTCAGCCAACGCCACGCGATCCTCTACGACCAGGAGGACGGCCACCGGTACCTCCCGCTCAACCACCTCACGCCGGGCGGCCCCGGCGACGGCCAAGCCCGGTTCCAGGTCTACGACTCGCTTCTCTCCGAGTACGCGGCGCTCGGCTTCGAGTACGGCTACTCCGTGGCCGACCCGTCGGCACTGGTGCTGTGGGAGGCCCAGTTCGGTGACTTCGTCAACGGGGCGCAGATCATGATCGACCAGTTCATTACGGCAGCCGAGGCCAAGTGGGGCCAGACGTCGTCGCTCGTGATGCTCCTCCCGCACGGGTACGAAGGGCAGGGCCCGGAGCACTCGTCGGGCCGCCTCGAGCGGTTCCTCCAGGCGTGCGCCGAGGACAACCTCATCGTGGCCAACTACTCGACGCCGGCCAACTATTTCCACGCGCTCCGCCGGCAGGTCCTGCGCGGCGCCAAGAAGCCGCTGATCGTGATGACGCCGAAGTCGCTCCTCCGCCTCCCGGAGGCCGTGACGTCGGTTGACGAGCTCGCCGACGGCGCCTACCGCCCGTTCATCGCGTCCGAGGCGCCCGAGGCGGACCGCCTCGTGATCTGCTCGGGCAAGGTCGTGTACGACGCGCTCAAGGCACGCGAGGCGCTCGACCGCCCGTCGTCGGTGGCCGTCGCGCGGCTGGAGCAGTTCTACCCGTTCCCCGAGGACGACGTCCGCGAGGAGCTGGCGCGCTTCGAGGGCAAGCCCGTGGTGTGGCTCCAGGAGGAGCCGGCCAACATGGGCGCCTGGACGTTCGTCCAGCCCCGCCTCGACGCGCTCCGCGAAGACCTCCACGGTGACTGCTCGCACCGCGTGACGTACGCCGGCCGGCCGGCGGCGGCCTCGCCCGCCGCGGGCTCGGCCAAGGTCCACGCCGCCGTGCAGGAACAGGTCCTCCGCGCCGCGCTCGGGATCGAGGGCTAGCGCGCCCGCCTCGGTGGACTCGTAGGGGCACGCCGCCGGTGTGCCCCTACGTCGTTTGACAGGCCACTGCGATCCTATGGATTCTACATCGACCCCGCTCCGCCCCTGGTCGCGCGCCGTGGTGAAGGTGGGGAGCGCGCTCGTGGCGCCGGACGGCGTGCCCAGCGACGTCCATCTCGGTGCCATCGCGCGGTTCGTGGTCGAGAGTCGGGCGGCCGGGCGGGAGGTCGTCGTCGTGTCGTCGGGCGCCGTCGCGGCGGGACGCGCCGCCCTGGGCGGGGGCCGGCCGCGGACGATCCCCGAGAAGCAGGCGCTCGCGGCCGTCGGCCAGCCCCGGCTGATGGGCCACTGGGGGCGATTTCTGGACGCGCCCACCGCGCAGGTCCTCCTCACGCACGACGACCTCGTCCACCGCGACCGCTTCCTCAACGCGCGGAACACGCTCGCCGAGCTGCTCGGTCGCGGGGTCGTCCCGGTCGTCAATGAGAACGACACGGTGGCGGTCGACGAACTCAAGGTCGGCGACAACGACAACCTCGCCGCCCACGTCGCCGTGCTCGCCGAGGCGGACCTCCTCGTGATCCTGACCGACGTCGACGGCCTGTTCGACGCCGACCCGCGGACGACCGGCAGCGCCCGCCTCGTGCCCGTCGTGGACCGGGTCGACGCGGGCGTCCACGCGTTCGCGGGCGGGGCGGGGACCGACGCCGGAACGGGTGGGATGCGGACGAAGCTCCAGGCCGCCGAGAAGGCGACCTCGCGCGGGATCGACACGGTCCTCGTCAACGGCACCGACGCGGCCCGCCTCGGCGCGCTCGCGGAGGGGGCGCTCCACGGGACGCTGTTTCGGGCGCTCGACCCGCCGCTCCCCGCGAAAAAGCACTGGCTCTTGCACGCGACGCCAGTCGCCGGCCGGCTCGTGGTCGACGCGGGCGCGGCCGACGCCGTCTGCCGCCGCGGCGCGTCGCTGCTGGCGCCCGGCGTCGTGGCTGTCGCCGGCGACTTCGGCCGCGGCGAGCCGGTCGAGGTGGCCGACGAGGCGGGCCGGGTGCTCGCGCGGGGGATCGTCCGGTACGCAGCTCACGAGCTGGTGCGCGTCCGCGGACGGCAGAGCGGGGAGCTGGAAGCGGTCCTCGGCTACGCCGGCCCCTCGGCCGTCGTCCATCGTGACGATCTTGCGCTCCTTGAGACTCCCGATCCCGATGGCTGAGATCCCGACCGCCACGCTCGAAGACCTCGTCGTCGCCTGCAAGCGGGCGTCCCGGCAGGTCGCCACGCTCTCGACCGACGCCAAGAACCGAGCGCTTCGGGCGATGGCCGACGCCCTCGAAGCGCACGAGGCCGCCATCCTCGAGGCCAACCAGCGCGACCTCGACGGCGCCGCCGAGCGCGGCCTGTCGGAGGCGATGACGGACCGGCTCACGCTCACGCCCGAGCGGATTGCGAGGATGGCGGATGCGCTCCGCGAGGTCGCGTCGTTCGCGGATCCCGTGGGTGAGATGGCCGAAACGCGGCGGCGGCCGAGCGGCATCGAGGTCGGGCGGATGCGCGTGCCGCTCGGCGTGATCGCCATGATCTACGAGGCCCGGCCGAACGTGACCTCCGACGCGGCGGGACTCTGCTTTAAGGCCGGCAACGCGGTCGTCCTACGGGGCGGCTCGGAGGCGGTCCACTCGAATCGGGCCGTCGCGGCGGCGCTCCACGAGGCGCTGGAAGGGGAGGGGGGCGACCCCGCCGCGGTCACCCTCGTCCCGACAACGGACCGCGAGGCGATCAAAGACCTCATCCGGATGAGCGAGCACCTCGACCTCGTCATCCCGCGCGGTGGCGAGGGCCTCATCCGGTTCGTCGACGAGCACAGCCGCGTGCCAGTCATCAAGCACTACAAGGGCGTCTGCCACCTGTTCGTGGACGAGACGGCCGACCTCGACGTGGCGCTCGACCTCCTCCTCGACGGGAAGCTCTCGCGGCCCGGCGTCTGCAACGCGCTCGAAACGCTCCTCGTCCACGAGGCCGTCGCCGCCGACTTCCTCCCGCGCGCCCACCGCGAGCTGGCCGCCCACGACGCTGAGCTCCGTGGGGACGCCGCCACGCGCCGGATCCTCGGCGAGTCGGTCCCCGAGGCCACCGAGGCGGACTACGAGGCGGAGTTCCTCGCGCCGATCATCGCCGTCCGGGTGGTCGACGGGCTCGACGCCGCGCTCGACCACGTGGCGACGTACGGCTCGCAGCACACTGAGGTCATCGCGACCGAGAGCGTGGCCGCGGCCCGCCGGTGGGTCCGCGAGGTGGACGCGTCGGTCGTGCTCGTCAACGCGTCGTCGCGGTTCTCCGACGGCGGCGAGCTCGGGCTGGGCGCGGAGATCGGCATCTCGACGACGAAGCTCCACGCGTTCGGCCCGATGGGGCTGGAGGCGCTGACGACGCAGAAGTTCGTCGTCCACGGGGCCGGCGAGACGCGCCACGCCGTCCCGCCCCGCGCGAGCTAGCCCGTGCTCGACCTCCTCGCCTTCGACCTCGACGGGACGCTCGCCGACACCGAGTCGCTGAAGGGCCAGTCCTACGGTTGGGCCGCTCACCAGCTCCGCCCGGACATCGATCCGGCCGACGTCGAGGCGGCCTACGTCCCCTACATCGGGGGCGGACGGGAGACGATCGCCGCCGGCCTCCTCGACCACTTCGACCTGGCGGAGGCCGCCCGGGCGCACGATCCCTCGGTCGAGCCGTGGAAGTCGTTCGTGACCCTCCGGCTGGGACGCTATCGCGGGATGCTCCGCGACCCCGACCTCGTGCGCCGCCACGCGCTGCCCGCCGCGCTCGCGGTCGTCGAGACGGCCCACCGGATGGCTCACGCCACCGCGATCGTGACGACGACCGACCGGGCCAACGCCTGGCCCGTCCTCGACGCCCTCGGCCTCGGCGACGCGTTCGACACCGTCGTCACGTCCGACGACGTGGAGGCGCACAAGCCCGACCCGTGCGGCTACGAGCTCGCGCTCGGACACGTCGGCGCCGACCCCGCCCGGTCCCTCGCCATCGAGGATTCGCCGACGGGCGCGCGGGCCGCCGTCGCGGCCGGGCTCACCGTGCTCGCCGTGCCGACCGAGTTCACGCGCGCCGGCCTCCTCGACCTCGTCCGCGACGGCGTGCTCCCCGCGGACGGGCTCGTCGAGCCCGAGGACCTCGCCGAGGCCGTCCGTCGGCGTGCCGAGGCGGCCTGACCCGCTAGCGGCGCACGTCGAACTGGACCTGCAGCGCGTCGATGAAGGCCACCGCGCTGTCGGTGTACGGGTTGACGTGGTGCGCGCGGAAGATGTCGGCGGAGACGATGTGGGTGGCCTCGGAGTAGCTGGCGGCCCGGTCGATCCGGTCGAGCGTCCGGTGGTAGGCGCCCGGCGATCCCTCGAACAGCTCCTCGACGTACCAGGCACGGCGGTCACGGGCGCCGGGGCCGAGGACGCGGGCTTCGAGGGCGTCGAGCGTGGGGCTGCTGGGCACGTCGTCGAGGTCTCCGGACGAGGCCAGATCGCGGGGTGGGGTCGGGAGCTTCTGGGCGAGCTCTGAGGCGGCGAACCGTTTCCAGAGCGGCTCGTCGTCGGGCGCGCTGTCTTCGGCAGGAGGCTCCTCGGCATCCCGGGCCCCGGCTGCCGGCTCGGCTTGGCGCCGGGCGATCCGCATCCACAACGGCTCCTCGTCACCCTCGTGCGCCTCGGCCGTCGTCGGGGCGGGGGGCTCGTCGGCGAGGACGGGTGGCAGGTCATCCGAGACTTCCGCGTCCGCCTCGTGGGTCTCGTCGGGGAGGTCCAGCACCGGGACGTCGGGCGCGCGCGGGTCTTCCCTCGGCGCAGCGATGACGTCGCGGACCTCGTCCATCCCGTCCTCGCCCTCCGGCTCATCGGGCTCCGGTCCGGGCGGTGGTGCGGCGGGCCGGGCGGGGCCGAGCACCTCGGAGTCGTGGGCCTCGTCGTACTCCGGTGACTGATACCTCGAGCCGATCGCAGGCGGGCGGACGCCGTCCGCGACGGGCGGCAAGGGCGGGGCGTGAAGGTCCGGTGGCGCCGTGGCGATGGCGCGCTGCGACTCGCTCGACGATTCGAGAGTGCCGGTTTCCCCGGCCGCCGAAGGCGAGTCGGGGGGCTCGCTCGCGGCGGCCTCCGTGGTGGGGGCCGACTCGGACTCGAGATCGGGTGGCTCGTCGGCCTCCGCCGTGTCGGCGGGGAGGGCAGACGGGGGAGCCGAGGGCTGCGGGGCCGACGGCTCGGGCGTCCCGGCGGTCGGGTCCTCAACCCGCGCTTCGGGCGTGGGGTCCGGCTCGTCGGGCGTGAGCGTGGCGCCGAGGCGGGCGCGGAGCTCGTCGGCCGTGACCGCGTCGATCCCGTCGAGCACGTCGGCGAGGCTGTCGGCGCCGCGGGCCTCGAAGAGCGGACGGAGCAGGCCCGTCGGGATCGTCCCCGGCGGCGAGCCGACGGGGCCAACGAGCGCGACGAGCGGCCCGAGGAGCGTCATCCAGTCGGCCGGGCCGAACGTCGAGACCATCCGGCGGTCGATCCGTTGGAGGAGTCCGGCGAACTCGTCGCGCCCGAGCGCCTCGACCCCCTTCCGCTCGGCGTAACGAGCGGCGATCTGCGGGAGGTACGGATACGGGCCGAACGCGCGGGCCCGGTCGAGCGCGACCCCGATCGGCAGCGGCCCGGTCTCGCCCTCGAACGCGGCGTCGGCGAGCGTCGCGGCGGGGCGGACGAGGTGGGCCAGGGCGAGGCGAACGGCCTGGCGGACGGCGTCGGCCCAAACGGTGGCGGGGAAGCGGACGGCCCGCGTGGCCGCCTCGCGCCAGTCGGCCGCCGCCGCCTCGACGTCGCTCCCACCGATCCACTCGGACGCCCGCGGGGCCGCGTCGTCGACGGCGAGGGCGAGCCGGGCGCGGAGCAGGTGGGCGACCGGCGCCGGCAGGCCGTCCACGTCGAGCGCCGTGCGGGGCCGGTCGGCGGGGGCCGTGGCGAGGAGCCGTCGGGAGAGGGCCTCGGCGGTCGAGTCGAGCGCGTCGGGCATAGCGGTCGGGGGGAGACGGCCAAGCTACGCCGGAGCCCCACCGGGCCGTTCCCGTGCTCTACTGCGGGACCGCCCCGACGAACCGCACCGACGTGGCCCGCGCGTTGACCACGACCATGTCGGACGGATACACGATGGCCCGGCACGGACCCAGGTCCGGTAGCGGGCCGACCTCGACGATGAGCGCGTCGCCCGCCAACCGGATGCCCTCGATGGTCTCCACGTTTCCGCGGCAGCCCGCGTGGAACGATCCCCCATAAAACACCCCCAGGACCGTCTGGCGGTCGAAGTCGATGGTCGGGACCGAGATCAGGCTGTCGTTCACCGATCGCGTGAAGGCGCTGAGCTGGTAGTCTCCTCGGACCACGGTCGTCCCGTTGACGAGCACCGGGCGGGCGGGGAGGGCAATCCGTGTGAATGCGACCGGTTCGCTCGACTCGAAGACGTCGCACCCGGCGAATGCCAGTGCGGCGAGGAGGAGCACGACGTTCGGCATATCGGAGCGGAGCGCGAGTGCGCCGAAGGTGGCGCGCTGCAAACGACGCTTCAAGGGCACAACGGCATGCGCCCCCGCGCGCCGGGACATGCCGGCTCCCTCCGCCTCGGCGTCGAGGCGGAGGGGCTACGCCGGCTCGGCCTCGACGGCGGCGCCCTCCGCCTCGTCGAACCGGACGCCGACGAGCCGGCTGATGCCCGGCGTCGGCATCGTCACGCCGTACATCCGGTCGGCGGCCTCCATCGTCAGCTTGTTGTGGGTGACGAGGATGAACTGCGTCGAGTCGGCGAACGACCGGATGAGGCGCATGAACCGGCCCACGTTCGCGTCGTCGAGCGGGGCGTCGACCTCGTCGAGGATGCAGAACGGGCTCGGCTTGACGAGGTAGATGGCGAAGAGGAGCGCCGTGGCCGTGAGCGTCTTCTCGCCGCCCGAGAGCTGGGTCAGCGAGACGGGCCGCTTGCCCTTCGGCCGGGCCGTGATGGTGACCGGCGCTTCCAGCGGGTCGTCGCCGTCGAGGGCCACGTCGGCCGAGGCGTCGCCGCCGAAGAGGTCCGAGAAGATCTTCTGGAACGCCGCGCGGACCTGCGTGAACGTCTCGTCGAAGCGCTGGCGGGCCGTCTCGTTGATCTCGCGGATCGTCTCGAGGAGCGAGGATTCCGCCGAGGCGAGGTCGGCACGCTGCTCCTGGAGGAAGCTCAGGCGCTCCTGCTCGGTCTCGTAGCTCTCGAGCGCGAGCGCGTTGACGGCGCCGAGCGCTCGGATCTTCTGGCGGAGGTCGGGGATCTCGGCGCGGGCCGTCTCGGGCCGGAACGACTCCTCGGCCTGGAGCCGGTCGAGCTCGGCGTTGGCCTCGTCGAGGTCGGCGCCGTGCTCCTCGTCGAGCCGTTCGAGCGTCGTCTCCTGGCGGGTCGAGACCTCGGCGAGGCGGCGCTCGGCGTCGGCGCGGGCCGTCGCGGCGGCCTCCCGGGCCTGGCGGATCTCGCGGAGCGCGCGCTCGGCGTCGGCGATGCGCGCCCGGCCTTCGAGGACGGCCGTCTCGGCGTCGGACGCGCGCTGCTGGAGGTCGTCCGTCTTGCGGCGCTCGGCGTCGAGCTGTTGCGTGACCGCCTCGGCAGAGCCGGCCGCCTCAGCGATCTCGGCGCGGACCCGCCCCGCCTCGGCGTCGCGGTCGGCCTGGCGGCGGGCGATGTCGGCGCGCGTCTGCGCGGCGCGGTCGCGGGCCTCACGGGCGGCCTGGGCCGCCGACTGCGACCGGGCGTGTGCGAGTCGGGCGTCGCTCCACGCGGCCTCGGCGGACTGGCGGGCTTTCTGCGCGTCGTCGAGCGCGGCGTCGGCCATGGCCTGTCGCGCGTGGGCGTCGGACGCTTCGAGTTGGCGCGCGGCGACAGCGTCCTCCAAGGCCTCCGTCTCGGGGAGGGCGGCGATCTGTTGACGGATCTCCTCCGCACGGGCGCCGAGGCGGGCGGACTGGGCCTCCTGGGCCTGCGCGGCGGCCTCGGCACGGGTGACGGCGTCGCGGGCCTTGTCCCGCGCGTCGCGCGCCCGATCGCGGTCTGACTCCGCCTGACGGCGGGCCGTCTCGGCCTCGTCGCGGTCGGCTCGGGCCGCCTCGGCGGTTTGCTCGGCGGCCTCCCGGGCGCGCTCGGCGGCGTCGAGCACGTCGGCCGCCTCGGCCTGCCGTTCGCGGACGCCCATCCGCCCGGCGGCGTCCGAGGGGGTCGGGCTCCCGCCGTGGACGGCGCCGCTCGCGTCGGTCCACGCGCCCTCGCGCGTCACGAACCGGGCGACGGGGTAGGCGTCGCGCAGCGACCTAGCCTTGACCATGGACTCGACCACAAACGTGTTGCCGAGGAGCGCCTGGAGCAGCGGCGTGTACCGTTCGTCGGCGCGGGCGAGGTCAAGTGCGGGCGTCGCGCCCGGCGGCACCGGCGATCGCTCCGTCTGCGATTTGCCGACGCGCGAGAGGACGAGAAACGTCGCCCGTCCTTGATCCGCCGCCCGCAGCCGGCCGATGGCGGCGTCGGCGGCGTCCTCGTCCGGGACGACGAGGGCCTGCGACCACGCGCCGAGCGCCGCGTCGAGTGCGAGCCGGTCCGCTTCCTTCGCCCCGACAACCTCGGCCAGGAGAGGCGCTTCGACATCGGGATGCGCGACGAGGAACGCGACGGCGCCGTCGCCCCCCGGGCCGGCCTCGACGAGCGCCTGGAGGAGGTCGGCCTCCGCCTTCGCGGCCTGGGCGGCGGCGCGGGCGTGCTGCCGGTCGGCGTCGGCGGCCTCGAACGCGGCGCGCGCGGCGTCTCGGGCCTCGACGGCTCGCGTCAGCGTTGTGTTGGCCGCGTCGAGGGCAGACTCGGCATCGTTGAGCGGCGCACGATCGGTCTTGGCTTCCGGCGCGTCGGCGAGCTGCTGGCGCTCGGCGGCGACACGCTCGGCGTCCTGCTCCAGAAACGCGCGGCGGTCGCGGGCACGCTCCACGGCCCGCTCGGCGTCGCGGAGCGCCCCGGTCGCCTCTGCCGCCGTCGCCCGCGCCGACTGCGCGTTCTGTCGGGCCGTTTCCGCCGCGTCGCGCGCCTCCGTCCGCTCCCCCTCCGCCACGAGGAGCGCCGCGTCGCGCTCGGCGAGCGCGGCCTCGGCCGTCTCGATCCGCTGGGCGGCCTCGGCCTCGTCCCGCTCCGCGTCGGCCGCGCGGACCGCGTCGGCGTCGCGCTCGCGCGCGATCCGCTCGAGGGCCCGCCGCCCGGCCGACTGGCGCTCGTCGCCGAGGCGGATCTCGGCCTCCAGCTTCTGGACCGTCTCGGCGTGCGTCTGGAGCGCGCGGGCGGCCTTCGCCATGTCTTGTTCGAGCCCCACGAGCGCCGTCCGCGCGCCCTCGATCTGGGCCTCGCCCGCGGCCACCTTCGCCCCGAGTCCCTCCGCCTCGGTGCCCTTTTCCTGGACCGCGGCCTCAAGCCGGTCGCGCTCGTCCTGGAGCCGCGTCACGTCGTGCGCCGCGAGGGCCAGTTCGAGCCGGCGGAGGCGCGTCGCCAGTCGTTCGTGCCGCGCGGCCTTCTGGGCCTGGCGCGACAGCGACCGGACCTGCTTGTCGACCTCCTCGATGATGTCGTCGAGGCGGGTCAGGTCGGCCTGCGTCGAGTCGAGCTTGCGGAGGGCCTGCGCGCGGCGGCGCTTGTACTTCGTCACGCCCGCGGCCTCCTCGAACAGCCGGCGGCGGTCGTCGGCCTGCTCCGAGAGGATGTCCTCGACCATCGACAGCTCGATGACGGAGTAGGCCCCGGCGCCCATCCCGGTGTCCATGAACAGGTCGAGGATGTCCCGGAGCCGGCAGACCGTCCCGTTGAGGAGGTACTCCGAGTCGCCGTTGCGGTAGAGCCGGCGCGTGACTGTGACCTCCGAATACTCCGTGGGGAGGACGCCGCGCGTGTTCTCGACCGTCAGCGAGACCTCAGCCATCCCGAGCGGCTTCTTCCCCGACGACCCGTTGAAGATGACGCCGGCCATCGACTCGCTCCGCAGAAGCCGCGACCGCTGCTCGCCGAGGACCCACCGCACGGCGTCGATCACGTTCGACTTGCCGCACCCGTTGGGCCCCACGATGGCCGTGACGCCGGGGGAGAAGTCCACGGACGTCTTCTGGGCGAAGCTCTTGAAGCCGTGGAGGTCGAGCCGGCTGAGGTACACGGGGCGGGGTCCGGGGGAGGCCCGGAAGATATCGACAGCCCGGCGTGCCCTTCGACGTGGAGCGAGCCGTGGCCGACTCCCTCTGCCTCGGTGCCGAGGCGGGGCGACTCGCGGCCGTTGGCTCGGGCCCCAATCCCTTTGTGGCGGGCCCCGGCGCGGCGTCTGCCGACCGCCGGGGCCGCCCCAAAGGGCGGGGCGCGGGGTCCCACCACGGCCCCCGCGCCCCAGGTGCCGCTGCGCAGATGGACGTCGTGCGGCGGCTTCCCTTGCCCTATCCTACGGGAAGATGTGGGATTCGTGTCACGAAGCCGTCGGATTCACAATCGGACGTTCGAAACGTCGCTTCCCCGTCTCGGACTGGGCACATGGGCCGAGTGGCCGCCCCGGCCAACTGGTGGGGGACAACGGCTCCAGGGGAAAAGCCCGTCGCCCCTTGACCCGTCGCCGATTCTGGCGATATCGTGAAGGCAACCGACCGGCGCCCTGCCTTGACCCGGATTCTCAACAACGCCAATCGCAATCCCGTCTCCTGGAGGAGGCGCGAGTGCCGGCGTGCGTTGGTCTAAGGCAGACCCCACACACCGACCCGAGCGGCCCCTCCACTTCAGGAGGGGCCGCTTTTTTTTGCCCGCCCCGCCCGATCTCCACCCCCGGACCCATGTGCTCCATCCTCGGACTCCTCGACCTCGCCACTGACCCCGCCGCCGCGCGCCAGACGGCCGTCCGCCTGAGCGGCCTCCAGCGCCACCGCGGCCCCGACTGGTCCGGCGTCTACGCCACCGACAAGGCCGTGCTCGCGCATGAGCGGCTCGCCATCGTCGACGTGATCCACGGGGCGCAGCCGCTCCTCAACCCGGCGGGCACGCACGCCCTCGCGGTCAACGGCGAGATCTACAACCACCGCGAGTTGCGGGCCGGGCTGTCGGAGCCCTTCGAGTTCCAGACCGACTCCGACTGCGAGGTCATCCTCGCCCTGTACCAGGAGCACGGGGCCGATTTCCTCGACACGCTCGTCGGCATCTTCGCCTTCGTCCTCTACGACGCGGAGCAGGACCGGTACCTCATCGCGCGCGACCCGATGGGCGTGATGCCGCTCTACACCGGTCGCGACGAGCACGGGACGCTGTACGTGGCGTCCGAGATGAAGGCGCTCGTGCCGGTCTGCAAGCAGATCGAGACGTTCCCTCCGGGCCACGTCCTCGACAGCAGAGTCGGCGAGCCCGTCCGCTACTACACGCGGGACTGGATGGAGTACGAGCCCGTCAAGGACAACGGCGCCGCGCCCGAGGCCGTCCGCGAGGCGCTCGACGCGGCCGTCAAGCGCCAGCTCATGACCGACGTGCCGTACGGCGTGCTCCTGTCCGGCGGGCTGGACTCCTCGATCACGGCGGCGCTCGCGCAGAAGTACTCCCACAAGCGCGTCGAGGCCGACGACCAGCAGGAGGCGTGGTGGCCCCACCTCCACTCGTTCGCCATCGGCCTCGAAGGCAGCCCGGACCTCAAGGCCGCCCAGGAGGTCGCCGCGTACATCGGGACGGAGCACCACACGCTCCACTTCACGGTCGAGGAGGGGATCGACGCCGTGCCCTCCGTGATCCGTCACCTCGAGACCTACGACGTCACGACGATCCGCGCGGCGACGCCGATGTACCTCATGGCGCGGCGGATCAAGGCCATGGGCATCAAGATGGTGCTCTCGGGCGAGGGGGCCGACGAGATCTTCGGCGGCTACCTCTACTTCCACAAGGCGCCCGACGCCCAGCAGTTCCACGAGGAGACCGTCCGCAAGCTCGACCGGCTCCACCTGTTCGATTGCCTCCGCGCGAACAAGGCGATGGCCGCGTGGGGCGTCGAGGCGCGCGTCCCGTTTTTGGACCAGCGGTTCATGGACGTCGCCATGCGCCTGAACCCCGAGGCGAAGCGCCCGAGCGAGGGCAAAATGGAAAAACACATCCTCCGCGAGGCGTTCGAGGACATGCTCCCGGCGTCCGTCGCGTGGCGCCAGAAGGAGCAGTTCTCCGACGGCGTCGGCTACTCGTGGATCGACTCGCTGAAGGACTGGGCCGAGCGCGAGGTGAGCGACGAGCAGATGGCGAGCGCCGCGTTCCGCTTCCCGATCCACACGCCGGACACGAAGGAGGGCTACCTCTACCGGACGATCTTCGAGGAGCACTACCCCCACGACGCCTGCGCGCGGACCGTCCCCAGCGGCAAGTCCGTCGCGTGCTCGACGCCGGAGGCCCTCGCCTGGGACGCGTCCTTCGAGTCGTCCGCCGACCCGAGCGGTCGGGCCGTCGCGGGCGTCCACGTCGAGGCCTATTGAGCCGACCCCGCCCGCCTCGGTGTCTCGACGGAGGGACCGAGGCGGGTCAGTCCGGGAGCCGCAAGGTGCGGATCAGGTCGGTCGCCTCGGCCTTGATCTCCCCGCGCCCCAGGCTGGCGAGCGCGCCGCCGACCTCCTGGCCGTTGCGGACGAGGTCCGTATTCGTCGTCCCGTCGCGCCGCGTCACGCCGAGGTACTTGAGACACTCGATGAACCGACCGTCGTTGCCCGCCGCTCCTTTGGCCCATCCGCGTCGGCGGAGGAGGCGGGCGACGTCGTCTTGGTACACTCGCGGCATCGGGCGCGAGGGGGAAGGCGGCCCCCAACATGTCCCCGAGCCCTGAAACGTCGCCACCGGGTAGGGGCACGAAAGCCTCCCGTGCTTAGCCCTCCGCTCTCAGCACCGCCAGCGGCGGCTGGCGGAGCGCACCGCGGCTGCCCGCGAGACCGACGGCGACCGTCTGGAGCGGGACTACCAGCAACGCCCACAAGAGCCACGTTACGTCGGGCGCGAACGGGATCTGGAACGCGAAGCGGGCCAGCCCCCACGCCCCGGCGACGGCGAGCAGGCCGCCCGTCAGCGCGGCGAGGACGCCGAGGAGGGCGTACTCGGCCACCAGGATCCGCCGGACCTGCGCGCGGCTGGCGCCGAGCGTCCGTAGCACGACGGCCTCGCGCGTCCGCTGCGCGAGCGCCACGCGGACGGCGCCCGCCAGCACCACCAGGCCGGTCGCCACGGCGAACAGGGCCATGAACCGGAGGACGAACGCGACGCGCCCCAACACGCGGTCGATGAGCGCCAGCACGAGGCGGACGTCGACGGCCGACACGTTCGGGAACGCCTCGACCGCCGCCGACTGGAGCCGCGCTGAGGCCTCCGGCGAGCCGGCGCGGACGAGGAGGATCGACGTCTGCGGCGCCTCGTCGAGCGGGCCGGCCGGGAAGACGGCGAAAAAGTTGGGCGAGACGCGCGCCCAGTCGACCTCGCGGAGGCTCGTGATCTCGGTCTCGATCTCGGCCCCGCTCACGTCCCACGTGATCCGGTCGCCGACGCCGACGGCGAGGTCGAGCGCGAGCTCGGACTCCAGCGAAACCGGGACCACGGCGTCGTCCGCCCCGGCGGTCCCCACGAAGGTGCCGGCGACGACGGTCTCCGAGTCGACGGTCTCGGACCGGTAGGTCGAGCGGTACTCGCGGCGGAGCGCCCACCGCTCCGGCCCGCCGTCCGTCCCCGCGAACGAGCTGTCGGCCCGTTCGCTGAGGGTGTCGACCGCCACGCCGTTGAGCGCGGCGATCCGCATCGACACGAGCGGGACCTCGTCGACGACCGGCAGGCCCTGTGACTCGACGATCCCACGGAGGCTGTCGACCTGCGTCGGCTGCACGTCGAACAGCACCACGTCGGGCGCGCCGGCCTCCTGGGACGGGAGCGCGACCTGTTCGAGGATCGACCGCTGGACGAGGCCGAGCGCGAGGACGAGGAAGACACCGAGGCCCATCGTCAAGAGGAGGACGAGCGTCTGGTTGCCCGGCGCGTGGAGGTTCGACAACCCCTGCCGCCACGCCCACGGCAGGCCGGGGCGGACGACGCGGCGGACGACGGCCCGGACGAGCGTGGCCGCGAGCGCGAGGAGGGCGAACACGGCGGCCGTCCCCCCGACGAACGCCGCCGCGCCGACCCAGCTCTGTGTCTGGAGGTACGCGAACCCGCCAACGGCGGCCACGAGGAGCGCGCCGAGGAGCCACCGGAGCGGGTCGAACCCGCTCGCCCGGGCGTCCTCGCGGAGCGCCCGCAACGGCGGCACGCGGCGGACGCCGACGAGCGGCAAGAGCGCGAACAGGAGCGCGGTCCCCAGCCCCACGCCGATCCCTTCCAAGATGGCGCGCAGCGCGATCGCGTTGTCGACGTCGACCGGCAGGAAGCTCGCGAACACCTCCGGCAGCAGCCGCTGCACGCCGATCCCGAGGAGGGCGCCGAGCGCGGCGCCGACGAACCCGAGGGCCAGCGCCTGCAGCGCGTAGGCCGCCAGCACGCGGCGCGACGACACGCCGAGGCACCGGAGCGTCGCGACGGTCTCGGCCTTCTCACTCACGTAGACGCTCACCGACGACGCCACGCCGATCCCGCCCAGCAGCAGCGCCACGAAGCCCACGAGCGACAGGAACCGCGTGAGGTAGCCCGACGCTTCCGACACCTCCTCCTGCTCCTCGCCGGCCGTCTCGTACCGCACGTCGGCGGCGTCGAGGCGGGGCAGCGCGGCGTCGAGGCCGGCGGCCTCGTCCTCGAAGCGGAACGCCGTCGAGTACCGCACGCGGCTGCCGAAGCCGAGGAGCGTCGAGTCAACGTTCGCCAGCGGGAGGTAGACGCGCGGCCCGACGAGCCCGGCGATGTCGGTCTGCCCCGGCACGCCGTCGACCTGCCCGACGATGGGGTAGCTCCGGTCTCCGACCGCGACCGAGTCGCCGACGGCGGCCTCCATCTGGAGCAGGAGCGTGCCGTCGACGAGCGCGCCCGTCGTGTCGCGGCCGATGAGGCGGCCGGCGTCGGCGGGCGTCGTCTCGACGCGGCCGTAGAGCGGGTACGGCCCGTCGAGCGCGCGGATCTGGACGAGTCGCGTCCGCCCCTCGCCCCCCGCCGACTGCGGGAAGCGGGCCATCGACGGGAACGAGACCTCGCGGACCACGGCCGCCTCGGTCTCCGTCCGGATCGAGTCGATGAGCGCCTCCGTCGTATCCGAGAACGCCGCCCCGCGCCGGACCTCCAGGTCCGACCCGAACACCTCGCGGGACTGCTCCTCGACCGCCCGCTCGAGGTTGATCCCGAACGACCGGATCGCGACGAGGGCGGCCACGCCGAGGGCCATCGCCGAGACGTACAGCACGAGCCGCCGCCGCATCCCGCGGCTGTCCTGCCAGGCGAATCGGACGGGGGAGAGGGCCATCGGGCTGGAGAGGAGGAGTGTGGGAGGGGCTGAGAGGACGTGTGGTCGCCGGCCTCAAACCCGTGTCATCCTGAGCGGAGCGAAGGATCTCGTCGGACTCGATCGGTTCTCCCATCGATGTGCCGGGGCGGCTCGAGTGAGATCCTTCGTCGCTTTGCTCCTCAGGATGACAAGGAGCAAACGCCGATGGTGCTCAGACGGTGTCGCGGGCGGTCTCCGCCTCGGCGCCCACCTCTTCGGCCTCGGCGCCGAGGCGGGCGGGGCTGGGGCCCGTGTCCTCGACGACCCGGCCAGCGCGGAGGGTGATCGTCCGCTCGCACCGCGCCGCCAGCTCCGGGTCGTGGGTGACGACGACGAGCGCGGTTCCAGCCTCGCGGTTGAGGTCGAACAGGAGGGCCTCGACGCGGGCGCCCGTTTCGGCGTCGAGGTTTCCCGTCGGCTCGTCGGCGAAGAGGAGGCGGGGGCGGCCGGCGAAGGCCCGGGCGAGCGCCACGCGCTGCTGCTCGCCGCCCGAGAGCTGCGTCGGGTAGTGGCCGGAGCGGTCGGCGAGTCCGACGCGGTCGAGCAACTCCAGCGCCGACTGGTGGGCGCCGCGCTCGCCGCGGAGCTCGAGCGGGATCGCCACGTTCTCCGCCGCCGTCAGCGTCGGGAGCAGGCGGAAGCCCTGGAACACGAACCCGACGGCCTCGGACCGGAGCGCGGCGCGGGCGTCCTCGTCGAGCGGGCCGAGGTCGACGCCGGCGAGGCGGACCGTGCCCGACGTCGGCCGGTCGAGGCCGGCGCACAGGCCGAGGAGCGTCGTCTTGCCACTCCCGGACGGCCCGACGATGGCGCACGTCGCGCCGGCGGGGACGCTGAACGACACGTCGTCGAGGACGGTCAGCGACCGGCCGGCATTCGTGAACGTCTTGGAGAGGGCGTGAGCGGAGAGGACGGGGCCGTCCACGGGCGGAGGGGGCTGATTGGTTGGTCCAACGGACGATCCGGCGCCGCCCGTACGGGGAGCCCGCGGAAGGGTTCACCAAGAGCGGCCGGGTCAGGAACCGCCCTCCGCCGGACCCGGTGTCTCTGGAAAATGCGACCGACGCCATGCGCACCGTCTTGATGCTCTCCGCTCTCGTTTTGTTCACCGGCTGCCAGGAGGTCGAGCCCGACCCGGGCCCGGAGCGGCCGGAGTCGGTCGAGCCGTTCTCGACCGCCACGCCCGAGTCGCCCTCGACGCCCGACACGCCGTTCGCGGAGGCGGCCGACGACGCGGACGAGGAGGCCGTCACGATCCTGTTCTTCGGCGACAGCCTCACGGCCGGCTACGGCCTCGCCAGTCCCGACCTCGCCTACCCCGCGCTCGTGGGCGCGCGGTTGGAGGAGGCGGGCGTACCGGTCCGCGTCGTCAATGCGGGCGTAAGCGGCGAGACCTCAGCGGGCGGTCGCGGGCGGATCGCGTGGGCCCTCCGCCAGACCACGCCCGACGTGTTCGTCCTCGCCCTCGGAGCCAACGACGGACTCCGCGGCGTCGACCCGGCCGCCACGCGCGAAAATCTCGACGCGATCCTCGACGCCGTCGAGAAGGCCGCGCCGGGCGCCCGCCTCGTCGTGGCCGGCATGGAGGCCCTCCCGAACTACGGCGAGGACTACACCGAGCGGTTCCGCGCCGTCTTCCCGGCCGTTGCCGAGGCCCACGACGCGGCCTTCATCCCATTCCTGCTCGACGGCGTGGCCGGCGTCGCCCGGCTCAACCAGGCCGACGGCGTCCACCCGACGCCCGAGGGCCAACGGATCATTGCCGAGACGGTCGCCGAGACGGTCGTCCCGATTGCCAGCCAGGCCGCGAGCTAGACCCGAGGGTCCCCGCCTCGGCGCCGAGGCGGGGGGGATGGCTCAGATCTCGACGCGCGCGCTGATCGCGGTCACCGGCGACCACCGTTCGGAGAGCGCGTCTCCCTCCTCCAGCCGACGGGCGATCCCGGCTCGCGCGTCGACCGTCAGGCGGACCGGGCCCGCCTCGAGGCTCGCGGGGACGGAGAGGAAGGCCATCCCGGAGGCCGGCGGCGTGCCGATCGTGCCGCGCATCCGCTCGGTCATGAGGACGGCGAGCCCGACGCCAAGCGCGAGCCGACCGCCCTTCCTCTGGATCGGAAGCGTGACGAGGCTGCTGACTCCGGCGTGCAGGTACGTGGACGAGGCCTCGGCGGTCTCCGTGGTCTTCGGCACGCCGACCGGTGCGTCCGGCCCTGCCCCGTACGTGTACGACGTCACCGTCCGGTCGAGCACGTCGACCCCCAGGCTCACCTGCGTGCGGACCTCGGCACGCCCGAGCGGCATCGTCACGCCGGCCGAGCCGGCCAGCGCCCGCGTCCGGCTCTCGACGTCCGCGTCGATGGGGTCCGGGACTTCACGGCGTATCCCGGGCAAGTCGCCGCCGATCTGCACCCGGTCCGTGTCGAGCCGCGCGCCGAGTTGGACGTGGACGGCGTCGGAGACGCGGTAGCCGAGCGTGAGGACCGGGTCGGCAGGCCCGCGGAAGAGGGACTGGGCGGGCGCGGCCGAGCCGACGACGGCGTAAAGCCCAAGGCGGTCGGCGTCGGCGGGCTGGGCGCTGGCGGACGCGGCCAGCAGGGCGGAGAGGACCACGAAAGCCCGGAGATCGGAACGCATCAGTACGCGGGAAAGGAAGGGCGTAGCGATGCGTCGATACAGTCCGGGCGGATGAGGAGCCGGAGGGTACCGGCAAACTGGCCCCCTCGCTAGGCACCTTTTTATGCCTCTTCTCTCCGGTGGACCTCTCCATATATCCGTTATCAGAAGTTGATGCGGAGCCCGACCATCGGGATGGCGGAGCGCGCAGACACCTCGCCCGGGACCAGCGATCGACGGATGCCCGTCACGAGGGCCGCGTCGGTGCCAAACAGGCGGAACCGAACCGGGAGCTCGAACTGGAGCCCTGCGTCGAGACGCGGTCCCGGCCGCTGCTCGAACGAGTCGTCCGCGCCGATGTCCACCGTCCCGACGGCGCGGCCGTAGAGGCCGACCGCGGGCTGGAGCCGGACTGACCCGATGATGGGGATCTCCTTGCCGAGCGTGGCCGAGACGTCGCCCGTGAGAGACGAGCGGTCGAACCGCAGGTCGGGCGCGTCCGCCTCCGGGTAGGTCCCGTCGACGCTGCCGTACGCCACGAGGCCCTGGAGGCGGGCGACGGTCCCGAGCGGGGCGGGGCGCGTGAGCCCGGCCGTGACCCCGGCGCTCCAGCCCGTCGTGCCGTACTCGTCGCTGCGGAGGCCGTACGTTCCGTACGACCCGATCAAGCCGACGTCGACGCCGTCCCCCAACCGCCGGCCGATCTCGCCGCCGAACTCGACGCCGGAGAGGCCGCCGTTCCCGCCCCAGAGTTTGAGGTGGCCGAGGGAGAGGTAGGTTCCCTCCCCGTCGGCGTACTGCGACTGGGCCGAGGCGAGCGGGGCGAGGAGGAGGGCGGCGAGGGCGACGAACGAGAGGCGCATGAGCACGGGGTGAATGGGCCCTCTCGAACCCGGGCCACCTCGGTTTCGTGTGCCGCGGATGAGAGGGCGAATCCCCCTCGGGATCGAGGCCGTTGTTTCCGCGCCGCTTGACGCGCCTCATTTTTTACCCTCTTCCCGCCTCGGCGCCCAGCCGGACCGGCGCGACGCCGTCCGGGGAGCGGGGTCAGCCGGCCTTCGAGCCGATGCGCGACTCGGTCCCGTCGAGGAGCCGGCGGACGTTGGCCCGGTGCGTCCACAGGATGAACGCCGGGACGACCGTCGCGAAAATCCAGACCGGCGGCGGGCTCTCCCACCCGAACCCGAAGTGGAGCGCGAGGAGCGACAGCGGGAGCGACAGCGCGGCGAGGATCGAGCCGAGCGAGACGTAGCGCGTCGCCGCGAGGACGCCGACGAACACGAGGAGCGCGAGCCCGACCGGGAGCGGGGCCAGCCCGGTCAGCATTCCGGCGCCGGTCGCCACGCCCTTCCCGCCCTTCCACGACCCGAAGAACAGGCGGCCCCAGACCGTGACCACGTGGCCGACCATGGCCGCCGTCCCCGCGAGCGTCGCCGCCCACGCCGCCGCGAGCTCCGGCCGCGAGCCGAGCAGCCCGACGAGCGACTCGCCGCCGACACGGATCTGCGACAGGAGGGCGACCGCCGCCAGCCCCTTCCCGAAGTCGAGCAGGAACACGAGGAGGCCCGGCCCCTTGCCGAGCACGCGGAGCGCGTTCGTGGCCCCCGCGTTGCCGCTCCCGTGCCTCCGGAGGTCGACGCCCATCATCCGCCCGACGACGAGGCTGAACGGGACGGCGCCGAGGAGGTAGCTGGCGGCGAGGATGACGAGGAGCGAGAGCACCGCAGTGATGGGAGGGAGCGGAAAGATAGACGGGCTGCCTCCAGGCCCGGTCCCAGCCGTTTGTGGAGGAACAGTGGGGGTCCCGTCGAGGGGCGGTGGAGGGACCTCCAAGAGTCGGCGATACTCGACTTGCGAGTAGGACGCCGTTATGCCGCGCTCTAACCTCGCTGAGAACACGCCCGCGGATGGGGACCCGGAAGGCCCCGTTCGCCCTGTCTCACCCCCCCGCTTCCTGTGTGACGCGACTCCTGATTCTGGCGGCCCTCGCCGCCCTCGCGCTCCCCGGCGTGGCCCAGCAGGCCGACCCCATCGTCCCGGGTGGCGCGCGCGCCGAGAGCCGCCGCGCGGCCCGGACCGGCGTGGCGAGCTACTACGCCGCCTCGCTCCACGGCAACCGCACCGCCAACGGCGAGCGCTACAACCACGGCGCGCTGACGGCCGCCCACCGGTCGCTCCCGTTCGGGACGCTCCTCCGCGTGACCTCGACGCACAACGACCGCCGCGTCCTCGTCCGCGTGAATGACCGCGGTCCGTTTATCCGGGGGCGCCAACTCGACCTCTCCGGCGCCGCCGCCGACCGGCTGGCCATGCGCTCGCGCGGGACGCACCGGGTCCGCTTCGAGGTCGTCGACCCGGCCGCGCTGCCGAGCCGCCAGGCCCCACCCGTCCGGAAGACCCGGCACGTCTAGGCGTTACCGCGCGACGGTGAGGGTCGTGGTGCCCCGAACGCGACCCGCGACCGTCAGACGGACGGCGTAGACCCCGGCCGGCGCGTCGCCGAGGCCGAGGGAGAGGCGGTTCGTCCCGGCCCGGCCGGTCTCACGGACGCGGGCGACCTCCCGCCCGAGCACGTCGAGCACGACCACGTCCGCCTCGGCGGGCGCGAAGAGGTCGTAGGCCAGCGTCGCCGCGCCGGTCGTCGGGTTCGGCCAGACGCGGAGCGCCGTCGGCCCTGCCGACGCGGGCTCTGCGGCGACGGCGGCGTCCTCGAGCGCGACGACCCACAGGCCGGTCTGCATGTCGGACACGAGCACCTTCCCCGACGGCAGGTACGGGTAGGCCGTCCACGCCCCGCGGAAGCCGTAGCCCGGCTCGAGGAACGTGTCGAGGTAGGCCACTTCGGTCGGTGCGTGAGGGTCCGAGACGTCGAACACCCGGAGGCCTTCGGTGTAGTGGGCGACGTAGAGCCGGTCGCCGCGGACGTAGCAGTTGTGGACGACGGCGTTGGGGTCGACGACGACCTCGCCCACCAGCTCGACGTCGTCGAGGTCGGCCACGTCGAAGATCCGGATCCAGTTGCCGCTCGTGCCGATCTCGTCGCCGACGTAGAGCGTCCGGCCGTTCTCGGTCGAGCACGTGTTGTGGACGCCCGCGCCGGGGTACGAGAACGACGTGAGGAGGCGGACGTCGGTCGGGTCGGACACGTCGAGCACGTCGACGCCGCCGCCGCTGTAGATCGCCGAGCCGTAGCCGCGCCCGTCGCGGACCTCGAAGTCGTGGTAGTAGGGCGTCGGCCAGTGGTCGGGGCGGAACGCGTCGACGAGGGCGGGGCTCGCCGGGTCGGTGAGGGCGTAGACACGGAGGCCGGGGTTGCCCTGGAAGCGCCCGCCGATCACCCACAGGTGGTCCTCGGCCACGAGCACGTTGTGCGACCCGCCGTCGGTCACGCCCGGTTGGACGTCGAGGCGGCCGACCTCGACCGGGGCCGTCGGGTCGCTGAGGTCGACGATCTGGATCGGCCCCGTCTCGTTGACCACGTAGGCGTGGTGGCCGTACACCTTGACGTCCTTCGTGTCGGTCGCCTGAGGCGGGGCGGGCACGTAGGCCACCTCGACGGGCGCCGCCCCCGGAGCCGCGCTTACGTCGATCACCGACAGCCCGCCGTCGCGGACCGCCAGCAGGGCGTACTCCGTTCCGTCCGCGGCCACGTAGCCCCACGTGTCGCCGTAGGTCGACGACCGGGCCCGTCCCGGATCGAGGGCCGAGAACGCCGCCACGCCCTCCGAGACACGCGCCTGGATGGGGATCGACCGCTCGGCGATGAGCCCGTCGGGCCCGTGGAGCTGGATGGCGAGGTCGACGGTCCGGTCCGGGTCGAGGCCGGTCACGCGGACGCGGCCCGACGACGGATCGGCCGTGGCGAGCACGGTGCCATCGACCACGGCGCGGACGTCGGTGCCGCCCGTGTAGGTCGCGGCCGTCCACACGGCGTCGGCCACGCCGTTGGCGACGGCCGCGGCGGCGACGTCGCGGAGCGGGGCGGGCGTGAACCGCATCTCAGCGACGGTTTCGAACAGCGCGTGTCCGTCGCGGACGCGGGCGGCGAGCCCGTAGTACGTGTCGAGATCGTAGGCCGTCTCGCCCGCGTACGTCTCCGCCTTCGGGTCGTAGTCGCTGGCGAAGACGATCAGGTACTCGTGCGCGCCGAACGGCGAGCCGTCCGGGTTCCACGTCCGATCCTGCTGGCTCGTCTGGCTGTCCTCGAGAAACCCGACGTTGAGGCGCCGCGGGTTCTCTGGGTCCGACACGTCATAGGCCGCCCCGTCGAACCGCCCGATGCCGGCGTCGGCCAGCCCGTGGCGGTAGGAGAAGACGCGGGCCGTCGAGGGCGTCGCGGGGTCGAACACGATCGTGACTGGGGGCACCTCGGCGTCCGGGACGGTCGAGAACACGAAGTTGGCGCCGTAGTCGAGGCCGCCGTCGAAGTAGCGGCGGTTCGCGTCGGCGGGGTCGAGCCAGCGGGGCTCCGGGCTCCACACCCACGTGAGGCCGGGCGCGTCGTCCCCGAGGCGGGCCGCCTCGGGGACGAGGTCGGCGGGACCGGGGGCGAGGACGGGCTGAGCGGTCGCGGGGGCCAGCCCGGCTGTGAGGACGAGGAGGGAGGCGAGGCAGGCGCGCATGGTCGGAGTGTACGCCGCGGCATGTGCCGTTCGTGTGCGGCCCCGTTCCGTCACTCCAGGTCGAGGCCGACCTTCAAAGACACGTCGAGCGCCGTCACCGAGTGCGTCAGCGCGCCCGACGAGATGTAGTCGACGCCCGTCTGGCCGATCCGCCCGACGGTCTCCAGCGTCACGTTGCCCGAGGCCTCCGTCTCGATCCGCCCGCCGACGCGGCGGACGGCCTCCTCCAGCATCGACACGTCGAGGCCGTCGTCGGTCCGCCGCGCCATGTTGTCGAGGAGCACGCGGTCGACCCGGGCGCCGGCGTCGACGGCCGCCAGCACCTCGCCGAGTTCGTCGAGCGTCCGCGCCTCGACTTCGACGTTCAGGTCGTAGTCGGTCTCGATGAGGTACCTGCCGACGGCGTCGATGGCGGCGCGGACGCCGCCGGCCGCGGCGATGTGGTTGTCCTTGACGAGGACCATGTCGTACAGCCCGGCGCGGTGGTTCTGCGCGCCGCCGAGCGCGACGGCCCACTTGTCGAGCGCACGGAGGCCCGGCGCGGTCTTTCGGGTGTCGAGGACCACGGCCGGCGTCGCCGCCTCGGCCATCCGAGCCGCCGCCGTCGCGATCCCGCCCATCCGCTGCATCAGGTTGAGGGCGAGCCGCTCGGCCACGAGGATCGACCGGGCGCGGCCCGTGACCGTTCCGAACACGGTCCCGGCCTCGAGCCGGTCGCCGTCCTTCGCCGTCCACGAGACGGTGAGGTCGGGGTCGACGCGCGAAAAGACGCGCTCGGCGACGGCCAGCCCGGCGACGACGCCGTCTTCCTTCAGGAGGGCGTGAGCGGTGGCCTTTGTGCCCGCAGGGATCGTCGCCTCCGTCGTCACGTCGCCCCGGCCGACGTCCTCGGCGAGGGCGCGGTCGAGAAGCGCGTCGAGGTCACTGGCGACGGCGTCGGGGAGAGGCAGCATGGACTAGGACCGGACGAACTCGGCGATGACGGGCTCGATCACGCGGGCGGGCGTCGGGCCCCATGCTTCGAAGCCGGGGATCACCGTCGCTTCGAGGTCGGCCGCGGTCGCCCCGTCGGCGGCGCGCGGGACGATCGTCTCGCGGAGCGCGGCGAGGAAGTCGCGCATCACCAGGAGGTCCGACCGATCGCCGATGACCGGGTAGCCGTCGCCGGCGTGTCCGAAGACGAACACCGTCTCGTCGGAGAACCGGCCGTGGACCGTCTCGAGGAGCGTCCCCCAGTTCTCGATGGAGGCGCCGGCCCCGCGGTCGATGTACGGCTGGCGACGGTTGAACACGAGGTCGCCCATGTGGACGACGTCGGCGTTCTGGAAGTGGACGACCGCGTCGCCACAGGTGTGGGCCGGCCCGAAGTAGTAGAGCGCGAGCGTCTCGTCGCCGAGGCCGGCGCTCCACGTCTCGCGGAACGTCGCGTCGGCGTAGCGCTGGGCGTCGAGGCTCCCGCTCTGGCTGGCCGAGGCCCGCTGGAGGCCGGGGACGGCCTCGTGCGCCGCGTGTTGCTCGGCGACCGGCGCCAGCACGAGGTTGCCCGCCGTGTGGTCGCCGTGGTGGTGCGTGTTGACGAGGAGGTCGAGCCCGCGGTCGGACCCGTCGCGGAGGCCCGTGAGGAACGCCTCCGCGGACTCGGGGAACTGCGTGTCGACGGCGACGAGCGCGGCGTCGGACTGGAGGTACCCGATCGTCCCGCCCCGGTCCGTGAACGCGCCGACGCCGCGGCGGATGGGCGTGAACTCGGCCCGCCTCGGCCAGCGGCTCGGCGAGGCCACCGAGGCGGACGCCGCCAGCGGGGAGACGAACGGGAGCGCGGCGGTCGCAGCGGCGGTCCGGGCGACGAACTGGCGGCGGGAGAGAGGCATCGGCGGAGGGGAGGGCGGAGGCGAGCAACCCGGACGCGCCGCCGGGGATCCTCGCTCGCTACCGGAGTTCCTTCCGGATCACCAGCTTGGTCGCCGTCCACGTGTCGTCGACGGCGCAGACCTTGACGTCGACGAGCCCGAGCGGGAAGGCGGCGCCGCGGACGACGTCGCCGGTCACCGTGCTCGCGACGCCGGACCCCTTCTTTGGCCACGACACCCAGATCGCCCCGTTGCGCGCGATGGCGTCGGCGAAGACGGCCAGCCGCGCGTCGAGGCCGGCCGCCTCGGTCGTGAAGTGGTGGACGAGCGTGGGCCGGTCGTCGAGCGTCCCGAACGTGACGCCGCCGGGCAGGCCGGCGAGGAGGGACCGGTAGCGCTCCGGTGCCTCGTCGGCCACGGCGACCGTGCCCGGTTTGTAGCCCAGCTTCTGCCACAGCGCGCGGCTCACGACGCGGCGCGCTCCTCGCCCTCCGCGCGGGCGAACGTCTCGCGGACGAGCGTCGGGGGCGGGATCGGCCGGCCGCGCTCGGAGTCGACGAAGCAGAGCGTCACGCGGCCCGAGATCCGGACGGCGTCGTCGCCCGCGACGCGGACGCGGTAGTCGACGGGGAGGCGCACGCCCAAACTCGGGAACGCGGCCTCGACCTCTACGAGGTCGTCGTAGCGGACGCTCGCGTGGTACTTGACCTCGAGGTCCACGACGGGCATGATCACGCCGTTCTCCTCGAGCTCGCGGTAGGGGAGGCCCGCTGCCCGGAGCGCCTCGGTCCGCGCCGCCTCGAACCAGTCGAGGACGTGGGCGTGGTACACGACCCCCATCGGGTCGCACTCGCGGTACCGGACGCGGTGGCGATGGGTGAAGTGGAGGATCGGGCGATCGGGCGATCGGGTCATGGGGTGCCCCCGCAGTCCAGCGTGCTCTCCGTCACCCGGTCATCCCTCCCGGAAGGCTCCCATCGCGTCGAACTTGGCGAGGCGCCCCGCCAGCAGCTCGTCGGTGGGGAGCTCGGACAGCGCGTCGAGGTGGGCGGCGATGGCCGTGCCGGCCGCTTCGAACGTGGCCTGCGGATTCCGGTGGGCGCCGCCGACGGGCTCCGGGATGATCTCGTCGATCACGCCGTGCTCGATGAGGTCCGGCGCCGTGAGCTTGAGCGCCCGCGCCGCGTCCTCCTTGTGGTCCCACGAGCGCCAGAGGATCGAGGAGCACGACTCGGGCGAGATCACCGAGTACCACGCGTTCTCGAGCATCAGCACGCGGTCGCCCACGCCGATGCCCAGGGCGCCGCCGGACGCGCCCTCGCCGATGACGACGACGACGATCGGGACCGGCAGCCGGGCCATCACGAGGAGGTTGCGGGCGATGGCCTCGGCCTGCCCGCGCTCCTCGGCCTCGAGCCCCGGGTACGCGCCCGGCGTGTCGAGAAATGTGATGACGGGCTTGCCGAACTTGGCCGCCATCTCCATGAGCCGCTGGGCCTTCCGGTAGCCCTCGGGGTTGGGCATCCCGAACCGCCGTTCCTTCCGCTGCTTCGTATCGCGGCCCTTCTGGTGGCCGAGGACCATGACGGTCCGGTCGGCCGAGCCGAAGCGGGAGCCGCGGAAGGTGGCGGGGCCGCCGACGAGCGCCTGGTCGTCGGCGAAGAGCCGGTCGCCGTGGAGTTCCATGAACCCGGCGGTCAGCGAGCCGATGTAGTCGAGCGTGTAGGGCCGCTCGGGGTGGCGCGCGAGCTGGACGCGCTGCCACCGCGTGAGCCCGCGGTAGATCGACTGGCGGAGCGTGTCGACGCGCGTCTCGAGCGCGGCGACCTGCGCCGAGAGGTCGACGGAGCCGTCCTCGGCCTCGAAGGCGCGGAGCTCGGCGAGCTTGGCCTCGAGGTCGGCGAGGGGCTTCTCGAAGTCGAGGAGGTGGGCCATGCCGCAAGGTACCGCCTCCCGCGCCGGAGGTTCGCCGCCCCGTGCGGCTCGGCTCCGCCCGCCTCGGTGCCGAGGCGGAGAGCCCCGGTTCGGACGCGCGGGCCTACGCCGGCGTCCGTCGTCCGCGGTCGGTGGCCTCCCCGGCCGCCCACAGCGCGCGGAGGAGGATCTCGACGTCGAGCCACGTCGACTGGTGGCGCGCGTAGAACCAGTACGCCCGGTGGGCCTCGGCGATCGTTTGGGGCCGCGCGGCGCGCGTGTCGAGGACCGAGACGACGCCCGGCAACAGGCCCCACGCGGGCGGGGGATGCGTCCCGGCGGCGTCGTAGCCGACGAGCGCGAGGTGGCCGGCGAGAACTCCCGGCATCCGGGTGGCCATCGCGGCGAGCCGACGGAGCCGAGGGGTCGGGCGGAACCGGGCGGCCAATCGGAGCGCGGGGCTCAGCAAGAGGACGGCCGAGGCCACCGGGACCTCGACGACGCGGCGCGTCCACGCCGGACGGAGCGGGGCGACGGTCCGCTCGGCGGCCTGGAGCGGAGCCGCGTAGTCCTCGACGGACGCCTTCCCGATGATCCGATCGCGGCCGGAGGCCAGGATCTTGAGCTGGACCGGGAGGTCGCGGAGCGCGCGCATCCCGTCGAGGATGGCCGTGTTGGTCAGGCTGTCGGCTGCGAACACGACGTCGTCGGCGCCGTGGAGGCGGGCGAGGTCACGGAGCTGGCGGGGCCGTCCGAGGCGGGGGAGGGCCACGCCGTCCTCGTCCGCCTCGGCGACGTAGCCGAGCACGGCGCTCCCGCGGACGTGCTCGTCGAGGAGCCGCTGGAGCCGCTCGGCCTCGGCGCCGGCGCCCACGAGGAGTGCCGAGCGCGGGACGCGCCGCGCCGCCCGCCGCCCGATCCGCCGGGCCAGCAGGAGGGCCGCCGCGACCACAAGCCCGAGCCCGACGACCGCGCGGCTGAAGGCGAGCGTGGGGACAAAGTAGGAGAGAGCGGCCACGGCGAGGCCCGCCAACCCGGCGCCGGCCAGCACCGGCCGGAGCGCCCGCCCGGCCCGCCGGTACCCGCCCGCCAGCCCGATGGCGGCGACGAGCGCGACGGCGTAGGCCGGCAGCACGAGCCCGTAGTAGCCGGCCTCGAAGGCGAACCCGTCGACGCGGCTCCAGGCGAGCGCCGTCGCCCCGAGCCCGACCCACGCGAGGGCGGCGTCGGTCGCCGGCGCGGCCACCGTCCGCCCGATCCGCCCCAGCGCCGCGATCGCGGCCCGCGCCACGATCCCGAGCCGCAGCCCCACTGCGAGCAGGCCCGAGGCGAGCCGGTCCAGCACGCCCGCGCCCTCCTGCTGCGCCACGTGCTTCTCCACGAACCGGAGCATCGCCCCGTAGAAGAGCAGGACGTACCGGAGGTCGCCCTTCTTCGTGCTCTCGCCCTTGTAGTGGACGATCTGCGTGTCCGGCGTGTAGTAGATCCGCCAGCCCGCCTGCTGGATCCGGTAGCACCAGTCGAGGTCCTCCCCGTACATGAAGAAGTCCTCGTCCAGCAGCCCCGCGACCTGCGGGGATGGGAGATGAGGAGTGGGGGACGCGGCGCCGTCTCCGCGGCCGGCCTCATGCCCCCTGTCCCCTTGCCCCGGGAGGACCGCGTCCTTCCGGACCATCATGCACGAACCGCTGAGGGCGTCGACCTCGCAGACCTCGTCGACCGGGAGGTACGTGAGGTTGTAGCGGCCGAACGTCGGGCTCTGGGGGAACAGCTTGCTCAGGCCCGCGATGCGGTAGAACGCGACGGCCGGCGTCGGGAAGGCCCGGCGGCTCTCGGGCGCGAACGTCCCGTCGGGGTTGAGGATGCGGCAGCCCACGGCCCCGGCGTCCGGGTGCGCGTCCATGAAGGCGACGAGCCGGCGGAGCGTGTCCTCCTGGAGAATCGTGTCGGGGTTGAGGACGAGGACGTAGCGCCCGGCGGCCTCGCGGATGGCTTGGTTGTTGGCCGTCGCGAACCCGACGTTCTCCTCGTTCGCGACGAGCCGGACGTCGGGGAACCGTTCGCGGACCATCTCGACCGACCCGTCGGCCGAGTCGTTGTCGACCACCCACGTCTCGACCTCGAGGCCGGCGCTGGCACGCTCGACCGAGCGGAGCGCCTGCTCCAAGAACTCCCGCACGTTGTACGTCACGATCACGACCGAGACGTCGACGGCCGCGGCCGTGGTGCGGGGGGTGACGGGTGCGGGGTGCATCGGGGCTGAGTATAGGGCGCCCAGGCCGGGCCGCCAGTCAGGATGTGGTTAATGGCGAATCCCCCGGTATGAACGGGAGCCGGGGGCCCGTGGCCGGTAGCTTGGGCGCCCGTCCCCCGACCGCCCATGTCCGCCTTGTCGCCCGGCGGCCCGGCGCTTGGCGTCGAGGTCCGTGCCACGCTCGCGCTCGCCGTCCCCATCGTCCTCGTCCAACTGGCCCAGATGTCGATGGGCTTCGTGGACGTCGTGATGGTCGGCCGGCTGGGGACCGAAGCCCTCGCGGCCATCGTGCTCGGCTCGACGACGTATTTCACGCTCGCGCTCATCTGCGTCGGCGTGCTCGTGGCCGTCCAGCCGACCGTCGCGCAGGCCGTCGGCGCCGGCGACACCGAGGCCGCCGCGCGCGGGGCTCGCCAGGGCCTGTGGCTCGCGCTGATCCTGGGCGTCCCGCTGACCGTCGGCCTCGGGTTCTCAGAGGACCTGCTCCTCGCGACCGGTCAAGCGCCCGACACGGCCGCGCTCGCGGGCGACTACCTCGACGCGATGCGCTGGGGGTTCGTCCCGAACCTGTGGTTCACGGCCCTCCGCGGGCTCTGCGAGGGCGACGCCCGGCCGCGGCCCGTCCTCGCCGTCACGCTCGTCGGCGTGGCTGCCAACGCCGTGCTCAACTACGGGCTGATGTTCGGGGCGTGGGGGCTGCCCGAGCTGGGCGTCGTCGGGACCGGGTGGAGCTCGGCGATCACGACGACGCTCATGTTCGTCGCCCTCGCCGCGATCGTGCGGACCGGCGCGCTCGCGCGGTTCCGCGTGTTCGTCGGGCTCCGGCGGCCGGATCCCGAAGCGCTCGGCGCCCTGTTCCGCCTCGGGTGGCCGATCGGCGTCGGGTTCGGGCTCGAGTCCGGCATCTTCGCTGCGGCGACGCTCCTCGTCGGCCGCCTGCCGAACTACGAGGTGGCGCTGGCGGCCCACCAGATCGCGCTCAACGCCGCGAGCGTCGCGTTCATGGTGCCTCTCGGGATCGGGATGGCCGGCGCGATCCGCGTGGGGCAGGCGGCTGGGAAGGGCGACCCCGACGGCGCTCGGCGGGCGGGGTGGACCGCGACCGCGCTCGGAGCGGCGTTCATGACGTGCTCCGCGCTTCTGTTTTGGCTGAAGCCCGAGGCCGTGATCTGGATCTACGCCGGGCGCGCCCCGCAGCCCGAGGTGGCCGCCCTCGCCGCGGGGCTCCTCGGCGTGGCCGCCGTGTTCCAGTTGTTCGACGGCGTCCAGGCGTCCGTCGCGGGCGCGCTCCGCGGCCTCAAAGACACCCGCGTGCCGATGCTCATCGCGGCGTTCTCGTACTGGGGCGTCGGTCTGACGGTGGGCGGGACGCTCGGCCTCGGGATGGGCCTGGGGGCGCCCGGGCTGTGGTGGGGGCTCACGCTCGGGCTGGCGACCGCCGCCGTCGGGCTCTCCGCCCGGTTCGCGCGGCGGACGAGGCGGGCCGCTCTCCGTTCGGCCTGAAACGTCCGGCGAGTGTGGCTATCCTTGGGGAGCGGACGGAGATGGGCCGTCCGGCGATCGGGAGCGTGAGGGCGATCCTGAGCGCCGGAAAGGCCGTTCCTGGCCTTCCAGGCCGGCCTTTCGACCTATCTTCGCCGGGCCCCTCTCCCCGTCGATCTACTTTCGCGAGCGCCCCTCTGCTCGTTGTCGTCGGGGCCTCCTCACCCAGCGGTCATGCCTCAGCTTTTCCCGCGTCGCGCCAACGCGCTCCCGACGGTGACTCTGTTCGGAGCGCTCGGCGGTGGACTCCTCCTCGTCGCGTTCGTCTGGTACTACCTCTCGCCCGAGTTTTATGAGGTCGGGTACGCGCCGGAGCAGCCGGTCCCGTACAGCCACGCGCTCCACGCCGGCCAGCTCGGGATGGACTGCCGGTACTGCCACAACCACGTCGAGCAGAGCCCGCACGCCAACGTGCCCCCGACGCAGACGTGCATGAACTGCCACGGCGTCGTCAAGACCGAGTCGGCCGCGCTTCTGCCGGTCCGCGAGAGCTGGGCCACGGGCGTCCCGATCGAGTGGGTCAAGATCCACCACGTCCCGGACTACGCCCAGTTCAGCCACGCCGCCCACGTCAACGTCGGCGTCGGGTGCGAGAGCTGCCACGGGCGGATCGACCAGATGGAGGTCGTCTACCAGGCCGAGCCGCTGTCGATGGGCTGGTGCCTCGAGTGCCACCGTCAGCCGGAGGACCACCTCCGCGACCCGGCGCTCGTGACCCAGATGGGCTACCTCGAGCAGATGACCGAGGCCGACATCCAGCAGAACCGAGAGCGAATCGAGCGGGAGGGGATCAAGCCCCCCCAGAACTGCTCGGCCTGCCATTACTAGTGCGGAGTTGGGAGTTCGGCGTTCAGCGTTTCCGCTCGAACGACCCCGGACTCCGAACCCTGAACTCCGAACACTGAACTCACCCCAATGATCGAGCTCGACGTCCTGAGTGCCGCAGACCGCGCGGTCGACGAAGACGCCCAGGCCGCCGCGGGCCAGGCGCCCACCTGGCGCAGCCGCCCCGGCCAGCCCGCCGCCGACGCCTCCCGCGAGTTCCTCGACCCCGTGACCGAGGCCGACGCGGGCACCAGCCGCCGGTCGTTCCTCAAGGTCATGGGCGCCAGCGCCGCGCTCGCCGGCATGACCGGCTGCCGCCGGCCCGTCGAGACGATTCTGCCCTACGCCCGCAAGCCCGAGGACGTGGTCCCGGGCGTGCCCAACTACTACGCCACGTCGATGACGCTCGGCGGCGTCGGGCGCGCGCTCCTCGTGCAGAGCCACGAGGGCCGGCCGACGAAGGTCGAGGGCAACCCCGAGCACCCGGTCTCCGGCGGCTCGACCGACATCTTCGCGCAGGCCTCCGTCCTCCAGCTCTACGACCCGGACCGGAGCCGCCACGTCTGGACGCGCGGCGAGGCCGCGCCCGCCCGCGCCGACTGGGGCGCGTTCGTGGCCGAGGCCAGCCGCCTCCGCCTCCGCGCCGGCGAGCTCTCCGTCGCCGTCCTCGCCGAGCCCTCGGCCTCGCCGACGGCCGACGCGCTCCGCGCCCGGTTCGAGGCGGCCTACCCCGGCGCCCGCTGGATCACGCTCGGCGCCCACCTCGACGACTACCAGGCGCTCGGCACGCAGCAGGCGCTCGGCCAGCCGGCCCGCCCGCTCTACCGCTTCGCCGAGGCGGACGTGATCGTCTCCCTCGACGCCGACTTCCTCGGCGCCGAGGACCCGAACACGGTCTGGAACAACCGCCAGTACGCCGCCTCCCGCCGCGTCGACGAGCGCGGCTCGATGTCGCGGCTCTACGCCATCGAGTCGACGATGACGATGACGGGCGGGATGGCCGACCACCGAAAGGCCGTGAAGGCCGGCGCGGTCCCGTTCGTGGCCGCCGCGATCGCCCAGGGGCTGGGCGTCGGGACCGGCGCGCGCGCCTCGGTCTCGGCCGAGATGCAGCCGTTCATCGACGCCATCGTCCAGGACGTCCGGGCCGCGGGCGGGGCTGCCGCCTTCGTCGCCGGCCCGACGCAGCCGCCGCAGGTCCACGCGCTCGCCGCGGCCCTCAACGGACAGTTCGGCGGCGGCGTGGTCGAGTACCTCGCCACCGGCGCGGAGCCGGTCGAGCCGGTCGGCCCGCAACTCGTCGAACTCGTCCGCGACATGGCGGCCGGCGACGTCGACGTGCTCCTGATGCTGGGCACGAACCCGGTGTACAGCCTCCCGGCCGAGCTCCAGTTCGAGGCGGCCCTCGCGAGCGTCCCGGTCTCGATCCACCACGGGCTCTACCGCGACGAGACGGGCCAGCGCGCGACGTGGCACCTCCCCAGCGCCCACTACCTCGAGAGCTGGGGCGACGCCCGCGCCTACGACGGCACGCTGTCCGTCGTCCAGCCGCTCATCGCCCCGCTCTACGCCGACGCCCACTCGGACCTCGAGGTCCTCAACACGCTCGCGACCGGCCGCAACAACGCCGGCTACGACCTGCTCCGGCAGGCGTGGCGCCAGCGGCTCGGCGGCGGCTTTGAGACCGCCTGGCGGACGGCCCTCCACGACGGGTTCGTCGCCGACACGGCCTTCGCTTCCATCGGGGCGGGCGGCGGCACCGCCGACCTCTCCGGCCTCGAGCCGCCGACGGAGGGGGCCATCGAGCTCGTCACTCGCCTCAGTCCGACGCTCTACGACGGCGCGTTCTCGAACGTGTCGTGGATGCAGGAGGCGCCGCACCCGGTCACGAAGCTGACCTGGGACCCCGCCGCCCTCATCTCGCCTCGCACGGCCGTCCGGCTCGGGCTCGACGCGGAGACCCGCTTCGACGAGGACCACGACGACCAGTTCGAGGGCACGGCCCTCGACGCCGGGAAGAACTACGCCCGCGTCATCCGCATCACGACCGCCGCCGGGACGCCCGTCGAACTGCCCGTATGGGTCCAGCCGGGCCACCCCGACGACTCGATCACGGCGTTCCTCGGCTACGGCCGCGACCTCGCGACCGACCGGGAGATCGAGGACATGAACGTGTTCGGGCGGATCAACCGGTGGCTCCGGCCGGGCAGCGTCGACACCGACGTGTACCGCGCCGGGACGATCTCGGCGTTCGTCGGCGCCGAGCTCTCCTCCGGAGCGCCCTCGGCCCGCGTCGAGCGGTGCCGGTCGCTCGCCAACACCGCCGTCCTCCCGGGCGTCGACATCGAGGAGGTCGCCGACGACTACCTCCTGGCGAGCACGCAGGACCACGGCCAGATGGAGGGCCGGGCCATCGTCCGCTCGGCGACCGTCGAGGAGTACCTCGCGGACCCGGCCTTCGCCAAGATCGAGGACCACTACGTCGAGGACACGCCCTGGGAAAACTTCGACCCGCTCTGGGGCGACGACAACGCGGCCTCCGAGGACCCCGCCATCGGCGACTGGCTCTACTCCGAGAACCAGTGGGGCATGACGGTCGACCTCAACGCGTGCACCGGGTGCAACGCGTGCGTCGTCGCCTGTCAGGCCGAGAACAACGTGCCGGTCGTGGGCAAGGACCAGGTCGCACGCGGCCGCGAGATGCACTGGCTCCGCCTCGACCGCTACTACGTCGGCGCCGACGAGTCGGACCCGGGCATGGTCCCGCAGCCGATGATGTGTGTCCACTGCGAGAACGCGCCGTGCGAGCAGGTTTGCCCGGTCAACGCGACCGCGCACTCGCCGGACGGGCTCAACGAGATGACGTACAACCGGTGCATCGGGACCCGGTACTGCGCCAACAACTGCCCCTACAAGGTCCGCCGGTACAACTTCTACAACTGGACCAAGACGCTCCCGACGGAGGTCCAGATGCAGTCGAACCCGTACGTCACGGTCCGCTACCGCGGCGTGATGGAGAAGTGCACGTTCTGCGTCCAGCGGATCCGCCAGGCGCAGCAGTACGCGCACATCGAGGACCGCCCCCTTGAAGACGGCGAGGTCGTCACGGCCTGCCAGCAGGCGTGCCCGGCCGACGCCATCGTGTTCGGCGACCTCCGCAACGCCGGCAGCGCCGTGAGCCGGAGCAAGACGAGCCCGCGGAACTACGCGCTCCTCGCGGAGCTGGCCGTCAAGCCGCGCCTGACCTACCTCGCCCGCCTGCGGAACCCGCACCCGGGCCTCGCGACGCCGTTCGACGCCGTCGAGCACGGCCACGGCGCCCCCGAGGCGCACGCGGCCGACGCGGAAGCCGAAGCCTAAGACCCAACGACTGTGGCCACCGTCACCTCCAAGTCCGCTTACGACCGCCTCGGCGGCGACGGCGCGCCGGCCTACCCGGACGGCACGCCGATGACGCTCGAGGACGCCCCGCTCGTCCGCGGCAACCTCTCGTTCCACGACGTCACCGAGATGGTGGCGTACCACACTGAGAAGAAGACGCCGTTCGGGTGGTACCTCGCCTTCGGCGCGGCGCTCACGGCGCTCGGCATCCTCGGGCTGTCCGTGGCCTACCTCGTGTGGAACGGGCCGGGCGTGTGGGGCCTGACGAACCCGGTCTTCTGGGGCTGGGCCATCGTCAACTTCGTGTGGTGGGTCGGCATCGGCCACGCCGGGACGCTCATCTCGGCCGTCCTCTTCCTGTTCCGCCAGCGATGGCGGACCTCGATCAACCGGGCGGCCGAGGCGATGACGTTGTTCGCCGTCGCGTGTGCGCTCCTGTTCCCGACGTTCCACGTCGGCCGGGTGTGGGTCATCTACTACACCCTCCCGATCCCGAACCAGATGGCCATGTGGCCGCAGTTCAAGAGCCCGCTGCTCTGGGACGTGTTCGCGGTGTCGATCTACGGGACGGTCTCCCTGCTCTTCTGGTACGTCGGCCTGATCCCCGACCTCGCGACGATCCGCGACCGGGCCGTGCGCGCGGGCCGGATGCTCCGGGCCAAGATCCTGGGCTTCTTCGCCCTCGGCTGGACGGGCTCGAACCGCCACTGGCGCCACTACGAGCGGGCCTACCTCATCCTGGCCGGCCTCGCCACACCGCTCGTCCTCTCGGTCCACTCGGTCGTCTCCTTCGACTTCGCGGTCTCGATCATTCCGGGCTGGCACACGACCATCTTCCCGCCCTACTTCGTCGCGGGCGCCATCTTCTCGGGCTTCGCGATGGTGCAGACGCTGCTCCTCGTCGCGCGGAAGGTGTACAAGCTCGAGAACCTCATCACGCTCGACCACATCGAGAAGATGAACATCATCATCCTCGTGACGGGGACGGTGGTCGGGTTCGCCTACATCACGGAGTTCTTTATGGCGTGGTACTCGGGCGTCGAGTACGAGCAGTACGCCTTCATGAACCGGGCGACGGGGCCGTACTGGTGGGCCTACTGGATCATGATGAGCTGCAACCTCATCTTCCCGCAGCTCTTCTGGAAGAAGTCCTGGCGGCGGACGATCTGGCTCTCGATGGCCATCTCGATCACGACGAACATCGGGATGTGGTTCGAGCGGTTCGTGATCACGGTCACGTCGCTCCACCGCGACTTCCTCCCGTCGTCGTGGGACTACTACTCGGCGACGGTCTGGGACCTCGGGATGTACATCGGCTCGTTCGGGCTGTTCTTCACGCTGTTCCTCCTGTTCCTCCGGTTCGTGCCGATGGTGGCCATCGCGGAGGTCAAGGGCGTGATGCCGCAGGCCGACCCGCACTTCTACCACGGCCACGGCGACGGCCACGCGATGCCGCACGAGCTGGCCCAGTACCAGCAGGACGCCAACGTCCAGACCGCCGGCCCCGCCGCGAGCGACGCGGACGACGACGGCATCCCGGACGACCCGAACGCCGACGACTCCAACGCCTAATCCGATGCTGAGCAAGATCCGCCAGACGGTCGAGGACCGCGGCAACCAGCACGTCGGCCTCCTCGCCGAGTACTCCGACCCGGGCGCCCTCGTCGAGGCCGTCGAGGGCCTCCGCGAGAAGGGCTACACCCGCCTCGACACGTTCTCGCCGTTCCCCATCCACGGGATGGACCGGGCGATGGGCCTGCCGGTCTCGAAGCTCGGGTTCATGGTGTTCGTCGGGGCCGTCCTCGGCGGCCTGCTCGGCGTGTTCCTCCAGTGGTGGACGAGCGCCGGCCCGCAGCCGAACTGGTGGCCCAGCGAGCTCAACCAGTTCCTCGGCTACCCGATCAACATCTCGAACAAGCCGCTCTTCGCGTGGGAGAGCTCGGTCCCGATCATCTTCGAGCTGACGATCCTGTTCTCGGCGCTCACGGCCGTCGGCGGGATGCTCGCGCTCAACGGGCTGCCGAAGCCGTACAACCCGCTGTTCCACTCCGACCGGTTCGGGCGGGCCACCGACGACGCGTTCTTCGTCCACGTCTCGAGCCGCGACACGGCCTTCGACCCGGCCACCACGGCGGCCGACCTCCACGGCCTCGGCGCGACCAGCGTCGAGTACGTCGACCACGACGGGGCCACCTCCGTCGGCAACACGGCCGAGGCGGGCGCGTCCGCCGTCGTGCCCGCGCACGCCGACACGCCGGCCGCGCCGCCCCCGCACACCACCGGCGACATCTAGAGTAGCCCGTCGTGCGGGGGCGTGGGGGAGACCCCCGACCTACGCGCGACGTCCCAGACCATGACCCATCGATCTCTCCTCGCCCTCGCTGTGCTGGCGGTCGGCCTCGGCGGCTGCCGCGGCATGACCAGCGAGGCCCCGCCGATCCACCCGAACCTCAACATGGACTACGTCCAGCGGTTCGAGGCGCAGGAGGCCAACCCGTTCTTCGCCGACGGCGCCGCCATGCGGACGCCCGTGGCGGGGACCGTCGCGCGGGGCCAGCTCAAGACGGCCGAGAACGCGCCGTTCGAGTACGGCCGGACGGCCGACGGCGCCTACGTCCCGGAAGTCCCGATCGAGGTCACGCCGGCGCTCCTCGAGCGCGGCCAGGAGCGCTACAACATCTACTGCACGGTGTGTCACGGCTACGCCGGCGACGGCCGCGGCATCGTCGCCGTCGGGAACGGCGGGCTGGGCTACGGCTTCTCGGTCCCGAGCTACCACACCGACGCGCTCCGCGCCCGGCCCGACGGGTACATCTACGACGTGATCCAGAACGGCATCAACACGATGCCGAGCTACGGGCACGAGATCGCCCCGGCCGACCGCTGGGCCGTCGTGGCCTTCGTCCGCGCGCTCCAGCGCTCGCAGGCCGGCTCGGCCGCCGACCTCCCCGAGACGGAGCGCGAACGGCTCAGCACCGCCAACCCCAACGTCCGGCAGAACTAAGACGGATCCGTGAGGCAGGGCGCGCAACGCCCCTCCTCCCGAGTCACGCATTCGACCCTCATGGCGAACCCCCTCACGCAGTTCCTCTTCGACCCCGTCGCCGCCGAGGGCGACCGGGTGCCGGCGCGCTACCGGTTCACCGGCGACCAGCGCTGGTGGGTCGCGCCGATCGGCGTCGGGCTGGCGCTCCTCGCGATCGGCGTCGTGTTCGGCCTCGCGGCCGGCGACACGCCGCGCGTCCTGTTCTCCTACCTCATCGGGTGGGTCTTCTGCGTCTCGATCAGCATCGGCGCCCTGTTCTTCGTGATGATCCAGCACGTCACGAAGGCCAAGTGGTCGGTCACGATCCGACGGATCGCCGAGACGCTCGCGGCCTCGTTCCCGCTCCTCGCGCTCGCCGGCATCCCCGTGCTCCTCGGGATGCACGACCTGTTCCACTGGACGCACCACGAGCTGTTCGACCCGGCCTCGCCCGAGTACGACGCCATCATCGCGGGGAAGGCGGCCTACCTGAACGTCCCGTTCTTCATCGTCCGGTACGTCCTGTACTTCGTCGTCTTCTCGGTCCTCGGGGCGAAGCTCTACGCGCTCTCGGTCCGCAACGACACCAAGCCGGACCCCCAGAACACCTTGGATCAGCGCTGGTGGAGCGCGGTCGGGATCCCCATTGCGGCCGTCTTCACAGCCTTCTTTGGGTACGACCTCCTCATGTCGACCGACCCGCACTGGTTCTCGACCATGTTCGGGGTCTACTTCTTCGCCGGCGGCTGGCTCGGCGCGCTCTGCCTCATCACGTTCCTGGCGCTCCTGCTCAAGAAGGCCGGGATGGCCGACGAGATCACGACGGAGCACACGCAGGACATGGGCAAGTTCATGTTCGCCTTCGTCGTGTTCTGGACGTACGTCTCGTTCAGCCAGTACATGCTCTACTGGTACGCGAACCTGCCCGAGGAGATCGTCTGGTTCCACAAGCGGTTCGAGGGCGGCTGGGAAACGGTCTCGTGGGCGCTGTTGATTTTCCACTTCGTCCTCCCGTTCCTGATCCTGCTCCCGCGGGCGACGAAGCGGATTGCGCCGGCCCTCGCGACGATGGCCGTCTGGCTCCTCGTGATGCACTGGGTCGATCTCTGGTGGATCGCGATGCCGTCGATGCACGTGGCCGCCGAGGCGGGCCACGCCGCCCTCGCGAGCGGCGGCGAGCTGCTGGCGAGCCTCCAGGCCGTCCCGGCCCCCGAGGCCGTCCATGAGGCGACCTCGGGCATGGCGCTCCACGTGGTCGAGCCGCACCTCCCGCTCGTGGAGATGGCCGTCTGGCTCGGGCTCTTCGGGCTCTACGTCGGCGCCGCCATCCTCCGCCTCGGGCGCCATGCGATCACGCCGTACGCCGACCCCTACTTCGCCGACTCGCTCCGCTTCGAGAACGTGTAGGGACGACGGGAGCCGAGCCGTCTTCAGGCTCGGCCCGACGCGGTCCGCTGTCTGCTCCACGGAGCTTTCAATCAAAACTGAAAACACGTCCGGGTTCGACCCGTTGTCTGACCAATGAGCGACCAGGCCCCCACGACTCCGCCGGCCGGCGACCGCCCCCAACGCCCCGAGGATCCCGTGCCGAACCCGCACGAGACGGAGCCGGTGCCGCCGGCCCAGGAGGGGACCCGCCCGGGTGCCGACCAGACGGTGCGTCCCGAGCAGGACGAGCCGAACGGGCCCGTCGCAGGCCTCGTCAGCTCGGCCGGGGCAGAGGTGTCCGAAGAGGCCGCGGAGGTCACGGGCGACCGCGACCCCGAGGCCGAGGCGCTCCTCGCCCGGATGGGCGTCGAGGAGGAGGGGATCGAGGGCGGCCAGCTGCTCGGCCTCGTCGCCGCGACGCTGGCGGCCGTCGCCGCGCTCGCCGTCATCCTGATCTACCTGTTCTACATCCCGTTCCGGACGCAGGTCGGCGAGCGGGCCGAGGGGCAGGCGGTCAACTACGAGCAGCTGGACCTCCGCGCCGAGGCGGTCGCGAAGCTCGACCAGTACACCCGCTCCGACTCGACGTACGGCCTCCCGATCTCGCGGGCCATGGGCCTCGTCGCCGTCGACTACGGCTCGGCCGACGGGGCCGGCCTCCCGTCGCGGCGTCAGCAGTGGAACACGCTCTCGCTCGACCGCGGCATGGGCCGGGCCATCCAGGCCACGCCCCAGCGTGGCGAGATCGCTCCTCGGACGCTCCCCGCCGGTGACGGCGAGGAGGAAGTGGGCGTCGACGAGGACGTCGACACGGTCGAGTTGATCGAGAACGACGGTGACCTGGACGCCGACGGCGCCGAGGCCGTCCCCGACGACATCGAGTGATGCGTGCCCGTGCCCTCCTGACCCTCCTCGTTGGGGCCGCTCTGGCGGTCGGGGCACAGGCGCAGGTCACGCGTGCGGGCTCGATGCCCCTGCTCGACGGGGAGGAGGGTCAGGGCGCGCTCCCGAACCGGCTGGCCGGCGCCGTCGGCATCACCGAGTTCCTGGGCGAGGTGGTCCCGACGGACC
Organism: Rubrivirga marina; assembly: GCF_002283365.1. Taxonomy (NCBI): domain Bacteria; kingdom Pseudomonadati; phylum Rhodothermota; class Rhodothermia; order Rhodothermales; family Rubricoccaceae; genus Rubrivirga; species Rubrivirga marina. The sequence goes on along the minus strand of NZ_MQWD01000001.1, from coordinate 4,458,853 downwards.
TCACGTTCTTCGACGAGGACGGCGACGAGGTCTCGCTCGCGACGCTGCTCGACGGCGAGCGGCCGCTCATGGTCGCGTTCGTCTACCACTCGTGCCCCATGGTGTGCAGCCTCGTGCTCGATGGGACGGCCGACGCCATCGCCGAGACCGACCTCACGTTGGGCGAGGACTATGAGGTGCTGGCCGTCTCCGTTGACCCGCGCGACACGCCGGCCCGCGCCGACAGCGCCAAGGCGAAGTACGCCCGGATCGCCGAGTTCGGCGACCTCGATGCGTTCCACTTCTGGACCGTCGGCGAGGAGCACAAGGCGAGCGTCGAGGCTCTCGCCGACGCCGTCGGCTACCGTTACGCCTGGGACCCGCGGACGGGCGAGTACGCCCACAACGCCGCGAACGTCCTCCTCAGCCCGACGGGCAAGGTCACGCGCTACCTCTACGGCATCGACCACGACCCCAAGACCGTCAAGCTCGGCCTCGTCGAGGCCAGCGAGGGGACCGTCGGCAGCGCGTTCGACCGGTTCCTCATCACGTGTTACGAGTACGACGAGGACGCCCAGTCGTACTCTCTGGCCATCCTCCAGATCACGAAGCTCGGCGGCGGGCTGCTGCTCCTCGTGTTCGGCGGGCTCCTCGTGTACTTCTGGCGTCGCGAGTCTCGAAAGGACCCCGACGGCTGGCGCGACGCGGTCGGCCCCGATGCCCACCCCGCGCCTTCCCACTGACTCTCCGTCGTCGCACCCCGCGACGACCTTGCCCCGATGATGCAGACGACTCCCGACTCGCTGGCCGGCGCCCCGACCCGCCAGTCCTTCTGGACGGAGGGCGGCTCTCTGTGGCTCCCGCCGCAGGAGTCGACGACGGCCCACGAGATCGACGGCCTGTTCAACTTCATCCTCTACGCCTCGATCATCCTGACGATCATCGTCGCCGCGGCGATGGTGTACTTCGTCTGGAAGTACCGGCGTCAGAGCCACGTCGACCGCCCGGTCGACGTGCACGAGAGCAAGTGGCTGGAGATGAGCTGGATCGTGGTCCCGACGCTCCTCGTGCTCGTCGTGTTCTTCTGGGGCTTCCGGGCCTACGTCGGCACGGCCATCCCACCGAGTGACGCGATCACGGTCAACGTGAAGGCGCAGAAGTGGGCCTGGACGTTCGAGTACCAGAACGGCATCCAGGGTTTCGGCGAGATCTGGGTCCCGGTCGGCACGCCGGTCCGGCTCGAGATGACGAGCCAGGACGTCCTCCACAGCTTCTACGTGCCCGAGTTCAGGATCAAGCACGACGTGATCCCCAACCGCTACGCCTACGTCTGGTTCGAGGCGCCGCGGGTGGGGACGTACCAGGTGCTCTGCACGGAGTACTGCGGCACGGCCCACTCGAACATGGGCGCCCTGATCCACGTCGTCGACCGCGACACGTACTACGCCGCGCTCCGGGGCGAGATCGGCAACAACGAGCCGCAGGCGCCGGTCGACCTCGGCGAGCAGCTCTACACGCAGCGCAACTGCAACACGTGCCACTCGGTCGACGGCACGGCCGGCGTGGGCCCATCGTGGCAGAACATCTGGGGCCAGCCGCGGCCCGGCTCCGAGTCCGGCGTCGTCGACGACGCCTACATCGCGGAGGCGATCCTGTACCCGCAGGCCTACATCGTGCCGGGCTACGAGAACGGCAACATGCCGTCGTACGACGGCCAGCTCAACGAGGAGCAGGTCGCCGGCCTCGCCGCCTACATCCGCGAGGTCAGCGGCGCCGCCACCGAGGCGGACCGGGTCGTCCCCACCGGCGACGAGGAGGCCTCGGTGGACGCGCAGCCGCCGGAGGGCGGGATGGGCGACCCCGGCACGCCGGTCGCCGACCCCGTCGACCCGAGTGACCGCGACGCCGTCCGCTCCGAGTAACCCTTCCGCGTAGCCCCTGAGGCTCCGGCCTCCCACCCCCCGCACCTATGGCGACGCTCACCCAGACTCCTCAGACCGCGCCGGCGCCCGCCGCGCGGGCGTACCCGGTCGGCCACGAGCCGGTCCACAACTACCTCCGCGAGCCCCGCCCGGCCGACGACGTCCGCGGCCTCGCCCGGGCGTGGGCCTGGGTCAAGTCGTGGGCGCTCTCCGTGGACCACAAGCGGATCGGGATCATGTATCTCGTGGCCGTCTCGGTGTTCTTCACGGTCGCCGGCCTCCTCGCGCTCGGCATCCGGACGGAGCTGTTCTTCGTGAACCAGTACAGCGACACTGGGGCCGTCATCGGGGGCAACATCATGGGGCCGGACACCTACAACCGGGTGTTCACCATGCACGGCCTCATCATGGTGTTCCTTTTCATCATCCCATCGATCCCGGCGACGATGGGCAACTTCCTGCTCCCCATCATGGTGGGCGCGAAGGACGTGGCGTTCCCTCGGCTCAACCTCCTGAGCCTCTACGTCTACGCGGCCGGCGCGAGCATCGCGCTGTGGTCGATCACGACGGGCGGCGTCGACACGGGCTGGACGTTCTACACGCCGTACTCGAAGGAGACCGGGACGGCCGTGATCGCGATGGCGCTGGGGGCCTTCGTGATGGGCTTCTCGTCGATCCTGACGGGCCTCAACTTTATCGTGACGATCCACAAGATGCGGGCGCCGGGGATGACCTGGAACCGGATGCCGCTCTTCCTGTGGTCGATCTACGCGACCTCGATCGTCCAGATCTTGGCGACGCCGGTCATCGGCATCACGATGGTGCTCCTCGTGATGGAGCGCGTGATGGGGATCGGCATCTTCGACCCGGCCCTCGGGGGCGACCCGGTCCTGTTCCAGCACTTCTTCTGGTTCTACAGCCACCCGGCCGTCTACATCATGATCCTGCCGGCGTTCGGCGTGATCTCGGAGCTCATGGGGACGTTCAGCCGCCAGCGGGTCTACGGCTACCGCGCCGTCGCGCTGTCGTCGGTGGCGATCGCCCTCTTGGGCTTCCTCGTGTGGGGCCATCACATGTTCACGTCGGGGCAGAGCCCGGTGAGCTCGGTGGTGTTCTCGCTCATCACGTTCCTCATCGGCATCCCGTCCGGTATCAAGATCTTTAACTGGGTCTGGACGATGTACAAGGGGAGCGTGTGGCTGAAGACGCCGATGCTCTACGCGCTGACGTTCCTGTTCCTGTTCACGATCGGCGGCGTGACGGGCATCATGGTCGGCGCGCTCGCGGTCGACATCCACCTCCACGACACGTACTTCGTGGTCGCCCACTTCCACTACGTGATGATGGGCGGGACGGTGATGGCGTTCCTCGGCGGGATCCACTACTGGTGGCCGAAGATGACGGGCCGGCTCTACAACGAGACGCTGGGCAAGATCTCGGCGCTCCTCGTGTTCCTCGGCTTCAACATGACGTTCTTCATCCAGTTCGTCATGGGCAGCCAGGGCATGCCGCGCCGGTACTACGACTACCCGGACATGCCGTGGCTCGAGCCGCTCCACCAGGCCTCGACCATTGGCTCGTACGTGCTCGGGCTCGGCCTGCTGGTCGTCCTCGTCAACGGGATGCTCTCGCTCCGCAAGAAGACGCCGCGCGCGCCGGGCAACCCCTGGGGCGGCGCCACCCTCGAGTGGACCCACACGACGAGCCCGCCGGACCACCACAACTTCCACCACACGCCGCTCGTGACCCACGGGCCGTACGACTACGAGGTCCTGTTCCAGACCTCCGGCGACAGCCAGCGCGGCGCGCCGGTCCCGATCGTCGAGGTCGGCGGCCCGCAGGAGATGGACCAGGAGATCGACGACGGCACGCGCCAGCCCGACTCCGCGGCCGACATGTAGCCCGCCCCGCCTCGGGCACCCCCAGAGAGGGGCCCGAGGCGGACCGGCTCCCCACGCACACAGACTCATGGCAACGTCCCACTCGGTCACGGTCGACGACCCGCACGCCGCCCACGGAGGCGACGGGCACGGGCACGAGGAGCACATGCTCGTCGGGCACGACGGCCAGCTCCACCCGTCGAGGCTCCAGCACTTCTTCGTCTCCTCCGAGCAGCAGTTCGAGGCGTCGAAGCTGGGCATGTGGCTGTTCCTGTCCACGGAGATCCTTCTGTTCGGCGGGATGTTCGTGGCCTACGGCATCTTCCGCGTCCTCTACCCGGAGCTCTACGAGCAGGCGAGCCTCCAGCTCGACACGGTCCTCGGCGCGACGAACACGCTCGTCCTCCTGCTCTCGTCGCTGACGATGGCCTGGGCGATCCGTGGGGCGCAGATGGACAACAAGAAGGTGCTCGTGGGAAACCTGATCGCCACGATCGTGCTGGCTTCGGGCTTCCTCGTGGTGAAGTATTTCGAGTACACCCACAAGTTCGAGCTCGGCATCTGGCCGGGCGTCAACTTCGAGCTGGACGAGGGGACGCAGCGGGTCAGCGACCTCAACGGCGCCGTCGCGCTGACGCCGCTCTTTACGCCGGCCAGCGAGGACGAGGGCGCCCCCGAGGTGACCGGGGCCACCGAGGACGCCGAGGTGGCCGAGGCCGAGTCCGGCGCGCTCGGCGCGGCCGACGCACCCCTCACGGGCGAGGACCAGGCCGCGCCGTCCGGCGACGCGGACGCCGTTCCCGACAGCCCGGAGGCCACGGGCGCGTCCGACGCCGAGGCGGCCGATCTCGCCGCGAGCGGGGGCGAGGGCGCCGCGACCGGGGAGCCGGCGGCGGTCGAGGCCCAAGGTGCTGGGGCCGCGCTCGACGCGGCGGCCGCCTCCGACGCCGCGCACGCCAACAGCGACGCGCCCGGCGAACTGGCGACGGCCGGCGTGGAGACCGAACACGGCGACGACCACGGGAGCGGCCACGGGCGCGAGGGCGAGATCTTCTCGAACCGCCGCGCCGGCATCTTCTTCGCCATCTACTACGTGATGACGGGGATCCACGCCATCCACATCGTGATCGGCATCATCGCGATCGGCTTCCTGGTGTTCTTCGCCCAGCGCGACCACTACTCCAGCGTGTGGTACACCCCGGTCGAGAACGTGGGCCTCTACTGGCACATCGTCGACATCATCTGGATTTTCGTCTTCCCCCTCATGTACCTGATCTGACGCGCGGCCCGGCGACGGGCACCCGCGCAGGTCACGGACCGCACCCACCATGGCAGACCACGCACACTCCGAGGGGCACGACGAGCACACCGGCCACGGCAGCCACCACGTGTTCGACGCGGCGACGCTGAAGAAGACGTTCGCGATCCTCGTCGGCCTCACGATCCTCACCGTCGTCCTCGCGCTCTGGGAGCGCGGCTTCGCCAACGTGTTCGGGCTGGAGCTGACGTATCCGGCTCTCCCCGTCGGCTTCCTGAGCGTCCCGCTCGCGCTCGGCATCGCCGCGACGAAGGTCTACTGGGTCGCCTCCCGGTTTATGGGGCTCAAGTTCGAGACCACCAAGACGAACACACTCGTCTTCCTGGGGAGCACGGCGTTCCTGCTCGTCTTCTTTGGGTTCACGTTCCTCGACTTCGCCTTCCGGGGCACGTTCGAGGAGCTCTCGGCCGTCCCGACCGACGTGCTCGAAGAGGAGGCGTTGCAGGCGCAGGAGACCGAGGCCGAGATCGCCGAGGAGTTCGAGGCGGTTCCGCTCGTCCGTGAGACGCCGGACGCCGACCTCTTCGGGGCGCCCGAGACCGACGCCGCGGGCTCGCAGGCGCTCGACGCCGCCGTGACCACGCCGTCTGAGACGGCCACCGAATAAGCCCCATGCTGCCGCCGGTCGCCGCCCTGTTCGTCGCGTTCTTCTGGGTCGCGGTCCCGGCGATCCTCCTGATGGCGGTGTGGGCAGGCGTCACGGCCTACCAGCTCCTCTTCCACGACGACGCGTTGTCCCTCGATCCGTCGGCCCGGCGGCGGGCGGCGGCGGGCGAGTCCGTCCCTGTCCGCCTCCGCGACATCCTCGAGGACGAGCGAGCCCGGCAGTCGATGGCCGAGCCGGCCTCGGGCGACGGCCCGGCGGGGCCGCCTGCGCATCCGCTGTTCGACGACCTCTGGCTCCGGCGGAACTAAGGGCGCTCCAAGCGGGGCGTCGAGACTGGCAGTCGCCGCGTCCGTGAGGGATCTTGGGGCCTCCGCCCCGGACCGATCTGATGAAAGTCATCGAGCACTACGACCGCGCCGACGGTCCGCTCTTCTCGTACGAGATCATCCCGCCGACGCGGGGGAGCTCCGTCGGCGACGTGCTGGGCGTGGTCGAGCAGCTCAAGCCCTACGACCCGCCCTTCATCGACGTCACGAGCCACTCGGCCGAGGCGGTCTACGAGGAGATGGGCGACGGCACCATCCGCAAGCGGGTCAAGCGGAAGCGGCCCGGCACGCTGGGCCTGTGCGCGGCCATCCAGTACCGGTTCGGCATCGACGCCGTGCCCCACATCCTGTGCCGCGGGTTCACGCAGGAGGAGACCGAGGACGCGCTCATCGAGCTCAACTACCTCGGCATCCACAACCTCCTCGCCGTCCGCGGCGACGACACGGGCGTCCAGAAGCTCGTCCGTCCCGGCCGCCAGCAGAACGCCTACGCCTGTGACCTCGTGGCCCAGATCCGGGCGATGAACGAGGGCCGCTACCTCGAAGACCTCCTCGACGCCGCGCCGAGCGACTTCTGCATCGGCGTCGGCGGGTACCCCGAGAAGCACGCCGACGCGCCCAACATGACGTGGGACGTGCTGAACCTCAAGCGGAAGGTCGACGCCGGGGCCGACTACGTCGTCTCGCAGATGTTCTTCGACAACCGCCACTATCTCGGCTGGATCGAGAAGTGCCGCGACGTCGGCATCGACGTGCCGATCGTGCCGGGCCTCAAGATCCTGACGTCGAAGCGCCAGCTCCAGTCGCTCCCGCGCTCGTTCCACACCGAGATCCCGGAGGCGCTCGCGGCCGAGGTCGAGGCGGCCAAGCCCGAGCACGTGGCCGAGGTCGGCGTGGAGTGGGCGCGGAAGCAGGCCGAAGAGCTCCTCGAGGCGGGCGTCCCCGGCATCCACTTCTACATCATGTCGACGGCGAAGCACGTCGTCCGCGTGGCCGAGCCGCTGCGGAAGCTGGTGGGGTAGGAGGTGGTCCGCCTCGGTGCCGAGGCGGGAAGAGCTAGATGCCCGCCGCCTTCAGATATCGGTCCTCCAGGGCCCGCATCGACGCGCGCTGCTCGTCCGTGTCGTCGTCGTGGCCGCAGAGGTGGAGGACGCCGTGGGCCACGTAGCGGAGCGCCTCCGTCTCCGTCGGCACGCCGAACTCGGGCGCCCGCTCGGCCGCCGTGTCGAGGTCGACGTACACCTCGCCATCGATCTGTCCGTCGGCCTGCGCCTCCTCGTCGAGCACGAACGACACGACGTCGGTCTCGTAGTCGTGGCCGAGCCACTCCCGGTTGAGCTCGTGGACGAGCGCGTGGTCGCCCAGGATCACGCCGAGGCTGACCACCTCGACGCCCTCGCCGGCACACACGGCCTCGACGACGGCGCGGACGCGGTCCTCGTCCAGCCGGAGCGTCTCGTGCTCGTGGTGGATCTCCAGCCCCTCCGCCTCGGGGCCTCCGTCGGGGCTCACGCCTCCGTCGAGCCCTCGGGCGTCCAGTCGCCCTCGAAGAGCGGCTCGCTCAGGGACAGGACGACGGCGGCCTGGGCCACCTCGGGCGCGACCGTCAGGAAGTCGGCCGAGAGCAGCTTCTCCGAGACGTTGGCGTAGAGCGAGCACGCCGCCTCGCGCTCGATCACGAGCCCGGCCACGCGCCCGCCGCCGCGGGCGAAAAAGATGACCTCGCCGAGCTCCTCCGACGTCACGAGACCCGCGCAGTCGTGGAGTTCGAGGTGCGACTCCGTCCCGTAGACCTTGACGATCGAGCCGCTCTCGCCGCGCGTGACCTCGACGGCGAGGCGCCGGCCGCTGGCGGCGTCTGAGAGGGCGAGCCGGGTGAGACCGCCGTCGCGCTCGGGCGTCACGCCCAGGACGGCGGCCGCGCGGTCGAGGTCGGCGTCGGGGAGGAGCTGGGGCATCGGGGCGGGGGGCGGCGGGACTGGAAAGTACGAGGAGCGAGGGGCGCCGTCAGCCCTGGCCGCCGGCGGAGTCGGAGCGAGCGGCGTCGGGGCCGAGGACGGCCTCGGCCTCGCGCTGGAAGTCCTCGGCCGAGCGGCGGACGGCGTCGTTGCCCGTCGCCTCGGCGATCCGGTCCATGAACGCCGACGCCGCCTGGTACTTCCCGTCGAGCACGTAGGCCGACTGGATGTACTGGACGAGTTGGAACGCCTCCTCCTGCGCCGTCGCCGTCCGCGCGTTCGTCAGCTCGCGGAGGGCGATCGACTCGGCCTCGCGGAAGATCTCGGCGGCCTGCTGCCGGTCGCCGGCCGCGTCGTAGGCCTCGGCCATCGTCAGGAACGAGCCGAAGCTGGCCGGGATCGTCGCCGTCGGGATCTCCTCGCGAAGCCGGTTCAGAAGCGTTCGCGCGGCGTCGGGTTGGCCGGCCTCGGCGAGCCGCGTGGCGATCGAGCCGACGCGGATCCGGTAGCCGTCGGCCATGTTGCGGGCGTTCTCGTCGTGGTAGACGGCGGGGTCGGCGAGGCCGCCGAACCGGAACTTGCCGAGCCGGTCGAGCGCGATCTCGGGGACCGTCACGCCATCGGGACCGCTGCCGGGCCGCTCGAGCGGCACCACGCGCCGGGCGAGGCCCTCGTTCTGAAACAGCGACTGGAGCCCGAGCTCCGACGACTGCGCGACGGTCCCGGCGAAGTAAACCGGCCGCTGCCAGCCCTCCTGGGCGACGGACCGAAGGATGTCGAGCACGGCGAGGTCGGCCGTGTAGAGGACGCTCTGGCCCTCGCCGTAGGGTTGCCCGCGGAGCGTCCACGTCACGCGGTCCGGAATCTCGGACGCGGGAATGCGGCCCGCCACCCGGTCGTCCGAGAACGCGCGGGCGTCGACTGGGAGCGCGACCTCGGTGTCGGCGATGATCCGCGGGGCGAGGGCGCCCGTGGCCCGCTCGTCCGGCGGCCCGCTGATGCCTTCGAGGTCGGCATCGGTGACCGACATCGGGATCGGCGCGCTCTCACGGCTGGCCTGGTCGCGGAGCTGGCGGATGTACCACGGCGTGTTGAGGAGGGACAGGTTCACGACGCGGACGTCGCGGCGGACGCCCATCACCTCCTGCAAGTACCACAGCGGGAAGGTGTCGTTGTCGCCGTTCGTGAAGAGGATCGCGTTGGGCGCCGTGCTCTCGAGCAGGTTGCGCGCGAAGTCGGTCGCGATCCGGCGGCCGGAGCGGTCGTGGTCGTCGTAGTTCTCGACGGCCATCCAGCCCGGGACCGCGAGGAAGGCGAGGACGGCCACGGCCAGCCCGGCCACCTTCCGCATCCCGGCGGCCCTGCTCTCCAGCGCCTCGGTCACGATCTCGACCAGGCCGGTCGCCCCGATCCCGATCCACAGCGAGAAGGCGAAGAACGAGGCGACGTACGAGTAATCGCGCTCGCGTGGCTGGAACGGCGTCTGGTTGAGGTACAGGATGATCCCGACGCCCGTGATCAGGAACAGCACGCCGACGGCCAGCGCCCGCCGCCAGTCGCGCTGGACGTGGACCGCGAGGCCGAACAACCCCAGCAAGAGGGGCAACCAGAAGTAGCCGTTCTGCCCGGCCCGTTCGGACGGCGTCGGGCCCGTGCTCGGCGCCTCGCCGAGGCCGGCGTACCAGCCGGCGTCCTGGACGTCGGACGCCTTCCCGACGAACTGCCACATGAAGTACCGCCCGTACATGTGGCCGAGCTGGTACTTCCAGAAGAAGTCCCAGTCGGAGTCGTACTGGGCGTAGACGCGGGTGTGCTGCGGGGCCGTCGAGTAGCGGCGCGGGAACGTCGTCTGCTCGTCGACGCGGCCGGTCCGGTCGTTGAACGTCTCGCCCGTGAGGAGCGGCGTCGAGCCGTACTGCTCGCGCTTGAGGTAGCTCACGATGGCCTCCGCGTTCTCCGGGTCGTTCTCGTCGATCGGCGGGTCGGCGGCGGAGCGGACGAAGATGAGCCCGTACGACGAGTACCCGACGATGACGAGCGTGACGATGAGCGCGGCGAGGTTCGCCACCGGCATCCCCTTTTTCTGGGTGTACCACACGGCGCCGACGAGCGCGGCGACGACGGCCAGCAGGAACAGCGTCGGCGCGCCCGAGGCGCCGGCCAGGGTCGGGAGCGTTTGGACCACGCCGGGGTAGATCACGAGGAACACGACCACGGAGATGACGCCCGTGATCAGAAGCCCCTTCACGCGGTCGGCCGTCGACCAGTCGTCGCGGTCGGCCTTCTGGAAGAAGACGATCAGCGCGATGAAGAACAGCGTCAGGACGTTGAGGAGGTGGACGCCGATCGCGAGGCCGAACAGGTAGGCGATGGCCACGAGGTAGCGGTCGGCGTGGAGCCCGAACGGGTGCTCGCCGCGCTTGGCCAACTCGGCCTCCTCGGCGCGCGTCGCGTCGCGCCACACGAGCGCGAGCCACACCACGAGCGCCGTGAACAGCATCGACATGGCGTAGACCTCGGCCTCGACGGCGTTGAACCAGAACGAGTCGGTGACGGCGAACGCGAGGGCCCCGACCACGCCGCCGGCGTTCGCCCCGATCCGCTGGGCCGGCGTCCACTGGGCCGGGTGGCCCTTCCAGATCCGCACGAGCCGGACGATCACGAGGTGCGTCAGGAGCACCGTGAGCGCGCTGCACAGGACCGACACGAGGTTGACGGCGTAGGCGACCGGCTCCGGGCTGAGGCCCCCGAACAGGGGCGCGCCCATCGCGAAGAGCCGCCCGACGAGCATGTAGAACGGGGCGCCGGGCGGGTGGCTCACCTGGAGCCCGTTGGCGATGGCGATGAACTCGCCCGAGTCCCAGAACGGCGACGTCTCCGCCATGGTGGCGACGTAGACGACGAAGGCGTACAGGAAGACCGCGGCGGCGACGAGGCGGTCGATGAGCTTGCCGGTCATGCGGGAGGGCGGTCGGGGGCTGTGGCGAGTCGCGAAGATAGCCCGGGGCGTGGCGGGCCCCGGGGCGGCCCAACGGGATCCCCCGTGCATTTCGGGTGCGCCGGGCCGGGCACTCCGGCCGGGGCCGCGCCGTTGCTCCGCCATGCGCCTCGCCCTCGTCTTGCTCCTCGTGGCCCTCGTCGCGGTCGGCGGCCTGTGGCTGTGGGCCGGTCGCGCCGCCCACCGCCCGGGCTCGCTCGCCTGGCGGGCCGTCGACCGCGACCTCGCCGCCCGGTTCGCCGACGTCCCCACGACGACGACCGCCGCGCTCGCGGCCCACCTCGCGGACTCGACGGTCGCGCCCGTCCTCCTCGACGCGCGCACCGAGGCGGAGTACGCCGTCTCGCACCTCCCGGGCGCGCACCGCGTCGACCCCGACGCCTCGGCGGCCGAACTGGCCGACGCGCTCGACGGGATCGACCGCCAGCGGTCGGTCGTGGTCTACTGCTCCGTCGGCGTCCGCTCGGGCGCGGTCGCGCGGCGGCTCCAGTCGGCCGGCTTCGAGCACGTCGAGAACCTCGCAGGCTCGATCTTCCGCTGGGCCAACGAGGGGCGCCCGCTCGTCCGCGACGGGCATCCCGTCGAGGAGGTCCACCCGTACGACGCCGTCTGGGGGCGGCTGCTCGATCCGGGTCGACGGGCGGGGGGCAGCGAGTGAGGCACGGGGTCCTTATCGGCCTGCACCTCATGGCAGCCACGGTCGCGGCGCAGGGACACGCCCTCGTGCTGGACCGTCCCGCCTCGGTGGGCGCGGCAGTGACCTCGAAGGTCGGCACGCACGAGAGCGGGGTGGGGGTGGCGGCCGGCGGCTCGGCACCGCTCCCGCTCGGGCTCGAACGGGCGCACGACGTATCGGCCCAGGCCAGCCTCGGCGCCGAAGCACTCGTAGCGGACCTCGGGCTTCCCGGATCCAGCGTGGGGGCGGAGGCGGCCCTCGGCCTGAGCTACGGGTTTGGTCCTCGCCGCGCGTACCGCGGGGCCGAGCTCCACCGGGCGCGGCCAAGGGCCCACACGCTCTCGTACACCCTCCTCCTGTACCTCGACACCGACCACACGTCCCAGCTGTCCGGTGCAGTCCGCTACCGCTTCGCCGGGGAGGCATCCTCCTTTGACGTGACGTTCGAGAACGACGCCCTCGCCCAGCAGCTCCTCGACCGCTACCGGACGTTCGCTCTCCGCGTGCGGTACGTCCGGCACGACGCGGACGTGCTACGTGGCGTCGGGCTGCGGACGGTCGTGTGGATAGGGACGACGGAGGGGCTGGGACGCCTCAACCGCGATGAGACGTACGACCTCTCGGGACAGTACGGCGGGGCCTACGCCCACGGCATCCTGGCCGCCGACCTGTACTGGGGGGACCTCACGCTCTCGCTCGGCGTCGACTCAGAGGGCATCCGCTCGACGCTCCAGAACTCGTTCCACTACCTCATCGACGACGGCCAGATTCCCCGTCTCGCCGGTCGCCGGCCGCGCCTCGTGGTCCGCGTCGCGCTCAATGAGGGCGACGGCCTGTACTGACCCCGGCCCCTGTGACGCCTCCGCTGTTCCCCCGCCTGAAAGTCTGTTGCATCAGCTCGGTCGAGGAGATGCGGTTGGCCGTCCGCCTCGGCGCCGACGCGGTCGGGCTCGTAGGGGCGATGCCGAGCGGGCCGGGTGTGATCCCGGACGAGCGGATCGCGGACATCGCTCGGGCCGTTCCGCCGCCCGTGATGTCGGTCCTCCTCACGAGCGCTCAGAGCGCCGACACGATCGCCCGGCAGGCCGACGCTGCGGGCGTCTCGGCCGTCCAGATCGTCGACCGCGTCGGCCCAGCCGTCTACGCGCGACTGCGGACCGACCTGCCGGGGCGGTCGCTGTGGCAGGTCGTCCACGTGACGGGGCCCGAGGCGATCGCCGAGGCCGAGCGCGTCGCGCGCCACGTCGACGCCGTGCTTCTCGACTCGGGCGACCCGACGCTCGACACGAAGGCGCTCGGCGGGACCGGCCGCGTCCACGACTGGCGCGTGAGCCGGACGATCCGCGAGCTCTTGGACATCCCGGTCGTTCTGGCCGGCGGCCTCACGCCCGGCAACGTCGCCGATGCGGTCCGGGCCGTCGGGCCGTTCGGCCTCGACGTGTGCAGCGGGCTCCGCACGGGCGGCGCGCTCGACGCCGACAAGCTGGCGGCCTTCGCGTCGGCCGCCGGCGTCCAGCGGTTGGCCTGACTCGTCCCGCCTCGGCGTCGAGGCGGGCGGAGTCACCAGCTGCTCCGCGCGCCCGCGATGGCCTCCGTCAGCTGCTCGCGCGAGGCCTCGCCGTAGGCGAAGGCGGTCGCCAGCAGGCCGTTCCGGTTGAACACGAGTGTCGTCGGGATCCACGTGACGGGGACGCCGAGGAGGCGGATCCGCCGGTCGGGCTTCTCGGGCTTCGGGCCGGGCACGACGAGCTCGCGGACGCCCTCGACGCCGGTCTCGCGGAGCGTCTCGGCCCCGCTCTCGCCCTCGTTCCAGACCGTCACGAACGTCACCGAGTCGGCACTCAGGCTCTGCCAGTCGGACCAGATGGGCTCGTGCTCGTGGAGCGAGTTGTCGCACCACGGCGCCCATACGTGGACGACGTGGACGCCGTCAGCGCTCACGATCTCGCGGAGGGCGGCGTCGGTCGAGGCGTGCTCAATCATGTGTCCACTCGTCGCGGGCGTGCTCGATGGCGGTCGCCAGCATGTCCGGCGAGACCTCGCCGTAGTTGAACGCGTAGGCCAGCTGGCCCTCGCGGTTGAAGATCCAGGTCGTCGGCGTCCAGCTCAGCGGGAGGCCGAGGAACGCGCGGCGGCGGAGGCTCCGCTCGGCCGTCGGCCCGCGGTCGGGCTGGGCGTAGACGGCGACGTGGCCGCCCGGCGTGATGCCGTAGCGCGCGAGGCGGTCGGCGGAGTCGCGGCCGTCGTTCCAGATCGCCACGAACGAGAACGACACGTCGGGGTTGGCCTCGACGACCTCGTACCAGCCAGCCTCGAATTCCGCTCGCGAGTTGCCGCACCACGGCGCCCAGAAGTGGACCACGTGGACGCCCGGCTCGGCGATCGTGGCCTCGACGGCGAGTTCCGTCTCGGTTCGCCCGTCAGACGTCGTGTCGGCCCCGGCCTCCTGGAGCGCGACGGGCGTGGGCGCGGACTGCGGCGGGAGCTCGGCCTGCGCGTTGGCGGCCGTGGCAGTGAGGAGGACGAGGAGGACGAGGCGCACGGGCGGCCAAGCAAGGAGGGGAGAGGATAGCATCGTACCCGTCGGGGCACGGCTTCGTCGGCCCCGGGGAGAACGCCGAGGCGGGCGGAGTCGGTGCCCCGCTAGCCGGCCCCGCCGACGACGACGACGATCTCGCCGCGCACCTTGGCCTGCGCGCCGTAGTGGGCCTCAAGCTCCGCGAGCGTCCCGCGGCGGACCTCCTCGTGGAGCTTCGAGATCTCGCGGGCCACGGCGGCGGGCCGATCCCGTCCGAGGTGCTCGCCGAGCTGGCCGAGCAGCTTCACGAGGCGGTGCGGGCTCTCGTACAGGACGACCGTCCGCGGCTCGTCGGCGAGCGCCTTGAGGCGCGTCTGGCGGCCCTTCTTGTGCGGGAGGAAGCCCTCGAACACGAACCGGTCGCACGGGAGGCCGCTCGCGACGAGGGCCGGGACGAACGCCGTCGGCCCCGGCAGGGCCTCGACGCGGACGCCCGCCTCGGCGGCGGCGCGGACCAGGAGGAAGCCGGGGTCCGAGATCCCCGGCGTCCCGGCGTCCGAGATGAGGGCGACCGTCTCGCCGGCCGCCATCCGCTCGACCAACTGACTCGCCTTCGCGTGCTCGTTGTGGATGTGGAAGCTCACGCGCGGCGTCTCGATGCCGTAGTGGCCGAAGAGGACGCCCGACGTCCGCGTGTCCTCGCACGCCACGACGTCGGCCTCTTTCAGCACGCGGAGCGCGCGGAACGTGAGGTCCTCCAGGTTGCCGACGGGCGTGGGGACGAGGACGAGCATCGGAGCGGGGCGGGATCGGGGAGGCGGGCAGGGTACGCGGGTCAGCGGGGACCGACACCGCGCGACCTGATGAACTCACGAAGCCTCCCCACGACCGCTCAGCGCGAGGCCGACACGCCGTCCGCGACCAGAGCCGCGAGAACGGAGACCGGAATGAGGACGACGAAGGGGTTGTCGATCGAGGCGCCGTAGAGGCCCAGCGCGCTCTGGGCCGCTCCCGCGCCGACGAGCGTCCACGCCAGCGACCCCGACCCGCCACCCCCGAGATGCGCACCGAGGCCGGCACCGACGGCGCTCCCGATCGTCCACCCGACCCACACCCCCTCGGGCAGGCAGAGGTCGTCGCACCCGGCGGAGTCGTCGATGTGGTAGCCGAAGCCGCCCCCCGCGAGTCCGAGCGCGACGTATCCGCCTGTCGAGCCCAGGAGCGCGGTGATTGCGCGCCATCGCGGACCCGTCGGAGAACCCAGCGTCTCATCCAGGAGGTGCGGGAGCGGCGTGGCTGCCGGTCCATGCCCGAGGAGGATGGAGGGCGTCTCCGGACGGTGCTGCGCCGAACACAAGGCGGGCGCGCACAGGAGGAGCGTGAAGAGCCAGCGGCGCATCGGCGAGGGGCTGAACCGATCGGAGCCTACGAGCCCACCGAGCCCTCGCCCTGATCCAAACGTACCGGGAGCGTTCACCCTCTCCGCTTGAACCGCCCGGCCAGCGCGCGGACGGGGTCGCGCCACGCCGGGTCGCGGGTCTCGCGGACGACGAGGTACACGCCGAGCGCGCCGATGATCACGTTCGCCGCCCACATCCCGATCTCCGGCGGCAGCATCTCGCGGTCGGCCAGCTTCTCGCCGCCGACGAGCGAGATCCAGTAGAACAGGAACACGAACACGGCGAGCGCTGCCACCAGCCCGACGCCGGCCCGCGGCACGGCCAGCCCGAGCGGGACGCCCACGAGCACGAACACGAGGCACGCGAGGGCGATCGAGTTCTTTTTGTAGATCTCGACCCGGAAGCGGTCGGCCCGCTGGCGGTCGCGGTCGAGCGCGGCGACGGCCGTCTCGGCCTCGGAGCCGATGGAACGCGCGCGCATCAGGGCGAGGTCGTAGACCGACTCGCGCTCGGGGTCGGCGAGCCCGTCGAGCGTGGGCCGCCCGGTGCCGACCCGGGCTGCCTCGGGCGTCGCCGTCGAGTCGATCCGGCGGGCGCCCGCGTACTCGCCGGTCGGAGACTCGCCCCAGCGGTCGAGTGCAGCGCGGACCGAGTCGGCATGGCCCGCGGCGAGGCCGTCGAGGGAGTCGACGACGGCGAGCATCTCCGACGTCCGCATCGAGCGGTCGGTCCGGCCGACGTCGGTGTCCCGGCGTTCGAAGCCCCCGAGGCCGGAGAGGTCGAACGCCATCCGGTGGCGGTCGAACGTCAGGCGCTCGTAGCGGTCCGACTGCGGGTCGGGCGAGCGGCGGTGGATGGCGCCGTCCTCGAGGAGCATCGTCAGGCGCTGGCCGCCGTACTGCGTTTGGAGCCGGGCGCGCCGGGCCGTGAGCGTCGCCGCGTCGCCGCCGGAGCCGCCCTCGAACACGGTCACGCCGAGGAGCAGCCCGGACGAGTCCGGCGGGATGGCGTCGGCGCGGATGGCGTAGCCGTCGACGTCGGTGTAGAACTCGCCGGGCGTGAGGGCGAAGCCCGGTCGGCTCACGCGGATGTCGCGCCAGAGGCCGTTGAGCCGGTAGTTCGCCTCCGGCAGCATCTCGTTGTTGAAGTACACCATCCCCGCCGTCAGCGCCAGCCCGACCACGAGCGTCGGCCACGCGAGCGTCGGCAGCGACACGCCGGCGCTCTTGGCGACGAGATACCCCCGGCTCTCGGCCAGCCGCCCGAACGACGCCAGCAGCGCCACGAGCCACGCCATCGGGACGGCGAGGGTGACCATGTAGGCCAGGCTGTAGGCGATCAATTCTGCCACCGCCACCGCCGGCAGCCCCCGCCCGACGAGGTCGGGGAGGTAGTGGATCAAGAACTGCATCAGGAGCAGGAACAGCAGCGTCAGCAGCGCCGCCACGAACGGCAGTGGCAGGCCCTTCAGAATCTGGCGGTGGAGACGCTTGATCACGGGGGGGAAGATGGCGACGCCGACCTGCGGTTCGCTGGCGCTCGCGGAAAATGGGAACGGGGAAATGGCAGAGATCCGCCGCGAGCGGAACGACCGGCGGCGTTCGGACATGCACGGGGCGCCGAATTCCGACGCCCGCCCTCCCCGCCTCGGCACCGAGGCGGACCCACTCGCCCCCCGCTCATGCCGCTCTCCGTCCAGTCGTTCGTCGTCAGCCCGTTCGCGGAGAACACCTACGTCCTCTCATCCCAGGGCGAGGCGGCGATCGTGGACCCCGGGACGGCGTCGCGGGCCGAGCGTCAGGCGGTCGAGGCGTACGTCGAGGCGGCCGGGCTCGCGGTGCGGCACCTCCTCCTGACCCACGCCCACATCGACCACGTCTTTGGCTGCCACCACTTCGCCGAGCGCTACGGGAAGGCGGCCGAGCACGGCGGCTGGCAGCTCCACCCGGCCGACGCGCCGTTGTTGGAGAACGCTGTCGTCCAAGGCGAGATGTTCGGCGTCCGCGTCGACCCGCCGCCGCCACCGGCGCACGACCTCGCGGCGGGCGACGAGATCGCCCTCGGCGACGTGACGCTCCGCGTGCTCCACGTACCGGGCCACTCGCCGGGCTCCGTCGCCTTCTACTCGGAGGCCGACTCCATCCTGGTCGGCGGCGACGTGCTGTTCCAGGGCTCCATCGGGCGGACCGACCTCTGGCAGGGCAGCCTCGACGTGCTGCTGGCCTCAATCCGCGACGAGGTCCTCACGCTCCCCGACGCCACGGTCGTCTACTCCGGTCACGGGCCGAAGACCACCGTTGGCGCCGAGCGGCGGACGAACCCGTTTTTGCGAGACCTGTAGCCTCGCCACTCCAGGAACGAAGTGGAGGGTGTAGGCCCCGTCGCGCCCGGGTCGTCATCTTGAGCAAGCGGAGCGGGTCGAAGGATCTCAGACGAGCACGGCACTCATGAGGGCGCCCGGACGCGGTGCGCGACGGAGATCCTTCGGCTCCGGGCGTCGCCCTCCGCTCAGGACGACGCGGGGGAGGGCATCGCCAATGGAAGCCGACCCCGCCCCCCTCGACGCCGAGGGGGCTAGCGGTTGCCGCGGCCCTTCTTGGAGCGCCCGCCGCCGTTCCGGTTGCCACCGGGCCGGCCGCCGCCCTGCTTCTGGCGCGACTTGTGGCCCGACGGGTTCGAGCGCCGCGCCGGGTTGGCGAGGGCCTCTGCCATCCGCGGGGCGTCGAAGCCGTCGACCCGGAGCTCGTCGATCCGCCGGCCCGTGTGCTTCTCGATGGCGGCGAGGTTCGAGGCCTCGGCCGCCGAGACGAACGTGATCGCGTCGCCCGTCGCCTCGGCCCGCCCGGTCCGCCCGATCCGGTGGATGTAGTCCTCCGGCATGTTGGGCGCGTCGAAGTTGACGACGTGCGAGACGCCCGGCACGTCGATCCCGCGCGCGGCGATGTCGGTCGCCACCATGATCTGGTACTGGCCCGCCTCGAACCCCTTGAGCGCGCGCTGGCGCTGGCCCTGCGTCCGGTTCGAGTGGATCGCGATGGCGTCGAAGCCGGCCCGGTCGAGCTTCTTCTTGATCCGGTCGGCCCGGTACTTCGTGCGTGAGAACACGATCATCCGGTCGACCGCCTCGGTCTCGATGAGGTGGTGGAGGAGCGCCTGCTTCTCGGCCTCGGCCACGCGGATCTGGCGCTGCGTGACCGTCGCCGCGGGGTCGCGCCGCTCCCCGACCTCGATGGTCTCAGGCTGGTAGAGGATGCTCCGCGCGAGGTCCTGGATGGGGGGCGGCATCGTCGCCGAGAACAGCATCGTCTGGCGCTCTTTCGGCACGGCGGCCACGATCCGGCGGACGTCCTTCACGAACCCCATGTCGAACATCCGGTCGGCCTCGTCGAGCACGAGGACGTCGACGAACGAGAGGTCGAGGACGCCCTCGCCGAGGAAGTCGAGGAGGCGGCCCGGCGTGGCGACGACGATGTCGATCCCGTTGCGGAGGGCCGTCCGCTGCCCGCCCTTCCCGACGCCGCCGTAGATCGTGGCGGCCCGGAGGCCGGTGTGCTTGCCGTAGCCGGCGACGGCCTCGGTCACCTGGATCGCCAGCTCGCGCGTCGGCGTGACGACGAGGGCGCGGACCGCCCGCTTCTTGCCCGGCATCGGGTCCTTGACGAGGTAGTCGAGGATGGGCAGGACGAACGCGGCCGTCTTGCCGGTCCCGGTCTGCGCCACGCCGACCACGTCGACCCCGTCGAGGGCGACGGGCAGGGCGGCGGCCTGGACGGGCGTGGGGGAGTCGTAGCCGGCGTCGCGGACGCCCCGGAGGACGGAGGGGGCGAGGCCGAGGGCGTCGAACGAGTCGACGGGGGCGTGGGTGGGCATGGGTCGTCGTGGAACGTCCGCGGGGCGCTGGCGCGAGGGCCAGGCGGGCGGAGCGGGAAGCGAGGGGTCCGCTTCCGAGAATCACGACGGCGCGAGCGCGCCTCCGGCCGGCAACGGGGGGGCTCTCAAGGTCGGCGTTCCTCTGCGGCTGTGCCTCTGCGGGCCCTTCTTGCGGTCTGGCCCCCTCCGCCTCGGGCCCAAGGCGAGCGGGCTCAGGCCACGCGGCCCCGGACGTCGCGGGCCACGTCCTCGACCGTCGCGCCCGAGAGGAGCTTGAGCGAGGCCGGCTCGGCGCGCGCCATCAGGAGCTCCAGCGACAGGCCCACGAGCTCGCCCATCGTCACGGCGTCGCGGAAGGCCGGCTCGGCGTAGTGGTCGGCGAGGCTGGCGCCGAGCGCCGCCACGTTCTCGGGTGGCGCGATGAGGTCCTCCCGCATGACGGCCATCAGCTCGTCGAAGCGGCCGTGGAGCACGCGGAGGCGGCCGGCCATGAGCGCCCGCTCCTCCCGCTGGTACTGGTCGACCGTCGTCTCGGTGAGGTGCTCCAGCCCGAACTTGATGATGGCGTTGTTGGCCGGGAAGAACTGCGGGAGGTAGACCTGCTTGCGCGGGTGGTGGCTCTGCTGGTCGAAGTCGATGGCCCGGAGCCGGTAGTGGAGCTTCTCGAAGTCCGGCGTGATGTCGACGACCCAGTTCCCCGAGTGCATGTCGCCGAGGAGCCGGACGAAGCACCGCTCATTGAACTTGACGAATTCCTTGGCCAGCCGGACCTGGTCGAACCGGTTGTCGGGGAGGTTCTCGCGGATGAACGCGTCGCCGGGCAGCCCGATGATGTGCTCCTCGATGATCGTCTGGTCCCGGAGCTCGGGCCCGTCGACGCGGGTGAGGAAGTTGAGCGAGCTCGGCGAGAGGATGTGGGCCAGCTCCAGCCCGTAGACCCGCGAGGCGTCGGCGCGCTTGACGTAGAAGTAGTCGAAGTTCTCGTTCAGCCGGTTCACGATCCGGACGCGGAACGGGAGCGTGTTGCCGTACAGGCAGAGGTCGACCCGGTCGATGTAGAGGTGCTCGACCGTCGAGAGGTCGCCGGCCGACTTCAGCAGAGCGTACGTCGTGCGGAGCTGGTCGTGGATCTCGGCCTGCTCGGCGTGGCCGTAGTAGACGGAGCTCCAGAGCGTGTCGTCGCCGTGCTCGTCGTAGAGCGGGGCCTGCCCGGCGTAGCGGGCGAGGTCGTCGTAGCGGACGCCGCCGTCGACGAGCCGGCCGTACTCGTGGAGGAAGTCGCAGAGGTGGTCGGAGACCGGGTAGGCCGGCTTCTTCCGGGAGATCAGGTTGCGGACGGGCTCCACAGGCAACGGGGCGGGGGGACGACACCTACGCTACGTCCACGCGGAGGTCCCGCCGAGCCGACCCGGTCTGCCTCGACGCCGACGCGGGCGGGGCGTTAGAGCCGCTCGATCCGCACGCGCGCCGTCCCCGAGCGGACCATCCCGATCCGCCGCGCCGCCGCCTTCGACAGGTCGATCACACGCGACCCGTGGAACGGTCCGCGGTCGGTGACGCGGACGACCACGCTCTGGCCCGTGCGGAGGTTCGTCACGCGGAGGCGCGTGCCGAAGGGGAGCGTCCGGTGGGCCGCCGTGAGCCCGTCGGGGTCGAACCGCTCGCCGCTGGCGGTCCGCTGGCCGCGGAAGCGCTCGCCGTAGTAGCTCGCCCGGCCTTCGCCGACGACGACGCCGGCCGCCTCGGTGCCCGCGCCGAGGTCGCCCACCTCGGCCGCGAACGCTACGAGTGCGGCCGAGTCGGCCACGGCGACGACGAGGCCAGGCGCCGGCGCCCACACGACGGCCGAGTCGAGCGCGGCGGGCATCGGGGCCGCGGGCGCGGCGGGCTGGGCCGCGGCCGGGAGGGCGAACGCGACCGCCAGCGCGGCGAGGCGGGCGGGGTAGGGGAAAACCGGGCGCACGGCCCGAGTCTACCTCCCCGGTCCGGTTTGTCCAATCAACGATCCTTTACGACCATTGAGCGGGCGTTTCGGACACCTCGCGATCGATCCGTCTGCCGCTCCACTCAGGGTCTCGTCATCCTGAGCGGAGCCGAAGACAGCGGAGGGAAGGATCTCGCTGGACTCGCGCGCCCCGGCCCTTGGAGTGCCGAGGTGGACCGATACGAGACCCTCGGCTGCGCCGTCCCCTCGGGGTCGCTCCGCTCAGGATGACAGGTGGAGACCCTGAGGTCGTCCACCTCGGCGCCGAGGCGGGCCGAGCCGGTTGGGAGGGCGCGCCCCGCCTGCCTTCACGCCGCTACACGCCCACGGCGTCCACCACGCGGTCGTAGTGGGCCTCGTACTGGGGCACGATCCGGTCGAGGTCGAAGTGCTCGACGGCGCGGCGGCGGGCGGCCTCGGCCATCCGCGCGTGGAGGTCCGGCGTGGTGAGGACCGTCCGCGCGGCCTCCGTCATCCCGTCGACGTCGCCGATGGGGCGGAGGAAGCCCGTCTCGCCGTCGATGTTGAGCTCCGGCAGGCCGCCGACGTCGCTCGACACGACGGGCACGCCGCAGGCCATGGCCTCGAGCGCCGCCAGCCCGAACGTCTCGCTCGCCGACGGCATCAGGAACAGGTCGGCGATGGACAGGATCTCCTCGACCGGCTCCTGCTTGCCGATGAACCGGACGTCGCCCCAGACGCCGGCCGCGCGGGCGGCGGCCTCCGACGCCATCCGGTCCGGCCCGTCGCCGACCATCAGGAGCTTGACGCCGCCGGGCTGGCCGTGCTTCGGGTGCCCCTCCGGCCACGCCCCCTGCGCGTGGAGCCGTGCGAACACCTCGACGGCGTCCGGCGCTCGCTTCACGCGCCGGAAGTTGGAAACGTGGACGATGAGCCGCTCGCCATCGGGCGCGATGGCCCGTTTGAAGTGGTCCTTCGGCTGGCGCGAAAAGCGCTCCGTGTCCACGAAGTTGGGGATCACCTCGATGTCGGCCGAGACGTCGAACGAGGCGTACGTCTCGCGCCGAAGCCAGTCGCTCACCGACGTGACCCCGTCGCTCGCGTCGATCGAGTGCTCGACGACCGGCCGGAAGCCGGCGTCCTTGCCCACGAGCGTGATGTCGGTCCCGTGGAGCGTCGTCACGATCGGGATCGAGATCCCCTTGCTCCGGAGGATGTCGCGGGCCAGGACCGCGCTCGTCGCGTGTGGGATCGCGTAGTGGACGTGGAGGAGGTCGAGCCCGTCGTGTCGCGCCACGTCGATCATCTTCGAGGCGAGCGCGAGGGCGTACGGCGGGTACTCGAAGAGGGGGTACGTGTTGACCCGGACCTCGTGGAAGAACACGTTCTCGACCATGTGCTCCAGCCGGAGCGGGAGCGCGTAGGCGATAAAGTGGACGGTGTGCCCGCGCCGGGCCAGCGCCTTCCCGAGCTCGGTGGCGACGACGCCGGAGCCACCGAAGGTCGGGTAGCAGGTGATGCCGATGGTCATGGAGCGCCGAACGCGGGTTGCGGGGTGGGGGTCCGCCTGGGACAAAGGATCACAGGGCGGACGACGCGCCGGGGCACGCGCTTACCCGCGTCCTCGTCCGCCTCGGTGGGGGACTCGCCGAGCCCGGGCGAACCGGAGGGGCCGTCGCGCCGTTTGCGACGCCGCACCCCCCGACCCCTCCATGCGCTTTCTCCCACTCGCCCTTCTCCTGGCCCTCGCCGCGCCCGCGTCGCAGGCCCAGATCATCCCGTCCCTCGATCTCGGCGTCGCCGGCGGCGTCAACTTCGCCAGCATCAGCGACGCCACCGACTTCGACCTCGACAGCTCGACCGGCTACCACATCGGCCTCTACGCCGACGTCGGCGTCCTCTTCGCCTCGGCCCGGACCGGCGTCTACTACGTCCGCGCCGCTGACATCCGCGACGACATCAGCAATCCGGACCCGAACACGGATACGTCGTTCGACTACGTCGCCGTCCCGATCGACTTCCAGATCAAGACGCCGACGCCCATCTTCCAGGCCTACGCCCTCATCGGCCCCGAATTCCGGTTCCCCGTCGACGGCCTCGACACGTTCGAGACCGAGAACGTCCAGTACGCCGGCAACGTCGGCCTCGGCGTCCGCGGCGGGCTCCCGCTCATCGGGCCGAGCGGCTACCTCGAGCTCCGCTACGGCCGCGACTTCTCCGGCCTCCGCTCCGACACGGGCACGTCCGACGACGACGTGAAGGTCCACCTCGTCATGATCCGCCTCGGCGTCGGCATCTAGCCCGCCGCCCTTCCCAGACGCGAGTCGGCCCGCCTCGGGATCTCACCGAGGCGGGCCGACCTGTGTTCGGACTGCGGGGTCAGAACCGGAGGAGGGCGGCGGCGGGGCCGTGGGGGGCGAGGGCCTCGCGGCCGGCGTGGGAGTGGACGAGCTCGAGGCTCGCGCCCTGCTCCATGGCCTTGTCGAGCATGAGCTCGACGAGGTCCGAGACCGGCTTGACGTTGCCGCCCGTGGCCTCGTAGGTCCCCTCGGTCTGCGTCGTGAGCATGCCCGACTCGGAGTCGACGCCGCCCGCGATCGTCTGGTCGCCGTCGACGACGAGCGTCATGACGCGCTGCTGGTTGAGCATGTCGAGCGTGTCGTCGAGGCCGGCGACGGCGCGCGACGAGAGGAGCTCCTGGACCTTCCCGAGCGTCTCGACCTCCTCCTTCTCCTCGACCGCGCGCTGGGCGGCCTCGGCGGCGTCGGCCACCTCGGACGATGTCGCGTTCGTGTCGCAGGGGAAGTTGCCGGCCACCTTCTGGCGCGTGGCCTGGTCGAGCTTGTCGAGGAAGTCGGCCTCCATGTCGGCCGGGGCCGAGTACAGGACGTGCCGGGCCTCGAGCGTCTTGGCGATGAGCTCGAGCGCGTGGGCCGAGCGCTGGGCCTGCTGGCGGCGGAGCTCGGCCTTCCGGTCCTGCTTCTGGTCCTTCGACACGAGGTCGGTCACGGCGAACTCCTCGCCCTCGAGCTCATAGACCTCCTCGACGAGGCCGATCTGCGAGAAGAAGAACCGGCTCTTGTGCATGGAGAGGAGCGCGAGGACGAACCGGTCGTTCTCGTCGCGGACGCGCGCCAGCGGCCGGACGTACGGGTTGTCGTCGACGTGGACCGCGTTCGGGAGCGTCACGGCCGTCCCGATCTGCTCGAACAGGCCCTGGCTCTCGCAGGCGAAGAAGGCCACGCCCCGGCCGGTGCGGGGCAGGCCGGCCTCGAGGGCCTCCTGGATCCGCTCGCACTCGCGCTTGACCGCCGCCTTGTGGTCGCCGGCGTCGGCGACGGCCCGCTCGCAGAGGTCCTTGAGGACCGTCGACCACGTCGTGCCGAGCCGGGCCTCGGGCGTCATCTCGAGGTAGAGGCTGACGATCGGCGCGTCGGCGGAGCGGGCCTCGTTGAGGCGCGAGAGGTGGTCGGCGGAGAGGAAGTGGAAGCCGGGCGACGTCGTGCGGCGGCGGAGCTCCTTGAGCAGGGCGTCGCGGTCGTCGGGGGAGAGGTTCGACATGGTGCGGGAGGGATAGAGGGGATCTGAAATCGGGGGACGGGGACGGGGATGCTCCGGGCCATGCGGGCCACCCCGCATCCCTGTCATCCCGGATCGCGCATCCCCGGTGGGCTCAGGCGTCCGGGAGCGGGTCGCCGGTGTACGAGTCGACGGCCGGGTCGTCGTCGTGGTCGTCGTCGACGGAGCCGAACCGGGCGAGCATGCCCTCGCGGGCGAGGCCGAGGTAGGTGGCCGTGTCCTTGAGCGAGGCGTCGAGGATCTGGGCGACCTCCGGGAGCGCGACGTCGAACTCGTCGTGGAGCACGGCGGCCTGGCGGGCCTCGGCGCGGAACGACGCGTCGGCGAGCGCCTCGCGGTCCTCGTCGGAGAGGTCGGCCTCGTCGACCGGCCGCTTGCGGCTGCCGATCACGGGGTCCGCCGGCTCCTCGCCGACGATGACCTCCTCGTACGTGTCGACGTCGAACGGCTGGCGGAACTCGTAGAACTGCTCGCCGACCGCGTCCTGGTCCTCGTTCGTCGGGAGCTCCTCGTCGAAGGAGACGGTCTTCCGCCGGGCGTAGCGGTCCTCGCGCTGGGCGAACCGCGAGAGCGACCGCGTCTGGAGGCCGAGGAGCCACGCGCGGAACCCCATCCGGTCGCCGTCGAACCGGCTCCGGAGGTCCCAGGCGCGCAGCATTGTCTCGCCGACGAGCTCGTCGGGCGTGAGGTCCACGGCCGAGGCCCCGTCGACGGGCTCGTCGGTGACGACGTCGCGTTCGACTTCGAGCTGGCGCTCGGCGGCCGTTCGGAGGTCGTCGGTGTAGGGGGCGAGGGCCTGGTTGAAGGCGTCGCGGTCGCCGTCGAGGGCGCGGCGCCAGGACTCGGCGGCCGGGCGGTCGGAGGTCATGGGACGGAGGGGGATCGAGAAGGGCGGTGGCCCGGAGGGGCCGGTCGGTGTCAACCGGGACGGGGCGCGGGAGGATCCGGCCCGGCGTGCGGATCCTCGCGAGCGCACGCCCTCGTGACGCGGTGGCCCGGCGAAGTCCGGCCTCCCCCCGCCTCGGCGCCGAGGTGGGCCTACTCGGACAGGGTGACGACGATCGGGAAGTGGTCGCTCACCTCCCGCGGGTCGTGCGCGTGCACGTACCGGACGTCGACGACGCGGCGGTACAGCGCGGGCGACAGGAGCACGTGGTCGATGGCCGAGAACTCGCCGTCGTCGAACTGCCCGTCGGCGTTCCGGTCGTAGAACGAGGTGAACCGCTCGGCCTGCGGCACGTCGCCGAGCACGTTAACGAGGTCGTCCTCCGGCCCCGGCCCGACCCGCTTGACCGTCGCCAGGACGTCGGTGATCGGGATCGAGCTGCGGCGGTCGAGCGCCGCGTCGTCGAAGTCGTTGAAGTCGCCGAGCGCGATCACCTGCCGGCCCTCGGCGACCTCGGCGGCCACGAACTGGCGGATCACCTCGGCCTGGGCGTTCCGACGGTCCCGCCGTTCGACGTCGTCCGGCCGCGCGAGGAAGTGGACGCCGACGACCGTCACGGGCGTCCCGTCCGGCATCGTCACGCGCGCCCAGAGGTTCTTGGACACGCCGTATAGCTGGTCGCTCACGCCCACCGGCGCGCGCTCGTCGGTCCGCCCGGCGGCCTCGACCGGGAGGCGCGACAGGAGACCAACATCCTGACCCGTGAACGAGTCACGTCCGTCGACGAGGACGGCCTCGTAGCCGAGGTCCGCGAGCGACTCGTCGACCAGCATCTGGAGCGTGGCGAGGTCCTCGGTCTCGGGGATCAGCACGAGGTCGGCGTCGAGGCTTCGGACGACGGCGGCGACGGCGTCGCGGTGGGCGCGGGCCGCGGCGGGATCGCCCTTCCACGCGAACGTGGCCTCGCCCTCGCCGCCGGCCCCGTCGAACAGGAACTCGCCGTTGAACGTCGCCACGCGGACCCCCTCGGCGGTCCAGACGGGCGGCGGCTGGACCTCGAAGGCCGACGCCTCGGGCCCGGCGGGCACGGACGGGCCGGCGCACGCGCCGAGGATCGACAGGAAGGCGGCGAGGAGGGCGAGCGGGCGTGTCATGAGCGGCGGGACGAGGCAAAAAAGGAGGGGCGCGCCGGTCGGGCGCGCCCCTCAAGATCGGGAGCGGAGCGGGCGGCTAGAGCACCAGCCCAGCGGCGGCGGGGACGGCGGCCGGGAGGGGCGCCGCGACGCCCGAATAGAATCGGAACCGCTTGGGGTCGACCCGGAAGCCCGTCGGGTTGACGGGCACGTGGCCGTTCGACCAGTTCGGGGCCTGGCCGCCGACCATCGAGCGCTCGCTGTAGAAGTGGCGCGTCTTGCGCGAGAACGGCCGGGACGAGGCCGGCGCGTGGTAGACCGCGTGGGCCACCTCGAGCGCCTGCACGAACGCGGGCGAGTCGGGCGACGGCGCGAGCGACGTGTAGAGGCGCCGCTTCGGGTTGCCCGGGTTGAACGCGCTGAACTGGTACGGGTCGAGCACGACGCCTTCGTAGGTGTGCACCCCGCGGTAGCCCGTTTCGACGCGGTTGCGGAGGACCCATGCCACGAGCTCCTGTTCATCGGCTCGCTTCGTCTCGGAGTAGATACAGCGCGCCATCCACAGCACGTCGTCGCTCACCGTGTCGAGCGAGAACGGGGGGGGCGCGTCAAGGTCCGACACCAGCGACACGGGGACTTCGTCGCCTGAGAGGTCCGTCGAGGAGTGGATCGTGACGAAGAGCCCGAGCAGGGGGAGCATCCCGGCGAGGGCGATGGAGAGCGCGGTGGCAATCCCTTTTGCAATGGTGCTCATGCGGGTCCGGTGGGTGAGCCTGGAGGACGACCGGCGTCATGCGAGAATCTTGCCGGTTCGATGGAGGCGTAGCGGAGGCGCGATGGCGGGGTTGCGAAGGAGTCGGGAAACGGCGCGGGGGGCGCCAGTTCGCATTCCAAACGGCGTGCCCGCACGGCCTTTTCACGCGCGATTGCCTCGGAGGGGCATCTCTACGCGGGCCGCTCAGACCCAAGCGTCTACTGGGCTGTTCCGGCTGCCCGCCGTTGTGGACAGATCTTCGTGGTCCTCCGCGTACGCCTCTCTCCTCATGACCCGCCCGCCACGCCTTCTCGTCGACGCCAACATTCCCCACGCACAGGCTGCGTTTGGGGGCTACGGACTCGTCCGCACGATGGCCGGGCGAGACATCACCCGAGACGACCTCGCCGAGGTGGAGGCGCTCCTCGTCCGCAGCGTCACGCCGGTGGACGCGGCGCTGATCGACGGGACGCCCGTGCGGTTCGTCGGCACGGCGACGGCCGGGATCGATCACGTGGACGTGGCGGCCTTGGACGAGCGGGGCATCGCCTTCGCGTCCGCACCAGGCTCCAACGCCGCATCCGTGGTCGATTACGTCGTCGCCGCGCTGCTGGCGGTCGCGGCCGACCGGGGGGAGACCCTCGACGGGAAGACGCTCGGCGTCGTCGGGGTAGGAGAGGTCGGCGGCCGGCTGGTGCCGCGGGCCCGCGCGCTCGGCCTCCGCGTCCTGGTCTCCGACCCGCCCCGCGCCTCCTCGGGCCAGACCGATCACGACCCCCTCGACCTCGACGCCGTGCTCGCCGAGGCGGACGTGGTCACGCTCCACACGCCGCTCACTCGGCCCGGAGAGAGCCCGTGGCCGACGCTCGGGCTGATCGACGCCGAGGCCGCCTCGAGGATGAAGCCGGATGCGTGGCTGATCAACGCGGCGCGCGGGCGCGTGGTTACGAGCGAGGCCGCGGCGACGCTCGCCACCAGCCGGCCGGTCGTCCTCGACGTGTGGCCGAACGAGCCGGAGCCCGATCCGGCGCTCGTCAGGGCCGCCACGCTCGCCACGCCCCACGTCGCCGGCTATGCCGCCGACGCCAAGACGCGCGGGACGGCCATGCTTGCCGCGGCGCTGGCGGCGTGGGCTGGCGGAGACGCGTGGACGCCTCCGGCCGTCGACCCGATCGTCGTCGACGCGCCGGACCTGCCCACGGAGACGGCGGTCGAGCAGACGCGGTGGCTCGACGCGCTCGCCCGCCAGGCCTACGACGTCCGCGCCGACGACGCCCGCTTCCGGGCAGCGATGGCGGGGGGCGACGGCGAGGCCCGGGCGGCCGCGTTCGCCACGCTCCGAAAGACCTACCCAGAGCGTCGCGAACTCGACCGGTTCGTTGTGCGCGGCCCGGTCCCCGACTCGCTGCGTGCCGCTGTCACCGCCGGCCTCGGCATGGACGTGGACGGACTCGCGTCGGACCGGCGTCCCTAGAGTGGGAGGCTGGCCGCGCCGTCTTGCCTACAGGGGCAAGTTGCCGTGCTTCTTGCGAGGGAGCGTCTGGACCTTGTGCTCCAGCATCCCGAGCGTGCGGATCAGCCGCTCGCGCGTCTCAGACGGGCGGATCACGTCGTCGACGTAGCCCCGCTCGGCGGCGACGTAGGGGTTCGCGAACCGCTGGCGGTACTCCTCAGTGAACGCCTCCTCGGCCGCGGCGGGGTCCTCGGCGGCCGCGATCTCGCGCTTGCGGATGATCTCGACGGCGCCCTTGGGTCCCATCACCGCGATCTCGGCCGTCGGCCACGCGAGGTTGAGGTCGGCGCGGATGTGCTTCGAGTTCATCACGTCGTAGGCCCCGCCGTAGGCCTTCCGTGTGATGACGGTCATCTTGGGGACGGTCGCCTCGCAGAAGGCGTAGAGCAGCTTGGCCCCGTGGCGGATGATCCCGTTCCACTCCTGATCGGTGCCGGGCAGGAAGCCCGGGACGTCCTCGAACACGACGAGCGGGATGTTGAACGCGTCGCAGAACCGGACGAACCGCGCGCCCTTGACGCTCGCGTCGATGTCGAGCACGCCCGCCAGAACGGCCGGCTGGTTCGCCACGACGCCCACCGACCGGCCGCCGAGGCGGGCGAACCCGACCACGAGGTTCGCGGCGAAGTCGGGGTGGATCTCGAAGAACCCGCCGTCGTCGACGACGCGCGAGATGACCTCGTGGATGTCGTACGGCTTGTTCGGGTTCTCGGGGACGAGCTCGTCGAGCGCCGCGTCGGCCCGGCCGACGGGGTCGCTCGTGGAGACGCGCGGCGCGGGGTCCTCGCAGTTCGACGGGAGATAGCCCAGGAGCTCCCGGATGCCGAGGAGGAGCGCGCCCTCGTTGGGGAACGCGCGGTGGCACACGCCCGACTTCGAGGCGTGCGTGTCGGCCCCGCCCAACTCCTCCTGCGTGACCTCCTCGTTGGTGACCGTCTTCACGACGTTCGGCCCGGTCACGAACATGTAGCTCGTCCCACGCGCCATGAACGTGAAGTCGGTGATGGCCGGGGAGTAGACGGCCCCGCCGGCGCACGGCCCGAGGACGGCCGAGATCTGCGGCACGACGCCCGACGCCAGGGTGTTCTGGAGGAAGATGTCGGCGTAGCCGCCGAGCGCCGCGACGCCCTCCTGGATGCGCGCCCCGCCCGAGTCGTTGAGCCCGATGACGGGCATCCCGTTCCCGAGGGCCATTTCCATCAGCCGGACGATCTTCTCGGCGTGGGCCAGCCCCAGCGACCCGCCGAACACGGTGAAGTCCTGCGAGAACACGGCGACGGTCCGCCCGTCGACGGTCCCCCAGCCCGTCACGACGCCGTCGCCATAGGGCCGGCTCTTCTCGAGCCCGAACCCCCGCGCCTGGTGGCGGACGAACGCGCCGGTCTCGACGAACGAGCCGGGGTCGAGGAGGATCTCGATCCGCTCGCGGGCGGTCAGCTTGCCCCTGTCGTGCTGGCGGGCGACGCGGGCTTCGCCGCCGCCCTGGCGGGACTCGGCGCGGCGGCGGTCGAGGTCGGCGTAGCGGTCGGCGGGCTGGTCGGACATGGGGCGGGGGAGGGGAGGACCGGAAGCTAACCGGACGCCCCGGTCCGTTCGGCTCCCTCCACCTCGGCGCCGAGGCGGGCGGACACAGAAGCGCCCGCCCTGGACCTTCCGTCCGGGGCGGGCGCGCGGTCACGCGCTGGCGTCGACGCCAGCGGGCCGTCGGCTAGTAGCGGCGCCGGTTCGCGCGGCGGGCCTTCTTGGCCGCCTCCTTCCGCTCCTCGCGGCGGACCGCCGAGGGCTTCGTGTAGGACATGTTCTCCCGGTAGATCCGGAGGACACGGGCGCGGTTCACCGTCCGCTTGAAGCGGCGGAGGGCGCGGTCGATGGACTCCTTGTCGCGTACTTTGATGCCGATGGCCAAGGCGATACCTGTCTGGTTATGGGGGTGAGCGGAGCGGAAGGCGCGTGCCGAGTGCAGCCTTGAAAGCTAGGGGACTGCCCCGGTGCAACCAAGGACGCCGCGGGCGGGATCGGTGAATACGAGGGGAAGGACAGCGTTTGAGGGGGCGCGGCAGGAGGCGCCCTCGATTCGATCCGCCCCAACGCAGGATCGGGACTGGGATCGGGTCCGGTGCCGATCCGGGCTGGCGGTGTCGGCCCGACGGAGGGACCTTCCGTCCCCAGTCCCCCACGTCCATGCACCTCGTCCTCGCCACCCGCAACGCCGGCAAGGTCGCCGAACTGGAGGCCCGCCTCGCCGGACTCGACGTCGACCTCGTCTCGGCCGGCTCCCTCGACGACGCGCCCGAGGTGGAGGAGGACGCCGACACGCTCCGGGGTAACGCCGAGAAGAAGGCCCGTGCGCTCTGGGCCCACACGGGGCTCCCGTCCCTCGCCGACGACACCGGCCTCGAGGTCGACGCGCTCGACGGGGCGCCGGGCGTCCGGAGCGCGCGCTACGCTGGCGAGGACGCAGACGACGAGGCCAACCGCCGGAAGCTCCTCGCCGAGCTCGCGGGAGCGCCGACTCGGACGGCCCGCTTCCGCACCGCCCTCGCCTACGTCGACGGCGACGGGGTCCGGTTCTTCGACGGCGTGTGCGAGGGGCTCATCGCGACGGAGGAGTCTGGAACGGGCGGGTTCGGGTACGACGCCCTCTTCCGCCCAACCGACGGCGACGGCCGGACGTTCGCCCAGATGGGGGCCGGCGAGAAAAACCGGATCAGCCACCGCGGCCGAGCTCTCGACGCCTTCGCCGCGTGGCTGGAGACGGGTGAGCGGGGCGGGGAATAGGAGGGAGCTGGGGCGGACGATGGGACGCAGGACGGGCCACATACAAAGGTCGCTTTGTCCGGTCTTCACCCCGGCTTGGGGGAGCCTCTGCGGGGGGCGGACTAGCTTGCTCGCCCTGACCCCCCAGCCCGGGTTCTCGTCCCCCCGATGACCGTCACCACCAGCCTCCTGCTCGGCGCCCTTCTGGGCGCGGCCAACGCGGCGGCGGCGGCTTGGACGGCCCGCAAGGCGATGGACGGCGCCTCCGAGCGGGCGCTCCACCTCGTCCTCGGCGGGATGGTCGTGCGGATGGCCGTCGTGCTGGCGGCCGTCGCCCTCGTGCTCGCCCTCGTGCCGGTCCACCGCGGCGCGTTCGTCGGCGGGCTCGGGGTCCTCTTCGTCGGCGGCCTCCTCGTGGAGGTCGCCCTCGTCCTCGGCCGGTCGTCCGGCCAGACCCGGCCCCAGGCCGACGCCTAAGACTCTCCGCATGCGGACCGCCCTACGCTTCGTCCTGCTCCTGACGGTCGCCGCCGTCGCCACGGCCCCCGCCTCGGCGGCCGAGGGCGAGGAGCTCGACGCCGTCCACCACACGGCCGACGGGTACTACCTCGACTTCTCGCCGATCGGGAAGGTCGAGCTCCCGCGCATCTTCCTGACCCGCCGGGCCGACGGCTCGCTCGCGTTCGACGTGTTCGGGTCCTCGACGGCCGCCGTGGCCTCGGGACGCTACGGGATCGAGACGCACCTCGAAGGCGGCCACGGGGAGGGCACCGGCCACCAGGCCGAGGCGGAGGCGGACACCGAAGGGGCCGGGTTGGTGGACGGCGACCTCGACCCCGAGGAGCTGCAGGAGGCCAACGCCGAGGAGATCCTCGGCGAGGCCGTCGAGGCCGAGGCGCCTTACGACGCCCACTTGGTCGCGACCGAGGGCTCGATCCTGATCGACCTCTCGATCTCGCGACACCTCGTGTTCATCTTCATCGCCATCGGCGTCCTGTTCCTGCTGTTCGTCCCGATGGCGAACAAGTACAAGCGCGGCGTCGGGCGGACGAGCGCGCCGAAGGGCCGGCTCCAGAATGTCCTGGAGACGCTCGTGATCTACGTCCGCGACGAGATCGCGCGGCCGAACCTGGGCGCGAAGACCGACAAGTACCTCCCGTACCTCCTGACGGTCTTCTTCTTCATCCTCATCGCCAACCTGCTCGGTCTCGTCCCGTTCGGGGCGACGGCGACGGCGAACATCACGGTGACGGCCGTCCTGGCCCTGTTCACGTTCGTCATCACGCAGTTCGCCGGGACGAAGGACTACTGGATGCACATCCTGTGGCCCCCCGGCATCCCGGTCTTCCTCAAGCCCATCCTGATCCCGATCGAGATCCTGGGCCTGTTCACGAAGCCGTTCGCCCTGGCCGTCCGGCTCTTCGCCAACATGGTGGCGGGGCACCTCGTGATCCTCAACCTCATCGGGCTCATCTTCATCGTGGGCGGGATGAGCGCCGCGGCCGGCTACGGCACCTCGATCCCCGCGCTCGGGCTGACGCTGTTCGTCTACGCCCTCGAGCTGCTGGTCGCGTTCATCCAGGCCTACGTGTTCACGATCCTCTCGGCCCTGTTCATCGGGATGGCCACGGCCGAGCACGAGCACGACCACGACCACTCCGAGGACCACGGCTTCACGGCCCACGACGTCGCCGTCTCCCAGTCGAACGGCTACCAGGAGGTCCACAAGGAGCACGAGCGGACCGTCGGGACGGAGGCCGTCATGGCCTTCTCGGCGCCCTCCGCCTAAACCAGTACCGCGGCGCTCGCGCCGCACCGCGGCCGCCGCCCTGCGGCACGCCGCATCCCCGGGCCCCGCGCCCTTTCATCGCCAACACCACCCCTACCCTTTACGACCATGGAACCCATCGGTCTCGGTTACCTCGCCGCCGGCCTCGGCGCCGGCCTCGCCGTCATCGGCGCCGGCCTCGGCATCGGCCGCCTCGCCGCCGCCGCCCTCGAAGGCTCGGCCCGCCAGCCGGAGGCCGCCGGTGACATCCGGACGACGATGATCATCGCCGCCGCCCTCATCGAGGGCGCGACGTTCTTCGGCCTGATCGTCTGCATCCTGATGGCGATCGCCTAGCGACGCCGGCCGCCTCGGCGGCCACTCTGGCGCTCCGGCGCCACGCCCGGGAGCACGGCCCCGCCCGCTGTGGCGGGGCCGTGTGTGACCCCGACCCCCCCTTTAGCCCGCTTCTCCGATGGCCCTCGTCCTCGCTGCCAGCCTGCTCTCGGCCAACTTCGGCCTCGCCATCTGGCTCGGCATCGCGTTCCTGCTCCTGATGTTCCTCCTGGGCAAGTTCGCCTGGGGCCCGATCACGTCCGCGCTCGACGAGCGCGAGCAGACGATCGAGGCGTCGATCACGCGGGCCGAGGCCGCGCTCGCCGAGGCGAAGCAGCTCCAGTCCGACAACGAGGCCGCCCGCCGCGAGGCGGAGGGCCAGGCCCAGCGGATCCTCGCGGACGCCCGCGACGAGGCCGCCCGCCAGCGCGAGGCGGCCAAGGCCGACCTCGCCGCCGAGCTCACCGAGCAGCGCGAGCGGGCCTCGGCCGACATCGAGCGCCAGAAGCAGCAGGCGCTCGGCGAGCTCCGCGCCGAGGTGGCCGCCCTGGCCGTCGGCGCCGCCGAGAAGATCCTCCGCAAGGAGATCGACGCCGAGCAGCAGCGCGGCCTCGTCGACCAGTTCATCGCCGACCTGCCGCAGAACTGATCCGCGACGCGCGATGCGTGGCGCTCTCTGAGCGCCCATCTCGCCTCGCCCATCCCGCCTCCCCCTCATGGACCCCGTC
Source organism: Rubrivirga marina (assembly GCF_002283365.1). Classification (NCBI taxonomy): domain Bacteria; kingdom Pseudomonadati; phylum Rhodothermota; class Rhodothermia; order Rhodothermales; family Rubricoccaceae; genus Rubrivirga; species Rubrivirga marina. Next base: position 4,424,002 of record NZ_MQWD01000001.1, on the reverse strand, counting down.
GCCCGACGCTACGCCCAGGCCCTCACCGAAGAGGCCCAGTCCGCCGGCCAGCTCGACGCCGCCGACGCCGACGTGGCGCTGGTGGCGGAGACGCTCGACGGCTCGCGCGAGCTCCGGCTGGCGCTGACGAGCCCCGTCGTGCCGTCCCCGAAGAAGCGGGCCGTCCTCGACCGGCTCTTCGAGGGGCGCGTCTCGGACCTGACGACCCGCTTCCTGCACCTCCTCGTGGAGAAGCAGCGCGACGGCCAGATCCCGGACATCCTCGAGGCCTACCGCCTCCTCCGCGACGAGCGGACGGGGACGGTCGAGGCCACCGTCCGCACGGCCCGGCCGCTCTCCGCCGAGGAGGCCGAGCGGCTCAAGACGGCCCTCCAAGGCCGCTCTGGCAAGACCGTCCGGATGGACCTCCGCGTCGACCCGTCGCTCATCGGCGGGCTTGTCGTCCGCCTCGGCGACGTCGTGTACGACCGGAGCGTCCGCCACCAGCTCGACACCCTCCGCGGCCAGCTCGCCCAGCGCGCCGCCGTCAGCCTGAACTAACCCCGCTGGCTCTGCCCGCCTCGGTCCGACCCCGGACCCCCCGAGGCGGACCGGGCCGACCTCCTGTACTCCACCGACATGGCTACTGCGATTCGCCCCGACGAAGTGACCGACGTGCTCCGCCAGGAGCTCGGCAACTTCTCCTCCGAGACCGACACGTACGAGGTCGGCACCGTGCTCCAGGTGGGCGACGGCATCGCCCGGCTCTACGGCCTCTCGAAGGTCCAGGCCGGCGAGCTCATCGAGTTCCCGTCGTCCGGCGTAACCGGGATGGTCCTCAACCTCGAGGAGGACAACGTCGGCGCCGTGCTCTTCGCCGACGCCAACGAGGTCAAGGAGGGCGACGAGGCCCGCCGGACCGGCCGGATCGCCTCGATCCGCGTCGGCGAGGGGATGCTCGGGCGCGTCGTGGACCCGCTGGGCAACCCGCTCGACGGGAAGGGCCCGATCTCTGGTGAGACCTACGAGATGCCGATCGAGCGGAAGGCGCCGGGCGTCATCTACCGCGAGCCCGTCACGGAGCCGCTCCAGACGGGCATCAAGGCCATCGACTCGATGGTCCCGATCGGGCGCGGCCAGCGCGAGCTCGTCATCGGCGACCGCCAGACGGGCAAGACGGCCGTCCTCATCGACACGATCCTGTCGCAGAAGACGACGCACGAGGCGGGCGACAAGCCGGTCTACTGCATCTACGTCGCCATCGGCCAGAAGGCCTCGACGGTGGCCACGCTCCAGGCCGCGCTCGAGCGCTACGGCGCCATGGAGTACACGGTGATCGTGAACGCGCCGGCCTCGGCGCCGGCGCCGCTCCAGTTTATCGCCCCGTTCGCGGGCGCCTGCATCGGCGAGTACTTCCGCGACACGGGCCGCCACGCCCTCTGCATCTACGACGACCTCTCGAAGCAGGCCGTCGCCTACCGCGAGGTCTCGCTCCTCCTCCGCCGCCCGCCGGGCCGCGAGGCGTACCCGGGCGACGTGTTCTACCTCCACTCGCGGCTCCTCGAGCGCGCGGCCAAGATCACGGCCGACGTCTCGATCGCGAAGGACATGAACGACCTCCCGGAGTCGCTCCAGGGCATGGTCCAGGGCGGCGGCTCGCTCACGGCGCTCCCGGTCATCGAGACGCAGGCGGGCGACGTCTCGGCCTACATCCCGACCAACGTGATCTCGATCACGGACGGCCAGATCTTCCTCGAGTCGAACCTCTTCAACTCGGGCGTCCGGCCGGCCATCAACGTCGGCATCTCGGTGTCTCGCGTCGGCGGCAACGCCCAGATCAAGGCGATGAAGTCGGTCTCCGGCACGCTCCGACTCGACCTCGCCCAGTACCGCAACCTCGAGGCGTTCGCCAAGTTCGGCTCCGACCTCGACCCGGCCACGCAGCGCCAACTCAACCGGGGCGCCCGCCTCGTGGAGGTCCTGAAGCAGGGCCAGTACGAGCCGGTCCCGGTCGCCGAGCAGGTCGCCGTGATCTACGTCGCCGGCAAGGGCCTCATCGACGAGGTCCCGGTCGCGCAGGTCCGCGCCTGGGAGAAGGACTACCGCGAGGCGCTCCGCCTCAAGCACGCCGACGCGCTCACGTCGGTCGTCGACACGGGCAAGCTGTCCGACGAGGCGGCCTCGGCCTTCGAGCAGGAGGCCACCGACATCGCCGCCAAGTACGCCGGCTGAGAAGGGTAGGGGGATGGGCCACGCGGGACGCGTCCCGCCCCATCCCTCCATCCCAACTCCCTCCATCCCTCTTCACTCATGGCTAGCCTTCGAGACATTCGCGACCGGATCGGCTCGGTCCAGAACACGCAGCAGATCACGCGCGCCATGAAGATGGTGGCGGCGGCGAAGCTGCGGAAGGCGCAGGAGCGGATCTTCGCGGCGCGGCCCTACGCGTTCAAGATCCGCGAGATGATCGGGCACCTCCGCGCCCGCCTCGACGTGGCGACGCACCCGCTGTTCGAGGAGCGGGAGGAGATCCGCGGCGCGCTCCTCATCGTGGTCACGTCCGACCGCGGGCTGGCCGGCGCGTTCAACGCGAACCTCCTCAAGGTGGCCGAGGCCACGATCGCCGAGCGGTTCCAGGCCCAGCGCGACGCCGGGACGCTAAAGGTCCTGGCCATCGGACGGAAGGCGCACGAGTACTTCGGCAAGCGCGGGTTCGAGCTCGTGGGCAACTACCAGGGCGTGTTCAACGACCTCCGCTTCCCGCTCGCGGGCGAGGTCGTGGACCGCGCCGTCGAGGGCTTCCTTGCCGAGGAGTGGGACGTCGTGGAGGTCGTCTACAACGAGTTCAAGAACACGATCACGCAGAACCGCGTGGCCGAGCAGCTCCTCCCGATCCCGGCCGAGACGTTCTTCACGCCGCTCATGGAGGAGTCGGACCAGATCGACACCGAGGCCGACGAGGCCGGCGACGTGGAGTACCTCTTCGAGCCCTCCCCGGAGGTCCTGCTGGAGCGGCTCATCCCGGAGTACCTCCAGTACCAGCTCTGGCGCGCGCTCCTCGAATCGAACGCGTCCGAGCAGGGCGCCCGGATGGTGGCCATGGACAACGCCACGACGAACGCCGGCGAGCTCCTCAAGGACCTCAAGCTGACCTACAACCGCGTCCGCCAGGCGGCGATCACGACGGAGATCATCGAGATCTCGTCGGGCGCCGAGGCGCTCAACGCGGGCTAGGGCTTTCGGCTCCGCTCCGATTCCCGACGCCGGGGGCTTCGCGCCCCCGGCGTCGTCTTTTGGTGGGCCCCTGGCTTCGGCGTCCCCTCTCACCCTTGGTCGCGTGGCAATGGGTCACTGACACACCAGCGTCAGGCTCCTGATCGACGTTTCGACTCCAGAGCCCTGACCGTTGTGACGCCGTTCTCTACGGACCCCTACCTATCGGGAAATCCCATCGTGGGCGCCGTGGTCGTACCGGACGACGCGGAATGGCCCGTGCTCGCGCCGGGGCAGATCGTGTTCGTTGAGCGACTGCGGCCCCGTGGAGCGAACTATTTCGAGCGGGTGTTCGCACTCGACTACGAGGGTGCCGTCATCGTCCGGCACATCCAGATCTTCGGTCCACTCTGTAGGGTGTGGGGAGCGAATGAGAACTACAGGTGGGGATCCGGTCGCGCGCTCGAACTGCCGCCGGTCGAAGGGTGGCCGAAGGCGGATTGGACCCGTTCGGGTTTCGTCCGTCCTCAACTGACGCTGCTGGGTCCCGTCGTGTACCCCTACCGGCACGCTGCGCAGCTCGAGATGGGGCGTCCCGACGGACGCAGAACCCCTGCGATCTACTTCGCTTGGGGCAACTGAGCGGAGGCGCATGACGCTGCAGGAGCCACCGATGGCGGAGGGCCGCCTGGTCGCGCTGTCATGCCCCGCGCTTCCTCCACCTCGACACCCAGCCTACCGAGGCGGGCGGACAAAAAAACGCCCGGCGCCGAGGAGGCGCCGGGCGGGGTACCGCGTACGGGATTCGAACCCGTGTTACCGCCGTGAGAGGGCGGCGTCCTAGGCCTCTAGACGAACGCGGCAGGTCTGAGGCACCCGGTTCCAGCCGGGCGGGACGACGAAGGTAAACAGGGAAACCGGCCCTAGCGATCCTCCAACGCCATCTTCACGTGCTCGATGCCGGCCTCATCGAACACGTCGCCCTCCGGCTCGAACCCGAACGACGCGTAGAGGTCGGCGATGTAGGTCTGGGCGTGGAGGACGAACCGTCTGTGGCCGGCGGCGCGGGCGTCGGCGAGGGCGCGGGCGACGAGGGCGCGGCCGAGGCCGGTGCCGCGCGCCTCGGGCACGACGGCGAACCGCTCCAGCTTGACGGCGTCGCCCACAGGCCGCCAGCGGGCGCAGCCGACGGGCGCCCCGTCGTGCTCGGCGAGGAGGTGGTGGACCGCGACCCCGCGTGCCTCGGGCGCGTCGTGGACGTCCCACTCCTCCTCAGGAGGGCACGCCTGCTCCTCGACGAACACGCGCTGACGGACGGCCCGGACGGCCTGCCAGTCCGCCTCGGTGACGGCCTCGCGGAGGAGGGTCTCGCTCACAGCTCGGCAGCGAGGAACGCCGCGATGCGGCCCTGGACCGTTCCGTTGGCCATCAGCCCCTCGCGCGTGACGTCGTCGACGATCTCGGTGATGCGGGGCCTCGCGGCCGACGAGGTCAGGGCGGCATCGAGGCTTGTAAGCTGGTCCTCCCCGACCACGGGGTCGCCGGCGGCATGGAGGGCGAGGATGGCCGGGAGCCGGTCGTTCGGGCGGAGGCGGGCGGGGGAGAGACGCGTCAGGGCGAGCCGGGCGCCTTCGAGGTCGAGCGTGCCGTCGCGGAGCGCGAACGCCGGCGCCGCGAGGGCGTCGAGCGCGGGGTACGGGTTGGCCGGCGTGGTGCCGAGCAGGCGGGACCGGACCTCGCCGCGGAACGAGTCGGCGAAGAGGTCGGTGGGGGCGCCGAGCGCGACGACGGCCGACACGCTGGCGCCGCGGACCGCGGCGAGGAGCGCGACCGTCCCGCCGCGCCCCACGCCGACGAGCCCGAGGCGGGACGGGTCGGTGCGCGGGACGCGGTCGATCACGCCGAGGATCGCGCGCACGTCGCCCACGTCGGCGCGGTACGGGTCCGGCTCGAACTGCGACCGCGCGGCGTCGCCGCCGACCACGAGCGGCTCGCCGCGGTAAGCCATGACGACCTGGACGGCGTTGTCGACGAGGAAGCCGAACCCGGCGGCCGTGAGGAGGTCGGCCTCGGAGGCGCCGTCGGTCCCGTCGGTGAGGACGAGGACGGTCGGCAGGCGCGTCGTGGCCCCGACGCCCTGGGGCACGCGGGCGAGCGCCGTCACGATCCGCTCGCCCTCGAAGTCGTAGGCGAGGAGGAACTGCCGGGACCCGTCTGCTGCGGCCCGGAGCTCCGTCACGGTCGGCTCGCCGTCCGTGGCGCTGACGCCGATCGCGAGGGCCGCGTCCGACTCGGGGGCCGTCGGCGTTTCGAAGAGGTCGGTCAGGTTGACGCCCGCGACGACCTCGTCCTCGCCCGGGTCGGGCGTCTCGCAATCGGGGTCGATGGCGGGGACGCACTCGGTCACCGGCGGCGACTCGCTGCAGCCGGCCAGGAGCATTACGGAGCCGGCGAAGACGCCAGTCAGCAGGGCGAGGAGCGGGAGGCGGCCGAGAACCATGGGTCGGGAGCGGGGGAGGAGCGTCAACGACCGGGCCGGCGTGCCGGTGCCCGGGGGCCCTCTCCAGCGAAGATCCACAACATCCCGTCGAGCCAAAGCGTATACATCAGCGGACCCGAAAATCGTCGCCGGCGGAGCTCCAGAATCTGAGCCGCGTCGGCCCATCGAACCGACCGCATGGCCACGCCCATCTACCTCGATTACAACGCGACGACGCCCGTCGACCCCCAGGTGCTCGACGCGATGCTCCCGTTCTTCGGCGAGCACTTCGGAAACGCTTCCAGCGAGCACGCCTTCGGCTGGGCTGCCGACGAGGCCGTCAAGCAGGCCCGCGAGCGGACGGCCCGCCTCATCGGCGCCACGCCGCGGACGATGTTCTTCACGAGCGGCGCGACCGAGGCCATCTCGCTCGCCATCCGGGGGGCCGGCGACGTCTACGGAGGCCGGCGGCACCGGATCGTGACCGTCCAGACCGAACACCGCGCCGTCCTCGCCACGTGCGAGGCCATGGAGCGGGAGGGGTTCGAGACGACCTACCTTCCGGTGGATGAGAACGGCCTCGTCGACCTCGACGACCTCGAGGCCGCGCTCGACGACGAGACGTTCCTCGTGAGCGTGATGTGGGCCAACAACGAGACCGGCGTGATCCAGCCGATCCCGGAGATCGCCGAGCGCGCCCACGCCGCCGGCGCCGTCATGATGAGCGACGCCACGCAGGCCGTCGGCAAGGTCCCGATCTCGGTCAACCACGACAGTGTGGACCTCCTCTCGATGTCCGGCCACAAGCTGTACGGACCGAAGGGCGTCGGCGCGCTCTACGTCCGCCAGCGCGGGCCGCGCGTGAAGCTCCGCCCACAGGTGACCGGCGGCGGTCAGGAGGGCGGGCTCCGCGGCGGCACGCTCAACGTGCCAGGCATCGTCGGCCTCGGGATGGCCGCCCACCTCGCGCGCCGTGAGCGGGAGGCCGACGCCGAGCGGCTGGCCGCGCTCCGCGACCGGTTCGAGACCGCCGTCTGCGAGGCCGTGCCCGGGACGGTCGTCAACGCCGCCGACGCCCCACGCTTGCCGAACACGACGAGCCTCCGGTTCGAAGGCGCCCGCGCCGCGCAGCTCCTCCCGGTCATGCACGGGGTCGCCGCGTCGAACGGCTCCGCCTGCCACGCCCACACCGACGAGCCGAGCCACGTCCTCCGCGCGATGGGGCTGACCGAGGCGCAGGCCCGCGCCTCCGTCCGCTTCAGCCTGGGCCGCCCGACCACCGAGGCGGAGGTGGACGCGGCCGTCGAGCGCGTCGCCGAGGCCGTCCACACCGTCCGCCGCCGCGCCGCGGCGTGAGGTCGAGGCTGTGAGCTCAGAGTGCGGAGATCATCGGGGCGACCGACCTCCGAGTCTCGCTCCGCGTAAGAGCGCCCCGGGCCACGACCTCTGAACCCTGAGTCGAAGGCCGGCTCTGCCAACTCCCCACTCTGACTCCATGGAGATCGTCAACCGCGTCGCCGAGAGCGCCATCGAGACGCTCGACCTCGCCGCGCTCGCCCCGCCCGAGCCCGCGGCGTTCGACCTCGAGCCGCACCTCTACCGGGGGCTCGTCCTCCGCGAGCGCGAGTTCCGCCAGTCGCTGAAGGAGACCGACTGGTCGCAGTACGAGGGGAGTGACGTTGCCGTGTTCTGCTCGGCCGACGCGCTGATTCCGACGTGGGCTTACATGCTCGTCGCCGCCCGCCTCGACGGCGTCGCGGCGTCGGTCGCGGCCGGGACGCCCGCCGAGGTCCGCCAGGCCGGGCTGATGGCGAACCTCCGAGACCTCGACTGGTCGCGGTACGAGGGCAAGCCCGTCGTGCTGAAGGGCTGCGGCAACGACCTCGTCCCGCTCGACGCGTTCGTGCAGGCGACGCGCCGGCTCCAGGGGGGCGCGTCGAAGATCATGTACGGCGAGGCCTGCTCGGCCGTGCCCGTCTGGCGGAAGCCGGCGACGGCGTCCACCGGGGGGGCCACCGCGAAGCCCGCTGGCGTCAAGCCGGCCGGGTTGCCGACGGGAAAGAAGCCCGTCGGGCCGCCTCGGTAGAACCGTGGGGAGAGCGGAGGCGTCGAAGAGACCGCCCCTCTTCGTCGCCGTGCTCCTCCGCGCCCTTCCGATCCTCCTCGTCCTGTGGGCGGCCGCCGCCCATGGGCAGGTGCTCCCGCCGCCGGTGGAGCCCGAGGCGCCCGACGTGGTCGGCACGTGGGAGCTGGTGGCGGCCGAGAACGTGCCGTACGACGACAACCTCGTCTTCGCCCGGCTCACGTTCACGCCCGACGAACTCGACGCCGTCTACGTCTTTCTCGACCCCGACGACGCCGAGCTCATCGGCCGTTTCCAGGGCGGGCGGTACGTCGCCTCGGCCGGCCAACTCGTCCTCCGCGACCGCGGCGACGTGACGGTCCTCGAGGTCGCCCGCGACCGGACGCTCCTGACCGTGGCCGATCTCGAGACGGGCATCGTCCTGCTCCTCCGCGAGGCGGATCCCGCTCTCGCCCGCGACCCCGAACTCCTCGGAGGCTGGGAAGGCACCCGCGAGGGCGAGCCGTTCGGCGTCCGGTTCGGTCCCGACGGTCGCGCCGAGATCCGCCGCGGCGACGACCTCGACGACGGCGAATACGTCGTCGCCGGCCCGTACGTCCTGCTCGGCGACGACCCCGCCCGCTACACGTTCGCCCGCGACGACGCCGGCCGCCGCCAGTTGGTGGTCGAGGCCGACGGGGAGCGGACGATTTTGTCACGAATGGCCGACTAGGCCGCACGAAGCTCCGCCGGGCACCCGTTCGTGCCCCGTCCCACCTCATCGCCATGCGCACGCTCGTCCTCGCCGCCGCCGTCCTGGCCGTCCCCGCCGTCGCCCAGTCCGATCCCGAGCCGGCCCCGCCGCCGACCACGCCCCCCGCCACCGTCGCCGAGGCGGAGGACGTCGACGCCGCGCTCGTCGGCGAGTGGACGCTCGAAGAGGTCGTCGAGGCCGGCCGCCTCGGGGAGATGGACGTCGCGGTCGAGGAGATGACCTGCATGTTCCGGGCCGAGGGCACCGCGCGCGTCGAGATGGAGATGGTCCAGGACCTCGACCCGCTCTCGCACGAGCGGACGTTCTCGTTCGACACCGAAGAAGGAAAGATCATGGTGGAGGGCGACGACCCCGTGGGCTACCGATTCCTCTCGGACGGCCGCTTGGAGATGACGACGACCGACGGGCTCGTCGTTCGCTTGGTGCGCGCCCGCTCGTGACGGTCGACCTCGGAGGCCGCGTCGCGCTCGTGACGGGCGCCAGCCGAGGGATCGGCCGGGCCGTCGCGGAGCACCTCGGGGACGCCGGGGCGACCGTGGGCGTCCATTACGGCCGGAGCCGCGAGGCCGCCGAGGCGCTGGCCCTCGCCATCGGGAACGACAGCCGCGTCTTCGGGGCGGACCTCGAAGCGTCGGGGGCCGGGCAGGACCTGTTCGACGCGGCCCTCGACGCGTTCGGCCACGTCGACGTGGTGGTCGCGAACGCCGGCACGTTTGAGGAGGCGCCGCTCGACGCGCCGTTCGACGATTGGCTCGCAGCCTGGGACCGGACGCTCGCCGTCAACCTCCGCTCGGTCGCCGAGCTCGGGCGGGCCGCGGTGCGCCATGCCCGGGACCGCCGTCAGGAGGGCGAATCCGGTGTGACGGTCCGCCTCGTGACCGTCTCCAGCCGGGCCGCCTTCCGCGGCGACGATCCCGAGTACCTCGCCTACGCGGCGTCGAAGGGCGGCGTCGTGGCGCTCACGAAGTCGCTGGCGCGGGCCGGCGGCGGGCTCGCGGCGTTCGGCGTCGCCCCCGGGTTCACGCGGACCGACATGGCCGCCGCCTTCATCGAGAAGAACGGGGAGGCCGCCGCGGCGCGAGGAATCGCGCTCGACCGGCTGACGGAGCCCGACGACGTTGCCCCGACGGTCGTCTTCCTCGCCTCGGGTCTCGCCGACCACGCGACCGGCACGACGGTCGACGTCAACGCCGCCTCGTACGTCCGGTAATCGCACGGGCGGGTCGCTGGGGGCCGATTCTGGGCGCACCCCGGGCCGGTGAGCTCCGTAGGTTCGGGCACCCCCCGAGCCCATGCCCGACCGCTACTCCGCCGACGAGGCCCGCCGCATCTTCGCCCGCGCCGCGCGCCGCCAGCACGCGGCGCCGGCCGAGGACGGCCTCACGCTCGACGAACTGGCAGAGATCGCTCGGAGCGCCGGCCTCGACCCCTCGCTCGTCCGCGCCGAGGCGACCTCCGAGCGCGTCTGCGACGGACACCGGGCGACGTGGCACGGTGTGCCGGTTGGCGTCCGCCGCGCGCGGCTGCTGCCGGATCGGGTCTCCGACCGCGAGTGGGAGCGCATCGTGGACCTCGTCCGGGCCGAGTTCAAGCTCGGCGGGACGGCCCAGCAGATCGGCACGCGTCGCGAGTGGTCGACGGGGACGTCGTCGAGCAGCACCTCGTCCATGTCGACGGCCTACACGGTGACCGTCGAGCAGCGTCCGGACGGCGACCTCGTGACGGTCGAGGCGCCGAACACGTACCAGATGATGGGCTACATCTTCGGCGGTACGATCGGCTTCGTCGGACTGATGCTCGGCGCGATGGGGGCCCTGCTGGGTCCGCCGGGGGAGATGGGGAATGTGGTCCTCGCGGTGTCCTGGATCGCTGCGGCAGCCCTCGCCCTGTACGCGGTGATGTGGATGTCGGCCCGCGTTTCGGCTCGCCGGACGCCCGATCGCTTCGAGTCCCTCCTCGACCGGATCGACCTCGCCTCCCGCACCGAGCCCGCGTCGGCCCCGCCCGCGACCACCACCGGACGCATCGACCCCGTCCACCTCGACGCCGAGGCGGACAGGGCCGGCTCCACGTCGTCCCCCCACCGCGTCCGCGCCTAGCCATGCCCCGCCGCTACTCCGAAGAGGAGGCCCAGCGCATCTTCGCGCTCGTCGCCGACCGCCAGCGCACGGCGTCGGGGGCCGAGGGGCTGTCCCTCGAGGAGCTCGAGGAGGCCGCCCGCGCGGCCGGCCTCGACCCCCGCCTCGTCGCCGTCGCCGCGGCCGAGCTCGACGCCGCGCCCCACGACCAGAAGACGCTGCTCGGAGCACCCGTCGAGGTCGTCCGGACGCGGCTCCTCGACGGTCCGATCAGTGAGGACGCCTGGGCCTCGATGGTGGGGCACGCCCGGCGCGAGTTCGGCCAGCCCGGCATGGCCGGCCAGATCGGCCGGCTCCGCGAGTGGACCGTGATCAACGGCGGGACGAAAAACGGGACCGTCACACGGCTGACCGCCGAGCCCACCCCCGACGGCACGCGCCTCACGCTGACACGGTCGATTCGCGAGGTCGTCTTTGGCCTCTCCATCGCCGCGGCGATTCAGTCGGCCATGGCCGTGCTGTTCACCGTCCTGGCCGTGGCGGGCGTCGACCCCGAACTGTGGATCGCGGCCGGGATCATGGCGGGGCTGGGGATCCTCTTCGGCGCGGGTGTCCAGATCGGCTCGCGAGGCTGGCAGCGCCACGAGGCCGGGCGGTTCGAGGCGCTCCTCGACCGCTTGGAGCTCGTGGCCCGTGACGCCGAGCCCGTGGCCGAGGCGGTCCCGCCCGTCCCGGCGGCCCGGTCGGCCGCCCCGGCGCCCCGCCTCTCGCTCGACACTCTCGGCGAGGCCCCGGACGAAGAGCGCGCGGCCGGTCGCACCCGCACCCGAACCTGATGGACCGCCAGTTCACCGAAGAGGAAGCGCGCGAGGTGTTCGCCCGCGCCGCCGAGCGCCAGCACGCCGTCGGCGCGCGCGCCGACGGCCTGTCGCTCGACGAGCTCCGTGCGATCGGGGCCGAGGCCGGGCTCGACCCCGAGTTCGTCGAGGCCGCGGCCCGCTCGGTCGCCCTCGGGGAGCCCGAGACCGCGCGCCCGTCGTTCGGCCCGATCCCGCGCGGCGTCTCCCGAACCGTCTTCCTCCCGGACGCGCCCTCCGACGCGCTCTGGGAGCAGGTTCTCGGCGACGCCCGGCGGACGTTCTCGGCGCAGGGCAAAGTGTCGGGCGGTGGGGGCGTGCGGGAGTGGCGGAACGGGAACCTCCGCGTGTCGCTGGAGCCCGCGCGGGGGGGGAGCCGGCTCCACCTCCAGACCCGCCGCGAGGACCGTGTCCAGGGGACGGTCATGGCCGCCGTCGCCGCGCTGGCCGGTCTCGTCACGCTGTTCCTCTCGACGATCAACGCCGGGTTCGACCCCGAGGCCATCCCAACGAGTCTGATGCTGATCGTCGGCGGGGCCCTCGGCGCGCTCGCCCTCGGCATCGGGCAGCGCCGCTGGGCCGACGAGCGCGGGCGCCAGATGGACGGGGTCATCCAGCGCGCCGCCGAGGCGGGCGAGGCCGCACCACCCGTCGCCTCTCCCAACGCTGCGGGGCGGATCGACCCGTCGCTCCTGGCCGACGACCCCGCCGGCCTCGGCCCCGAGGCGGACCGACCCGCCGATCGCCGCCGGTCGCGATGAAAGGGTTCACAGAAGACGAGGCCCGGCAGATCTTCGCCCGGGCGGCCGAGCGCCAGCACGCCGTCGAGGCCCGCGGCGAGGAGCTGTCGCTCGAGGAACTCCAGGCCATCGGCGCGGAGGCCGGGCTCGACCCGGCGCACGTGGCGGCGGCCGTCGCCGAGCTCCGCGACGGCCCGCCGACGGAGCCCGTCGTCGCGGCCGGCGTCGACCTCACGCCGCGCGTCGTCCGCGTCGTGCCGGGCGAGCTGACGGACGACGTCTGGGCGCAGGCCATCGCCCGCTTCCGGAGGACGTTCGGCGCGCAGGGCATCCCGACCGAGATCGGCCGCGTCCGCGAGTGGACGAGCGGCGAGCAGTCGAACCTCCGCGTTGTCGCCGAGCCGGCCGAGGGCGGCACGCGTCTCACGTTCTCGACGTCGAAAGCGCACGACGCGGGCGGTCTCCGCGGTCTCGTCCCGATCTCGGCCGGGTTCGCGCTCCTGCTGTCGCTCCTCTTCGGGTTCGGCGACTTCGAGCCGATGGTCTGGGTCATCCCAGTGCTGACGCTCGGGATGGGCGCGGCCATCTACTTCTCGGTGCGCGCGTCGCTCAAGCGGTGGTCCGACAGGCGGCAGAGAGAGTTCGAAGGGCTGGCGGACCAGGTCGACCTGCTCGTCCGGTCGGAGACCGGCGAGGCGGACCGCCTCGGGGCGTCGGGTGGGACGGGGAGGGGGACCGCGGTCCCGCGGCTCGGTCTCGACGGGCTGGCGGAGGCCGGCGACGACGCAGAGCCCCTGGGCTCGCTTCGGACTCGCACTCGCTCGTAGCCTGCCGCCATGCGCACCTACTCCGAACGCGAGGTCTCGGCCATCATCGAGCGGGCCGTCGAGCGACAGCAGGCGGCCGAGGAGGGCGGCGGCGACGCCGGCCTGACCCTCGACGAAATCGAGCGGATCGGCCGCGAGTCGGGCATCGACCCGGCCCACCTCCGCGCGGCCGCCGCCGAGATCGACGAGGCCGGTCGGACGCTCGCCCGCCAGTCGGGCCAGAGCCAGACGCAGGTCTACGTCGAGCGCTGGATCGACGCCCCGTTTACGGCCGCCGGCTGGGAGGACGCCGTGTCGGAGCTGCGGACGCGGTTCGGCGCCACGATCGGGTCGGCCTTCGGGAGCACGACCGGCGAGACGGTTCAGCAGGTCGGCCAGTCGTTCGAGTGGTCGCACACGAGCCCGCTCGGCGTCCGGACGCGTGTGACGGCCAGCCCGCGCGGCGACCAGACGCGGCTCCGCGTCACGCAGCTTGTCGGGATGGCGAGCTCGACGGTCGAGGGCGTCGCCTACGGCGGCATCATCGCGGCGGTCCTGGCCGTCGCCGCCGTCGTGACGACCGGCGCCCTCAGCGGGTCGGCCGGCCTCGCGGCCGTCGTCGGGGCCCTCTCGTTCCTGCTGTCGTGGGTGGCCGCCGCCCCGCTCGTCGCCGCCGCCGACCGCCGCTGGCGGGCCCGCAAGCTCCGCGAGCTCGGCGACCTGGCCGACGACCTCGTCCCCGTTCTTCGCGTCCCGGCCGATCAAGACGCCGAGTCGGAGCCCGAGCGCCTCCCCGAAGACGCCGACGGGGTGCCCGAGGCGGACGGGGCGGCCTTGGGTCGTCTCGATCTCGACGCGCTCCCGGACGCGCCCGAGGCGGACGGGCGCGACGCGAGCCGGGGCCGTGTCCGTGGCTGAGTCCCGAAACGGACCGCTCCGCGTCGGCCTCTGCTACGACCGGTTCGGCGACGCGCCCCGCCCGCCCGGCGCCCCGCCCGACTGGGACGCCGAGTACGAGCCGGAGGAGACCGTCGCCGCGCTCGAGGCCGCGCTCCGGCGGCTCGGTCACGAGCCCGTCCGCCTCGGCAACGCCGCGGCCGTCCTCGCCCGGATGCCCGACCTCGGGGTCGATGCCGCCGTCAACATCGCCGAGAGCTACGGGAGCCGGAATCGGGAGGCCCACGTGCCGGTGCTGCTGGAGCTGGCCGGCGTGCCGTGCGTGGGAAGCGACGCTCTTTCGTTGTCGGTGTCGCTCGACAAGCACCTCACGAAGACCGTCGTCGCGGCGGCCGGCGTGGGGGTCCCGCCCGGCGGCGTCGTCCCGCTTGGTGCGGACGCCGGCGCGCTCGTCGAAGCGGCCGGCCTCGCGTTCCCACTTATGGCCAAGCCGCGCTACGAGGGCACGGCCAAGGGCATCACGCCGTCGAGCCGGTGCGAGACCTCGGACGGCCTCGTCGCCGAGGTCGCTCGACAGCACGCGCTTTACGGGCAGGACGTCGTGGTCGAGGCGTTCGTCGACGGCGCCGAGTGGACGGTCGGCGTGGTCGGCACGGGCGACGGGGCGCGGGCGCTGCCGGCGCTCCAGCGGGCCGTCGAGCCCCGCTCCGGCATCGGCGTCCACGCCCTCCCCGGCGATCCGGACTACGTGATTGGAGGGGCGCTCACGCCGGAGTTGGAGGAGCGACTGGGGGACGCCGCGCTCGCCGCCCACCGCGCGCTCGAGTGCCGGGACTTTTCGAGGTCGGACTTCCGCGTCGCCGCCGACGGTGTGCCCGTGTTCATCGAGATCAACCCGCTCCCGACGTTCGCGCCCGACGGGACGTTCGCTATCCTCGCCGAGCTCGACGGCCAGCCCTACGACGCCTTCCTCGCCGACGTGCTGGGCGCCGCGCTCGATCGGGCGCTTGCCGACTCCGCCCGCCTCGGCGCCGAGGCAGGGGGGGGCGGCCCACCCGCAAACGATCGGTGAACGCCGCCGCGGGCCGGCGGTAGCACAGGTCCCCCGTCCTGCCCCTCATGTCCGACCGCACCTACTCCGAACGCGAGATCGCGGCGATCCTCGCCCGCGCCGCTGAGGGCCAGCGCCGCGGGCTCGATGGGGAGGACGCCCCGGGCCTCACGCTGTCCGAGATCGAGCGGGCCGGGACCGAGGCCGGCCTCGATCCGTCCCTCGTCCGACGAGCCGCGGCCGACCTCGACGCTGGCCTCCTCGCGCTCGACGTGGACCGGCCGGGGACGACGGTCGTCGAGCGGTGGGTCGACGCCCCGCTCCGTCTCGCCGTGTGGGAGGACGCCGTCGCGGCACTCCAGGTCCGCCACGGGCCGGGATCGGCGGACACCCTGGCGCGTGCGCACGAGGGGGCCAGCCAGGAATGGACCCACACGACGCTCTCCGGCAGCCGGACGACCGTGACCGCGAGCCCGCGCGGGGGCCGCACGCGCGTGCGCGTCGTGACCGTGGATGGTGGGTCGGCCGACCCGCGCTGGCAGTCGGCCGTGCTCGCGGGGGTCGTGGGCCTGACCCTCGGCATGCTCGCGGGGGCGGGCGTCGCCGAGGGGCTGGGGTGGGGAGACTTCGCGGGCGTGGCCGCGCTCCTCCTCACGCTCGCCGTCGTGACCGCCATCGGGACCCCGCTGCTGATGCGCTCGACGGAACGGCGCCGGGCCCGCCAGGCCGCCGAGGCCGAGCGTCTGGCCGACGAACTCGCGCGGTCGTTCGAACTCGGACGGTCTCCAGAGGCCCCGGCGACAGAGTCCCCAGCGGTCGAGGCCGCGGCTGAGCCCCAGATCGACCCGTCCCTCCTCGATGCTTCGCCGGAAGACGACTCGGTGGCCGGCACGCTCCCGGCACACCTACGCCGCCGAGACCGGTCCTGACCTCGAATCCGCAGGCGATCCGTGAACGCCGGGGTGTCGGGGGAGTAGGCTTCGCCATGGACCCGCGCCCGACCTGCTCCTGCGGCCACGACCGCTACCACCACTCGGCCCGCGCCGACCTCACGCACGGGACGGGCGGCTGGCTCGCGCTCTTCAACGGGCTGTCGAGCACGCCCAAGCGGATCCGGTTCTCGTGCGCCGTCTGTGGCGAGACGTTCGAGGACACGACCGACCCGGTGGTGCTGGACCAGTACCGGCGCTACCCGTACGTCCGCAAGCCCGAGGACACGTGACCACCTGGCCTCAGCACAACGCCTCCGCCGCGGAGTGGAACGACTGGCGGTGGCAGATGCGCCACCGCGTGAGCGACGTCGCTACGCTGGAGCGGTACGTCCGCCCGACGGACGCCGAGCGCGCGGCCATCGAGGCCACCGCCGACGTGTTCCGGTGGACCATCACGCCGTACTACGCGAGCCTGATGGACCCCGTCGACCCCGGCTGCCCGGTCCGCCAGCACGTCGTGCCGCAGGCCGAGGAGACGGCGCCCGACATCGTCGGCGTCGTCGACCCGCTCGACGAGGTCGGCCACAGCCCGGTCAAGAACCTCGTCCACAACTACCCGGACAAGGTCGCCTTCTGCGTGACCTCCGAGTGCGCCGTCTACTGCCGCTACTGCCTTCGCAAGCGGATGGTCGGCGACGCCGACTTCATGATGCGGAAGGACGAGCTCCGCGAGGGGCTGGCGTATCTGCGGGAGCACCCCGAGATCCGCGACGTCCTCCTCACCGGCGGCGACCCGCTCGTCTTTTCCGACGCCAACATCGACTGGCTCCTCGGCGAGCTCCGGTCGATCCCGCACGTCGAGGTCGTCCGCCTCGGCAGCCGGCTGCCCGTCGTCAACCCGATGCGGATCACGCTCGAGCTGTGCGAGATCCTCAAGGCGCACCACCCGGTCTGGCTGAACACCCACTTCAACCACCCGAAGGAGCTTACGCCCGAGGCGCGAGGGGCCTGCGAACGGCTCGCCGAGGCGGGCGTGCCCGTCGGCAACCAGACCGTTCTGCTGCGGGGCATTAACGACGACGCGGAGACCATGATGGCGCTCTGCAACGGGCTCGTCTCGATGCGCGTCCGGCCGTACTACGTCTACCAGGCGCAGCTCATCGGCGGGACGGCCCACCTCCGGACGCCCATCGAGGCGGGCATGGCCATCATGCGGGAGATGCGCGGACACACCTCCGGCTTCGCCGTACCGACCTACGTCCTCGACACGCCCGACGGGAAGGTCCCGCTCACGCGCGACTACGTCCTCGGCCGGGCCGGCGACCACGTCGTGATGGAGACGACGCGCGGGACGCTCTGGGCCGAGCCGAACCCGCTGCCGGAGGGCTACGCCCCGCCGATCCGGCTCCCCGAGATCGACATGCCACAGGGGGCGAAGACCGTCCCGACCGGCGCGCCCCGGTTCGTCTACGCCGAGGGCGAGGCGGCGTGAGCCGTTAGCCGCCGAACTTGTCGTCGGGGACGGAGCCGTCGAGGACGTGCGCGGCCGCGCGGCGGGCTGTCAGTCGCGAGAGGCCGGCGACGACGCTGGCCGCGATCGTCCAGACGGCGGCCTCGGTCCAGGCCGTGTCCGAGTCAGCCGGGTTCATGGGCGGGTCTTCGCCAGTGGCGGCGTGCCACGAGCGGCGGAGCAGCGAGCGGGTCGCGAAGGCGGCGGCCATGGCCGAAAGGCCGGAGACGGCGATCCAGCGTTGCTTGTGGGTGAGCATGGGGAGTGGAGTCGGTTTCGGGTGGTACGGCCCACCCGCGCCAGGGGTCGCCGCCGCCTAGACCTCCGGGAAGTCCCCAGCCGCGCCCGCCTCGGCGCCGAGGCGGGCGGCGTCGCGCCGCGGCCTCCTAGGCCGTCGCGCCGCCGCACGACGAGCCTGCGCCGGCCGTGCACCCGTAGCAGTGCCGCTCCGTCCGCACCGTCCGCGCCTGCCATGCGTCGAGGTCGAAGTCGGCGACGTGCCCGAACGGGACGGCCGCGTCCATCTCCAGCTGCTGGTTGAAGTCGCAGTCGTAGATCTTCCCGTCCCAGCCGACCGAGATCGTGTTCCGGCACATCAGCCCGTCGATGGCGGCGGGGTTGAACGCGCCCAGCAGACGGTCCATATAGGCGTCGAGCTGGCCCTTCTCCAGCAGCCATTCGAGGTAGCGGCTCATCGGCATGTTGTTGAGCGCGAAGAGGCGGTCGAACGAGACGCTGTGGTACCGTTGGAGCGCCGCCTTCCACTCGGCCTCGAGCGACGCCTGGCTGCCGGCGAGGAAGCTCCCGACCGGGTTCGTCACCAGCGTGAGGACCTTGTCCGGGTCGCCCTGGCCGTAGCCGGCCTCGTTGAGCGCGGCGAGCGCGCGGATCGACTTGTCGTAGGTCCCGTCACCGCGCTGGGCGTCGGTGCCGAGCTTCCGGTAGTGGGGGAGCGAGCAGGCCACCTCGACGCCGCGCTCGGCCAGCCACTGGGGCAGGTGCCGGTAGCGGCGGACCAGCAGGATCGTCAGGTTGCACCGGTCGATGACGTGGAGCCCGCGCGCCACGCACTCGTCGACGAGGTACTCGAAGTGCGGGTTAAGCTCCGGCGCCCCGCCCGTCAGGTCGACCGTGTGGAGGCTCCCGCCGTCCGGGTGGGCCTGGATGTGGTCGATGGCCGCGAGGCAGGCGTCGACGGCCGCGCGGTCCATGTTCTCCTCCGTCCGGTCCGGCCCCGAGTCGACGTGGCAGTGCCGGCACGTCATGTTGCACAGCTTGCCGATGTTGATCTGGACGATCTCGAGGGGGGCCGGCGTGAGCCCGCGCTCCCACCCGCTCGCGACGAGGTCCCGGTGGAAGCTCCCCGTCCCGGTCGGGCCGGCGGCGAGGTCGACCGCGTCGAGCGCTTCGATCTGGGCCGCGGGTCGAGCCAGCGGCGTCCGCCGGCCGTAGAGGCTCGTCGTCCGCTTCGGCCCGTCCATCACGTCGGCCATCAACTCGGCCGAGAGGACGGGGAGGGAGAGGGGAGAGCCGTCGCCGGAGTCCATGCTGACAGGAGGGTGGGGGATCGTCCTACATCGGAAGCGCGGGGCCCACGGTCGCCAGGCCCCGCGCCGGGCCTTACATCATCTGGGCCTTGGCCCCGTCGAGCATCTGGAGGCCGTGGACGAGCGAGGCCCCGCCTCGGATCGCCGTCGCGACGTGGACCGCCTCGGTCATCTGCTCCAGGTCGGCGCCCTTCGCCAGCGAGTCCTGCGTGTAGGCGTCGATGCAGTAGGGGCACTGGACCGTGTGGGCCACGGCGAGGGCGATGAGGGCCTTCTCGCGGGCCGTCAGCGCGCCGTCTTCGAACACCTTGCCGTAGTAGCTGAAGAAGGCGTCGGCGAGCGGCTTCGAGCCCTCGCCAATCTCGGGGAATCGGGGGAGGTGCTCCGGCTTGTAGTAGGGGGTATAAGAGGCAGGGGGGAGAGGGGAGGCGAAGCTAGGGGCGCCGCGACAGCGGGCTCAAGCCTGCGCGGAGATGGGGCGGCGGCTTGTGGAGTGTCCGTCGGACGGATACCTTACCGAATTCGTGTCCCCCCCCGTTTTCGCGGCTCGCCGCACCCCCGTGACGCTCGTCGGCTGGCTCCTGCTCCTCGTCGTCCTGGCCTTCGCGGGGGCGTACGCCGCGTCGCGCCGCCGCCCGAAGCTGCCCGGCCCGACGGTCCCGCGCGTGTCCGAGGGCTCCGACGACCTCGGGAGCCTGGGGCTCTCGGAGGTCCGCCCGGCCGGCCCCCGGGCGGCGCGCCCTGAGGAGGAGGCCCGGCGGCCGGAGTCCGTCTCGGCGGCCCGCCCGGTGAGCCCGCGCCCCGCCGAGCCCGCGTCGCCGGCACCGTCGGCCGGCGCCCGGCCGGTCACGCTCCCGACGGTCCCCCGCGGCGACGAGCCGGCCCGCCCGAAGGCCGCCACGCACCCCGGTCCGGCGACGAGGTCCGGGACGCCCTGGGCCGACCCTGCCGTCGCCCACCTGCTCGCCTCGCTGGCCGGCCACGTCGGCGGCGGCGTCGCGATCGTCCGTCACGACGGGCGGCAGCACCTCGTTGAGGCCCGGACCGACGGCGGCTCGCTCGTGCCCGTGGACGGGCGGAGGTTCGACCTCGACGGCGACACGTGGCTCGCCTCCGACGCGCTCGGCGGGCTCGCCGGGGCCGTCGGCGCCCGGGCCCGCGCCATCCCGGTCGGCGACGCGGTCCTCCTGATCGGCGGCGACGCCGACGCCGCGGACCCGTACTTCGACCTGCTGGAGCTCGTCCTCCCGGAGAGCGCGCTGGAGCCGTCCCGGCCCGCCTCGGCCCGTGCGTCGGCCGAGGCGCCCGAGCGCGCGCCCGAGGTCGACGACGTCGACGAGATGGACGACTTCGACCTGGGGGACGAGGAGGCGGCCGAGGCCGCTCCGGTCCCGCGCGCGACCATCATCGCCGAGGAGCAGGCCGAGGCCCGCGACGCCGAGCGCCCGCTGGCCTTCGCCCTCGTCACGCTCGCCGACGCGGAGGAGCGGCTCACGGGCCACGCCCCCGAGGCTGTCGCCCGCGCCGAGGCCGAGCTCCGCGAGCGCCTCGAGACGGCCCCCGACGTCCGCCGCATCGAGCCGTTCGGCGACCTCCTCTTCGGCGTCTTCCTCGCCCTCGCCCCGGCGGGCGCCGCCGCGTGGTGCGACCGGCTCGCCTCCGGCGACCCGCCGCTCTTCATCGGCGCCGTCGCCCCCGCCGACGGCGACCCGACCGACGTCCGCAACGCGGCGGCCCGCGCGCTCCACGACGCCTACGACCAGAAGCGCACCCGGGTGGTCGAGGCGTAGGGCAGGCTGCGCCGACCTCCCGTTCGCTCCTCTCGCGGGAACTGGGAACGGGGAAACGGGAATGAGGCGGAGCGAGCCAGAGCGCTCGGCGGTGGCCCCGACGTCTGCCGGATTCCTCTTCCCATCCCCAGTTCCCCGTGACCGTCCTCGTCCTCAACGCCGGGTCCTCCTCGCTCAAGGTCGACCTGATCGACGCCGCGGCCGGGCAGACGCTCGCGGCCGGGCAGGTCGAGCGGATCGGCGCCGTCTCGTCGCTCGCCTCGTTCCGCGTCGGCGACGCCAAGCCGGAGCGGATCTCGCTCAAGGCGCCCGACCACGCCGCCGCGTTGTCCCACCTCCTCGAGACGATGCGCGAGGCGGACGGGGAGGAGGACCGGCTCCCCGACGTCGAGGCCGTCGGGCACCGCGTGGTCCACGGCGGCGAGCGGTTCGCGGAGTCCGCCCTCATCGACGGCGAGGTGGTCGACGCCATCCGCGACGCGTTTGACCTCGCCCCGCTCCACAACCCGGCCAACCTCCAGGGCATCCGTGCGGCCCAGAAGGCGTTCCCGGACGTCCCGCAGGTCGCCGTCTTCGACACGGCGTTCCACCAGACGATCCCGGCCGAGGCCTACCTCTACGCGCTCCCGAACCGGCTCTACCGGCGCCACAAGATCCGTCGGTACGGGTTCCACGGGACGAGCCACTACTACGTCTCGCGGCGGCTCTACGAGTTGGCAGGGCTCGACCAGCAGAACAGCCGGGTCGTCACGATCCACCTCGGCAACGGGTGCTCGATGGCTGCCATCCGCGACGGCAAGTCCGTCGACACGTCGATGGGGATGACGCCGCTGGAGGGCCTCGTGATGGGCACGCGCTCGGGCGACCTCGACCCGTCCATCGTGTTCGAGGTGATGGAGAAGGAGGACATGCCGCTCGCCGAGGTCCACACGCTCCTCAACCGGTACTCGGGGCTCCTCGGGCTGAGCGGCTACGCGGCCGACATGCGCGACCTCCTCGCCGAGGCGGCCGACGGCGACGTCCGCTGCCAGCAGGCCATCGACGTGTTCTGTTACCGCGTCAAGTCGTACTTGGGCCGGTACCTCGCGGTCCTGGGCGGGCTCGACGCGGTCGCGTTCACGGCCGGCATCGGGACGTTCGCGGCGCCGGTCCGCGCGCAGATCCTCTACGGGTTGGCCGGCCTCGGGATGACGCTCGACGCTGGGGCGAACGAGGCCGCCAACGGCACCGAGGCGGTCATCACCACGCCCGACAGCGCCGTGCCGGTGTGGGTCGTCCCGACCAACGAGGAGCTCGTGATCGCGCAGGACACGCAGAAGCTGGCGCTCGCCGCCCGCCAGTCGCCGTTCGTGTAAGGGCGAGTTGCCGCGGGGCGTCTCCGTATCCTCCACGACCCCCGTCGCCCGTGTCCCGTCTCGCCGCCGTCGCCCTTCTCACGCTGCTCGCCGCCTGCGAGCGGCCAGCGCCGCAGGGCGACCCCGAGGCCCTCGCCCTCCTCGACCGGGCCCGAGCGCACCACGGCTCGGCCCTCCTCGACGACGCGACCGTCCGGTTCGCCTTCCGCGGCACGCCGTTCGTCGCCGAGCGCGACGGCGGCCGGTTCCGCTACAGCCGGACGCTCACGGACGAGCGGGGGCGCGTGATCGAGGAGGTCGTCGACAACGACGGGGCGCACCGGTTTGTCGACGGCGTCGAGGCTCCGCTGACGGCCGACGGGGCGGCGGCGCTCACGACGGGCGTGAACTCGGTCGTCTACTTCGCCCTCCTCCCGGCGCCGCTCGCCGACCCGGCCGTCCGCGCCCGGCTCCTCACGCCCGACCGCGTCGGCGGGGAGGACTACGACCGGGTCGAGGTCACGTTCGCCCAGAACGGCGGCGGGGCCGACTACCAGGACCGCTACGTCTACTGGCTCCGCCAGTCGGACGGACAGATCGGCCACTACGCCTACACCTATGAGGTCACGCCGGGCGACACGGCGCGGGCGGCGACCGGCACCCGCTTCCGCGTCCCGATCCGGACGTGGCGCGAGGGCGGCGTCGTGTTCCAGGACTGGCGGAACCTCTCGGCCGACTCGCTCGGCGCCCTCCGCGCCTTCGGCGACGCCTACGACGCCGGGCGGACGTTCGAAGTGTCGACCGTTGTGCTCGACTCGGTCCGCGTGGAACGCTAGGCACAGGCCCCGTTAGGTAGGGCTCCTAGATCGGGCGTGTGCGTACCTTGTGTCCCGTCGCCGCGACGCCCCTCGGCCCATGGCGGCGGCCCCCCTCTGGCCGCTCGCATGTCTGACCGCTCCGATCCGCCCGCGTTCTCGTTCGAGGGGCAGGACGCCTACGACGTCCTCTCCGCGTCCCTCGCCGACGCCGTCGTCATCCTGGACCCCGACGGGACCGTCGCCTTCGCCGACCCCGCGCTTGGGGGCGTCCTCGGGATCGAGGCGGAGGCCATCGAGGGCCGCCCGTTCCTCGACCTCGTCCACCCCGACGACATGGTGCGAGGCGAGGCCGGCGAGTTCTGGTCCGCGGCGCTCCCGTTCGAGCGTGAGTTCCGGGTCCGGACCCCCGGCGGGCGGTGGGTCTGGGTCCGCGCGCTGTCGCCGGCGACGGACCGGGAGGGCCAGCGGCCGGCGGCGCTCGACCGCGTGCTCGGCGACCGCGCGCTCCTCCTCGTCCGCGACCGCCGCGGGAGCGCGCCCGTCCGCGCCGCCGACGACCTGATCCACCGGGCGTTCGACGCCGTCAACAACCTCGTCGTCGTGACCGACGTCCGGCTGCCGGATAACCCTCTCGTGGTGGTGAACCAGAACTTCGTCGACACGACGGGCTACCCGCGTGAGGAGATCATCGGGAGGAACTGCCGGTTCCTCCAGGTCCGTCCGAACGGGACGCGCGACGACGAGGGCAATGGGCAGGCCGAGGCGCTCGCCCAGATCCGCGAGGCCGTCCGGACCGGGACCGCGACCGACGTCCTCCTCCGCAACTACCGCAAGGACGGGACGCTCTTCTACAACCGGCTCTTCCTCACGCCCATCCGGAGCACGGCCGGTGAGGTGACCCACTTCGTCGGCGTCCAGAACGACGTGACGGAGGAGATCGAGCAGCGCGACCGGGCCGATCGCCAGCGGCGCCTGCTCCGGGCCTTTTTCGACAGCGCCCCGTTCCTGATGGGCGTCGTGGAGTACGACGGCGCGCTCGTCCGCCACCAGACGGCCAACGAGGCCGCGCTCGACCTGTTCGGGTCGAGCGGGGCGGCGATCGGGGAGGTCGAGGGCGCGACCCTCGCCGACCTCGGGTTCACCCCGGCCGAGGCCGACACCTGGCGGCGCCACGTCGAGGCGTGCGCGTCGACCGGCGAGCCGGTCCACTTCCGGACGGTCTTCCCGTGGGGCGTCGAGCCCGACGCGCCCGAGGCCCGCCACCTCGACGTCGTCGTGAACACGACCGAGGGGGCCGGCCCGCTCTTCTCGTACGTGGCCGAGGACGTGACCGAGCGCCGCCGGACCGACCGCGAGCGCCGGCTCCTGGCCGCCGCCGTCGAGCAGGCCGCCGAGCCCATCGTCGTGACGGGCACCGAGGTCGACGAGCCCGGGCCGCGGATCCTCTACGCGAACGCGGCGCACACGCGGGTCTTCGGCTACACCGCCGACGAGCTCCTCGGCCGGAGCCCGCGGGTCTTCCAGGGGCCGAAGTCGGACCGGGCCGTGCTCGACCGGGTCCGCGACCGCCTGAAGGCCGGCGAGCCGGTCCAGGCCGAGACCGTGAACTACCGGAAGGACGGGTCCGAGTTCGTGCTCCAGTGGGAGATCGCGCCCGTCCGCGACGAGAACGGGACGCTCGTCAACTGGGTGGGGACGCAGCGCGACGTGACGGAGCGGCGCCAGCTCGAGCGCGAGATCCTCGAGGTCGCGGCGCGGGAGCAGGAGAAGATGGCGCAGGACCTCCACGACGGGCTCGGGCAGGTCCTGACGGGCGCCGCGTTCCGCCTCCAGGCCCTGTTCCACGCGCTCGAGCGGATGGGCGAAGACGAGCTCGCCGCCGACGCGCTCCGCTCGCGCGAGCTCGTCGAGGCCGCGCTCGGGCAGGCCCGCGCCATCGCCCGCGGCCTCTTCCCGGTCAACGTCGAACCGGACGGGCTGGCCGACGCGCTCGCCCGGCTCGCCGCCGACGGCGCCCAGGCGTTCGACATCGACTGCACGTTCGAGGGCGAGGACGTCGTGTGCCCCTCGCGCGAGCACGCCGGCCACCTCTACCGGATCGCCCAGGAGGCCCTCGCCAACGCGGCCCGGCACGGCCGCGCGCGGGCCATCGCCCTCACGCTCACGATGGCCGACGACGAGGCCGTCCTCACCATCCGGGACGACGGCGTGGGCATCTCCGACACGGCGCTCGCCGGTGGCGAGGGACTGGGCCTCCGGACCATGCGCTACCGCGCCGACCGGGTGGGGGGCGAGTTCGAGGTTCGGCCGCGGCCGGGTGGGGGAACCATCGTGTCGGTCACGTTCGAGCCGGCCGTGGCGGTCTGACCCCGCCCGCCTCGGCGCCGAGGCGGGCGGGGCCGAGCGCTAGCGGGCGACGGTAAACGTCCGCGCGGTCGTCTCGGCGCCGAGGGTGGCGCGGGCGACGTAGACGCCGGCCGGGAGCCGGGTCGCGTCGAGGTCGAGCGTGAGCGGTCCGGCGGGCCGCGGCCCGTCGGCGAGCAGGGCCACCTGGCGCCCGAGCGCGTCGTAGACGGCCACCCGCACCGGGCCGGCCTCCGAGACGCTGACGGTGAGCGTCGTCCGTCCGCGCGTCGGGTTCGGGGCCGCCGACAGGGCCAGCGCCGGGCCGGTCGGCCGGCCGGCCGTCGGTGTCGCCAGCGGGTCGACGTAGAGGCCGAGGTAGGCCGACGGCGTCCCGCCCGCCGACCGGAACGTCCCGCCCACGTAGAGGTCCTCGCCGACGAGCGTGAGCGTGGCGACGCCGCCGTCGCGGACGCCGAGCCCTTCCCAGCCGCCGTCGCCGAACGCGAACAGCCGGTCGGCGCCGGAGGTGTAGTAGTACCCGCTCCCGGCCGGGTCCTGCCCCGCGTAGATCCGCCCATCTGCGCCGACCGCGAGGGCTGAGACGGTGGCGGAGGGGTCGCCCGCATCGGTCCAGGAGGTCCCGTCCCAGGCCGCGATGCGTCGGGCCGGCGTGGCCGGGCGGGACGGCTGCTCGAACTGGTCGAACGCGCCCCCCGCGTAGAGCGTCCCGTCGGGCCCGAACGCGAGGGCGCGGACCTCGCCGTAGGTCGGGCTCCCGATCCACTGCCACTCGGCGCCGGGCCACCGGACGAGTCCCTGGAGTTGGAGCGTGAGCCCGCTCGGCTGCTGGACCGTGGAGAAGGCGCCGCCGACGTAGAGCGCTCCGTCGGGGCCGTAGGCGAGGGCGTAGACGGTCCCGTCGACGCGGCCCAGCATCTGCCACCCCGCGCCCGGCGCCCAGGAGAACACGGCCGGAACCCCGCTGCGGGTGAGGTAGCCCCCGGCCACGAGCGCCCGGCCGTCGTAGGCGAGCGCTCGGATCTCGCCCTCGGGCGGCGTCCCGCCGAGCGCGGACCACGCCGTGCCGTCCCAGTATGCCACGCCCGGCGCGTCGAGCGCCGTCCCGTCCTCCAGGATGACCGACGTGAACGAGCCCGCGACAAAGAACCGGGGCTGGCCCCCCGCGCACCCGGCCGGAGCCAAGGCCGCGGCGGTCCCAGCGGAACCGTGATAGCTGAGCCTGCCGGGGACCGCGCGCCACGCCCCTCCGTCCCACAGCGCCACGCTCACGGAGTCGGCCGCTCCGACGGTCTCGATCTTACCCGCGACCAGGACGCCGGCGCCACACGGGTTCGGGGCGGTCGCCCGGACCGCCGACGGCTGAGCGTACTGGCTCGACTGGCGGCGGCCGAGGGCGGCCCCGCCCCCGAACGTGCTCAACGGGCCCCACGCGCCCCCGCGGCGGACGGCGACATTGGAGGTGTTCCGGCTCGCGCCGCCCGGCCCCTCCACGCCGTCGAACTGGCCGCCGATCACGAGGTCGTCGCCGACAACAGCGACCGCCCGCGGTCCGACCTCACTCCCGTACCCGTACCAGTACCAGGTGGGGAACGGCATCACGGCGCCCTCGCCGCTCCACGCGGCGCCGTCCCACCGGGCAACGCCACGGGCCGCGACCGAGATGTCGCTCGGGGGGCCGCCCGGCTCGGGGTACGCCCCGACGTCGTCAGTCCCCGCCCACGCGAACGTCCCCACGGCGTAGAACCCGCCCGTCCCGTCGGGCTCGATCCCGTGGACCGGGCCGTCGGTCCCGCCCTGGAGCGCGTCCCACTGGCCGTCCGTCCACCGCGCCACGTTGCGGACGGCGACGCCGCCGACGTCCGCCGTCCACACGTTGAACGAGCCGCCGACGTAGAGCGCGTCGTCGATCCAGGCGAGCGCGAAGACGGAGGTGGTCCCGCTGAGCACCCGCTCGGTCGTCCCATCCGGCCGGTAGAGCAGGACGCCCGGTGAGTAGTACCCGTCTCCCTCGAACGCTCCGCCGAGTGCGATCACGCCGTCGTCGCGCACCGCGACCGCGTCGACGCCAGCGGTCGACGTGCCGAGGCCGGGAAGGTCGGCCCATGTGCCGTCGGCCCACACGGCGACGCCCCTCGCGCCGACCGGCTGGCCGTCGGCGCCGACGGCCGAGTCGAAGATGCCGCCGACGTAGAGGGCGCCGTCGGGGCCCTCCGCCAGCGCGCCGGCCGTGGCCGAATAGTAGAACGGGTCGCCGTTGAGGAGGCCGCCGCCGAGCGGCTCCCACGCCGTCCCGGTCCACCGGATGACGGACCGGGCGAGGACCGCCCGGCCGTTCGGCTGGAGGGCACCCGTGAACTGGCCGGCGACGTACAGCGACCCGTCGCTGGCGAGGAGCAGGTCGTTCACGAGCGGGAGCCCGCCCGAGTACGTGTCGTTGTTGGTGAGGCCGCGGCCGAGCGGGCGCCACGCCTGCCCGTCCCAGTGGGCGATGCTCGTGACGGCCTGCCCGTCGACGGTGTCGAAGCGGCCGGCCACGTAGACGCCGCCGTGCCCATCCGGCTCGACGGCCTCGACGACGGCGTCCCCGCCGTTGTAAGGCGCGAGGTCGGCAGAGAGGCGGACGCCCGGGTACGCGAACACGTCGGACCAAGTCCCGGCGGGGGCCGGCTGCGCGCCGGCGGCGGTCGCGAACGCGACGAGGACCGCGACAAAGCGGCCGAGGCCGGACCAGGAGGCCCGGCGGAGGGGAGGGGTCATGGGTGGGGCCGAGCCCCAGGGTAGCGAAGCGCGCGAAGAAACGGCGCTGGGTTCCGGATTGGACCTGCTCGTGTCGTCGTCTGCAAATTTCACGGTGGCCGCCGAACGGCGCGCCGGCTGCACGCGTGCTCCACTGGCGGGCCCCGCGATCGGGCCTAGCTTGACGGAAGCCCTTCCACCGCCCCCCGACCGACGACCCATGCCCGACACGCTTCGCATCGCCTCCGGCCAGGGCTTCTGGGGCGACCTCCAGCGCGCCCCCATCGACCAGGCCCGCCGCGGCCCCATCGACGTCCTGGTCATGGACTACCTCGCCGAGGTGACCATGTCGATCCTCCAGAAGCAGAAGCTCCGCGACCCCTCCATGGGCTACGCCCGCGACTTCGTCGAGGTCGTGACGGAGCTGGCGCCGGACGTCAAGGAGAAGGGGTTCAAGATCATCTCGAACGCGGGCGGCGTGAACCCCGTCGCCTGCGCCGAGGCCATCGTCGCCGGCGCCCGTGCGCGCGGAGCGACCGGCCTCAAGGTCGCCGTCGTCACCGGCGACGACCTCCTGGACCGTCTCGACGACCTCCTGGACCGGGGCGTCGAACTGAAGCACATGGAGACCGGCGAGCCGCTCTCGACCGTCCGCGACCGCGTCGTGAGCGCGAACGCCTACCTCGGCGCCCAGCCCATCGCCGAGGCGCTGGCCCTCGGCGCCGACGTCGTCGTGACGGGCCGGACGACCGACACCGGGCTCACGCTCGCCCCGCTCGTCGACCGCTTCGGGTGGGACTGGGCCGACTGGGACAAGATGGCGGCCGGCACCGTCGCGGGGCACATCCTCGAGTGCGGCGCACAGTCGTCGGGCGGCAACTTCACCGACTGGCGGGACGTGCCGGACATGGCCTCCATCGGGTTCCCCATCGCCGAGGTCTCGGCCGACGGCTCGTTCGTGGTCACGAAGCACGAGGGGACGGGCGGGCTCGTCAGCCGCGGGACCGTCGCCGAGCAGCTCCTCTACGAGATCGGCGACCCGACCGACTACATCACGCCCGACGTCGTGGCCGACTTTACGTCCATCCAGTTGGAGGACGAGGGCGGCGACCGCGTCCGCGTGAGCGGCATCCGCGGTTCCGAAGACACCGAGTTCCTCAAGGTCTCGGCCGCGTACTCGGATGGCTGGAAGGCGACCTCGACGCTCGTCTACGCCTGGCCCGAGGCCGCTGCCAAGGCCCGCGCCGCGGCGCGCATCCTGAAGGACCGGCTCGACGCGCTCGGCCTCGAGTTCGAGGAGTACCGCGCCGAGATCGTCGGGCTCAACGCGCTCTCCGAGGTCGCCGAGGCCGACCCGACGCGAGAGGCGGACCTCGACGAGGTTCAACTCCGCGTGTCAGTGCGCGGCCAGGACAAAGCGGCCGTCGAGCAGTTCGGCCGCGAGATCGCCCCGCTCATCCTGACCGGGCCCAGCGCGGTCACCGGGTTCGCCGGCGGGCGGCCCCGACCGAGCGAAGTCGTGGCGTATTGGCCCGCGTTGATCCCGAAGTCGGAGGTCCAGACCGAGGTCCGCCTCCTGGAGGTGTAGGACGACGACGGGCAGGGTCACCCGGCTGTAGGCCAGCGGTTTAAACCCCAGGAGGGCGCCGCCGATACCGGCCTGGACCCACCCCGCCCGCGTATCTCAGGCTCACCCCCCGGGCTCATGTCCCCGCCCCCGGCCGTCCTCCTCGTCGAGGCCGATCCGACTCAGCAACTCATCGCGCTCTCGATGTTCCGGCACCTCGGCATCGAGGCGGACGTCGCGGAGGACGGTCGGGCGGCCGTCGAGCGCGTGTCGGCACGGGACTACGACGTGGTCTTCCTCAGCGAGCGAGTGGGCGGGGCGGAGATCCGCGATGCGATCCGTGTCCGGCGATCCGGTGGCCTCCGCGTCGTCGCCGTCACGGAACGGGCGGATTCCGGCATGACGGAGCGGCTCCGTGCGGATGGCTTCGACGACGCCATCCACAAGCCTCTGTCGGTGGCCGCCCTCGAGGAGGTCGTCTGCGTGCCCGTGGCGGTCGGTCTCGTCGACGCCGTCCGTGCCCACGTCCGCGGCCTCCTCGGCGAGGACGACGAGGACTTCGTGGCCGAGCTGGTCGAGGCGTTTGACGGGTCGGCCCGGCAGGCGCTCGCGACGGTGTCGGCCGCCCGCGAGACCGGCGACGTCGACAGCATCGCGGCGTCGGCGCACGCGCTGAAGGGGAGCGCCGCGAACGTCGGGCTGGAGTCGCTGACGGACGCCTGGGACGTCGTCGAGACCGGAGCCCGTCGCGGCGAGGCGTCCGCGCTCGACGGTTCGCTCACGGCCGCCGTCGCCGAGACCGAACAGGCGCTGGCCCAGTTCGCCGCCCGCGCCGAGGCGTAGGCCCGGCGTGCCCCGGCCGCCTCGGGACGCCGGTGGGCCGTCCCAGACCGCCCTGGCGGGGACCCCTGTTCGGGGCGTAGCGTAGGTCCCGTGCGCCCGCCCGCGCGCCGCTCCCCCGACCGCATGGCCTCCCCGCTCCGCCGCCTCGACGCCGACCTCTGGCGCTACCGCTGGACCCTCGGCCCGGGGCTCCTCTGCGCCCTCGCCTCGGCGCTGTTCACGCTGTTCATCCCGGGGCTCGTCCGCGAGGCCATCGACGCGATCCCGCGGATGGTGGCCGTCCAGGGCTACGCCGCCGGTACCGCGGCCGGCGCCGCGCTGGGCGCCGAGTTCCGCTGGGCGCTCGTGCTCCTCGGGCTGATGATCCTCGGGCTGGCGCTCCTCTCGGGCCTGTTCATGTTCCTCATGCGGCGGCTCGTCGTCGTGGCCAGCCGGAACATCGAGTACGACCTCCGGAACCGGCTCTACGCCCACCTCCAGACGCTCTCGGGCAGCTTCTACCACCGGTTCGCGACGGGCGACGTGATGACGCGAGCCACGAGCGACATCGAAAAGGTCCGCCGCTACGTCGGCCCGGCGTTGATGTACCTCTCGCGGGCCGTCGCCGCGATCGTGATGGCGCTCGCGTTCATGCTCGCCATCTCGCCGACGCTCACGTTCTGGGCCGTCCTCCCGATGCCCGTCCTCGCCGTGTCGGTGTTCTTCGTGAGCAAGCTGGTCCACGTGCGGACGGACCGCCAGCAGACGTCGTACTCGGGGCTCACGAGCCGCGTGCAGGAGGCGCTCTCCGGC
This sequence comes from Rubrivirga marina, assembly GCF_002283365.1. NCBI lineage: Bacteria > Pseudomonadati > Rhodothermota > Rhodothermia > Rhodothermales > Rubricoccaceae > Rubrivirga > Rubrivirga marina. The sequence goes on along the minus strand of NZ_MQWD01000001.1, from coordinate 4,392,829 downwards.
ATCCGCGTGGTCAAGGCGTACACGCAGGAGGAGACGTGGGGCCGGCGGATCGACGACGCGAGCGAAGACTACCAGGACAAGGCGCTCGACCTCGCGAAGGTGGACGCCGCGTTCCGGCCGGTCCTGATGATCCTCATCGGGCTGAGCACGGTCCTCGTGGTGGGCGTGGGCGGGCGGCTCGTGATCGCGGGCGAGCTCTCCCTCGGCAACATCGCCGAGTTCATCATCTACGTCGCCAACCTGACGTGGCCGGTGGCGTCGTTCGGCTACGTCGTGTCGATGATCCAGCAGGCCTCGGCGTCGATGGCGCGGATCGCGGAGATCCTCGACACCGAGCCCGGCGTCGCCGACGACGCCCAGCGCATCGCCGAGGTGGACGACGTCGCCGGGCGGCTCACGTTCGACGACGTGACGTACCGCTACACGCCGGGCGGCCCGGCTGTGCTCGACGCCGTCTCGTTCGACGTCCCCGCCGGCACCTCCGTGGGCATCGTGGGGCGGACGGGCTCGGGCAAGTCGACGCTCGTCGAACTCATCCCGCGGCTCATGGACCCGACCGAGGGGACGGTCCGCGTCGACGGCCGCGACCTCCGAGAGATCCCGCTCCACACGCTCCGCGCGGCCATCGGCTACGTCCCGCAGGAGGTCTTCCTGTTCTCCGACACCGTCGGCAACAACATCGCCTTCGGCGTGCCGGACTCCGAGGCGGCCGAGATCACGGAGGCGGCCCGCGAGGCCGACCTCCTCGCCAACGTCGAGGACTTCCCCAAGGGGTTCGAGACGCGCGTCGGCGAGCGCGGCATCACGCTCTCGGGCGGCCAGAAGCAGCGGACGGCCATCGCCCGCGCCCTCATCCGTCGCGCCCCGATCCTTCTTTTTGACGACGCCCTCAGTGCGGTCGACACGCGAACAGAAGCGACCATTCTGGAGAACCTCCGCGCCCAGTTCGGCCAGCGGACGGTCGTCGTGGTGAGCCACCGCGTCTCGGCGGTCCAGGACGCCGACCAGATCCTCGTGCTCGACGAGGGCCGCGTCGCCGAGCGCGGGTCGCACGCCGAGCTGGTCGCGGCCGGCGGAGCGTACGCGACGCTCGTCCGCAAGCAGCAGCTGGAAGCGGAGCTCGAAGGGGCGTAGGGCGCCCTGCGTTTGTGCCCCAAGGGGCGGAGACGGTCGGGCACATGCCCTCGGCGGATTTGGACACGAGTCGGTCCGCCTCGGCGTTGAGGCGGGGAGACTCGGTGGCCGACGTGTGGATCGGGCATCCGCGGGTTAGGCGCGGGCCTACCTTTCGGGCCCCCCCGATCCCACCATGCGCAGTTCTCTCGTCGCCCTCCTCGTCTGCCTCGCCGTCCCGGTCGGCGCGCAGAGCCTCCGGGCCAGCGGCCCGCCCGTCCGCCTCGTGGCCGACGGCGCGCCCGCCCTCCACCCCTCGTGGTCGCCCGACGGCCAGACGCTCGCGTTCACGCGCGCCCGCTACGCCGGCCTCTGGGTCGTCGGCGCCGACGGCCAGGGCACCCGGCAGCTCACCGACGCGCCGGCGGCCGGGTTCGGCTTCGCGTGGTCGCCCGACGGGGCCGCTATCGCCGTGCGTGCCGCGCAGGTCGACGGCCCCCGGCGGCTCGACGCGATCGAGCTCGTCGGCCTCGACGGCTCCGTCGAGACGCTCACCGACTGGCGGACGACGCCGCCGGGGCTCCCGCGCTGGGCGGGCGCCGCCCACGTGGTCGCGCTCGGGGAGGGCGGCCTCGACGTGCTCGCGGCCGACGCCGAGGCGCGCGTGCCCGCGCCCTCGGGGCCCGTCGTGCTCGGGCTCCTCGACGGCGGGCTCGCCCTCGCCACGCCCGCCTCGGGCGAGGTCCGGACGCTCGCGCCGCTCGGCGACGCCCAACTCCTCAACGTCACGCCGTCGCCCGACGGCTCGCGCGTGGCCTTCGAGGCCTACGGCGGCGGCCTCTACGTCATGGACGCCGACGGGAGCAACCTCATCGACCTCGGCGCCGGGTCGCGGCCGTCGTGGTCGCCCGACGGGCGCTGGCTCGCCGTCATGGTGTCCGAGGACGACGGCCACGCCTTCACGGCCTCCGAGATCGTCGCCGTCCACGCCGACGGCTCGGCGCGCGTGCCGCTCACGGCTACGCCCGACCGCCTCGAGATGAACCCCTCGTGGTCGCCCGACGGCGCCCGCATCGCCTTCGACGACGGCGACGCCCTCTTCCTCCTCCCGATCGCCGAGTAGCCCCGATGACCCGCGCTTTGACTCTCGGGCTCCTCGCCCTCCTCTTCCTTCCCACCACCCACGCCCAGCAGGTCACCGGCCTCGACGGCTGGGAGCTCTTCCTCGACCCCGGCCACAGCCAGACCGAGAACCAGGGCATCTACGGCTACTCCGAGGCCGAGAAGGTCCTCCGCGTGAGCCTCGCGCTCCGCGACATGCTCCTCGACCGGACCGACATCGACACGGTCTACACGTCGCGGACCAGCGACACCCAGTCGGTCAGCCTCAGCCAGCGGACCGACCGCGCCAACGCGCTCGGGGCCGACTTCTTCCACTCGATCCACTCCAACGCCGGCGCGCCGGGCACGAACAACGTGCTCATGCTCTACGGTGGCTGGCGGCAGAACGGGCAGACCGTCGAGAAGACGCCGGAGGGCGGCGCTCGGATGGGCGACGAGTACGTCGACGCCCAAGTCGAGGCCATGCGCCTCCCGACGATCGGCAACTACGCCGACCGGACGTTCTACCAGGGCTTCCCGGACAACCACGACAACCAGTTCCCGTACCTCTTCGTCAACCGGACGTCGGCGATGGCGTCGGTCCTGAGCGAGTCCGGGTTCCACACGAACCCGCGGCAGAACACGCTCAACATGAACGCCGACTGGAAGCGGCTCGAGGCCCAGTCGTTCTACTGGGGCATCCTTGACTGGCATGGCGTCCCGCGCTCGACGCACCGGATCGCGACGGGGATCGTCACCGACGCCGAGAGCGGCCGGCCGATCAACGGCGCGACGGTCACGGTCGACGGGCAGACGTACACGACCGACACCTACGAGTCGCTCTTCTACCGGTACTCGGACGACCCCGACGAGCTGGCCAATGGGTTCTACTACCTCGAGGACGTCTCGGCCGGCACGCACACCGTGACCGTCGAGGCCGAGGGCTACGCCACGGCCACGGCCGAGGTCACGATGCGCGACACGACGTTCACCTTCGCCGACGTCGCGCTCGTCTCGACCGTCCCGCCCGTGGTGGTCGACGCTCGGCCCGAGGCGGGCGAGGACGGCTTCCCGATCACGGACCCGATCCGCCTCACGCTCAGCCGCCCGCTCGACCCCGCGACGGCCGGCCCCGCGTTCTCGCTCGTGCCGACGGCCGGCGGCGACCCGGTCGCGGGCGAGGTCACGTTCGAGCGGAACGGCTTCGAGCTCGTGTTCACGCCCGACGCCGCGCTGGAGCCGCGGACCGACTACACCCTGACCCTCTCCGCCTCGGCGACGACCCAGAACGGGAGCCCGCTCGACGGCGACGGCGACGGCACCGGCGGCGACGACTTCGTGCTGACGTTCATCTCCAGCTTCCCGGACGTGGCCGCGCCGCGGCTCGTCAGCGGCGACCCCGCGCCGAACGCGCGCGACGCCGAGATCCGGCCGGTCGTGACGGTCGCCTTCGACGAGGTCGTGGTCCCCGAGACGCTCGACGGCCGCGTCACGCTGGAGACGCTCGGCGGGGAGGCCGTCCCAGGCGAGGCGATCGTCTCGCTGGCCGGCGTCGTCGGCGAGACGCCGAGCCCGCGGACGACGGTCAGCTTCGTGCCCGACGCCGACCTCGCGCCCGGGACGAGCTACCGGTTCGCCATCGAGCCCGGCGTCGAGGACCGGTTCGGCAACGCCTCGGCCGCCCGCTACGCCTTCACGTTCGGGACGGGCGACGGCGCCCTCGTGGACGTGCTCCTGGACGACTTCGAGGGCACGTCCATCGCCGACGACTGGTGGGTCCCGCAGCAGAGCGGGTCGACGAGCGGCATCGTGACCGACTCGACGTCGGTCTCGGCCAGTCCGCTGGCGTACCCGCTCGGCGGCGAGACGTCCATGCGGATCGACTTCGGCTGGGCCGAGGGTGGCGACGCCAAGCTCATCCGCGAGTGCTTCGGCGGCTGCTCGCCGGGCCACTCCTTCACCGAGGAGGCCACGCTCCGCGCCCGCGTCTACGGCGACGGGACCGGCGTCCTGTTCCGCTTCGCCGTCGACGACGGGACGAGCGGGATCGAGGTCAGCCCGTGGACGGCCGTCGACTGGTACGGCTGGAAGACGGTGACGTGGGACCTCGACGCCGACGGGTTCGGCACGTGGATCGGCAACGGCGCGTGGGACAGCCCCTCGTCGCTCCGGATGGAGTCGCTCCAACTCGGCTACGACGGCGAGGGCCCGCGCTTCGGCGCCATCCTCGTCGACGACCTCGCCTACCTCCGCGCGCCCGGCGTCGCCGCCGACGGCGGCCCGGACGCCGGCGCCCCGCTCCGCGTCGATGCCGTCTGGCCGAACCCGGCGCGCGCGTCGGCGCAGGTCCGCGTGTCGCTCGGCGCGGCGGCGTCCGTCACGGCCGAGGTGTTCAACGCCATCGGCCAGCGCGTCGCCGTCCTCGCCGACGGCGACGCGTTCGGGGCCGGGTCCCACGACCTCGGCATCGCGGCGGGCGACCTCGCGGCCGGCGTCTACGTCGTCCGCGTCCGCGCCGACGGGGAGCAGGCGGCGGTGACGTTCGTCGTCGCGCGCTAGCCGCTCAACTCGCGACCGCGTCAACGAGAACGGGGCGCACCGGCCAGACCGGTGCGCCCCGTCGCGTGTTCGGCCGCCTCGGTCAGGTCACCGAGGCAGTCAGGGGGGAGGCTAGCGGATGACTGCCACGCGACGCGTGGCCCGCTGGCGCCCGTCGTCGAGGACGACGAGGTAGGTCCCGGACGCCGTCGGTTGCCACGTCACCGTGTGGGCGCCCGCCGGGAGCGGCCCGTCCGTGAGAACGGCGACCTCGCGGCCGAGCACGTCGACCACGCGGAGCGTGACGTCGGCGGCCTCGGTGAGCGTGAACGGGACCGTGACCGGCCCGGCGGCCGGGTTCGGCCGCGGCGCGTCGAGGCGGAGCGTCAACGTCAGGCCGTCCTCGGCGCTCAGCGAGCCCGGGATGACCACCCACTCGTTGCTCGGTGCGCTTTCGATCGAGTTGGCGCTGACGGCCGTCACGACGTAGGTGTAGGAGTTTTCGGGTGGGGCGTCTGTGAACATGGTCTCACCGGTGACGCCGGCGAGGTTTTCCGCCTTCTCCATCGCCGCGTCGAGGTCGACCTCCTCGCCGGCCGGAATCCGGTAGACGGCGTAGAACCGAGCCTCGGCGTCGCCACTCGCGGGCGCCGTCCACGAGAGGGTGAACTCGTAGTCGCCGTCAGGATCCGCCGTGACGTCGAGGTCGGTCGGCGTGCCGGGCGCGGCCTGGCTCCGCCACGCCATCGGGGGCGGGAGCGCCGGGTAGCGGAAGAGGTCGGTCTTGAGTGTGTCGGCGAAGCCCTTCGAGCCGAGGAACGCGATGTTGCTCGCGCGGAAGAACACGCTGCCCTGGATCCCCTCCGTGTTGCGGTTCAGCCGGACCTGTCGCGGGACCTCGGTAGAGGCGTAGAGCGTGCCGCTGAACGTGGCCGGGTCCGACCGATACAGACCGAGTCCAGGGTAGAGGTGCCGGTCGTTCCGCTGGCTCTCCCACCACGGCGCGAGGAGCCCGTAGTCCTGCCCACCGCCGAACGGCCAGTAGAGCTGGGGGGTGAGGTAGTCGATGAGGTCGTTCTCGAGCCACGCCACGGCGTCGGCATAGAGGTCATCGGCGCCGCTGAGGCCGGTGATCCCAGCGGGCTCCCCCGGGCGGTGGATCCCGAAGGGGCTGATCCCGAACACCGCCTCGGGCCGGACGGCTGCCACGCTGTCGCGGACCTGACGGACGAAACGGAAGACGTTGAACCGTCGCCAGTTGTCGAGGGAGAAGCTCCCGCCGTACTCGGCGTACGTCGCCGCGTCTTCGTCCGTGATGAGGTTGGGCGGGTAGGGGTAGAAGTAGTCGTCGAAGTGGACCCCGTCAACGTCGTAGCGGCGGACCACGTCGGCGATGATCGTCGCCACGTAGTCGCGGACCTCGGGGAGGCCGGGGTCGAGGATCTGGATGGCCCCGAAGTCGAGGATCCACTCGGGGTGCTGGACCATGACGTGAGACGGGTCGAGGTCGTAGCCGGAGCCTCGGTTGGCGCGGTACGGGTTGAACCAGGCGTGGAGCTCCATCCCGCGCGCGTGCGCCTCTTCGATCGCGAAGGCCAGCGGGTCGTAGCCGGGGTCTCGTCCCTGTTCGTTCGTCATCCAGTACGACCACGGCTCGTAGGGCGAGTCGTAGAACGCGTCGGCCTCGACGCGGACTTGGAACAGCACGGCGTTGATGCCGGCGCCCTGGAGGCTGTCGAGGATCGCGACCAAGTGCGTTTGCTGGCTCGCGGCGTCGCAGGTGCGGCACGGCCAGTCGAGGCCGAGGACGGTCGCGACCCAGGCGCCGCGGAACTCGTACTTGGGCGGGCTCTCGGTCTGGGCGGCGGCGCTCCCGAACCCGAGGAGCAGCAGGAGGGCGAAGAGACGGTGCATCGAAGGGGGAAGTGGTGGGACCAAAAAAGGGGGCGCCGGACCGAAGCCCGGCGCCCCGAGGCGAGCCGCCTCGGAGGGCGGCCGATGTCGAACGGAACTAGCGAACGACCATCATCCGGCGGCTGGACACCTCACCCTCGACGTTGAGGGTGTAGACGTAGACGCCGGCGGCCAGCGAGCCCGCGTCGAACCGGAACGAGTGCGGGCCGGCCGAGAGCGGGCCGTCGGCCAGCGTGCCGACCTGGCGACCCATCGCGTCGAACACGCGGAGCGTCACGGTCGAGGCGCGGTCGAGCTCGAACTCGATGTTCGTCGAGCCCGAGAACGGGTTCGGCCGGTTCTGCTCGAGGCGGCCGCTCGCGAACGTGCCCGGCTCCGTGGCCGTGCCGCCGCGGACGAACCGCTGGACGGCGCCGCTGCGGTTATAGAGCACGACGTAGGCCGTGTTGCCGTCCGCGGTGAACGAAATCCCACGCGGGCGGCCGACCTCGACGCCATCGCCACCGCCCGGGGCCGAGCCCGGATCGTTGTAGAGGAGGCTGTCGACCGGCGTCGGGTTCAGCACCGGGTCGCCGTTCTCGTCGAACAGGTCGGCCGGGTCGAAGGCGTAGAAGGCCTGCGTCGTGTAGTACGTCCGGAGCGTGTCGCCCGTGGCCGGGTCGATGTCGTTGAAGTTGTTGATGCCGTTCAGCGGGTTGCCGGAGCTGAACCACCAGTAGCCCGTGGAGGGGTTGACGGCGTTGGCCTCGACGCGGAGACCGGCCAGCGTGATGCCGAGCGAGTCGTACGGGCTGAACTCGTCGGGCCGCTGGTAGACGACCGTGTACGGGTTCTCGAAGGCCGTCTCGAGGACGGTGTTGCCGTCCGGCGAGGCGAAGACCGTCCGCGTGAAGTTGCTGGCGACCCCAACCGTGCCGGTCACGGCCTGGAGGTCCGGGTCGTACTGCGTGATCGAGCGGCCGCCGGCGACGACCGTCTGGACCGTCACGTTGCAGTTCTCGTCAACGCCCACGGCACCGAGCGAGGCGCCCGCGAAGGGCGTGACCTTGGCGAGCCCCTCGTAGGAGTCCGCGTCGATCTTGAAGATGGTGTCGAACTGGGAGACGTAGACGGCGTCCTCGGCCGCGCAGTAGCGCATGCCGCGGCCCGTCCGGGTGTCCGTCGCCACGGCGCCCGTCCCATCGAGGAACGAGAAGAAGCCAAGCGTGTCGCGCGGGGTCACACCGTCGGCGTAGTCGATGTAGATGTAGGGGGAAGCGTCGACCTCCGTGCCGTCCGGGTTGAAGATGCGCAGGCCGATGACGCCGGTCAGCGTCCCACCGATGTCGATGCTGTCGGCGGCCGTGTTGAACGTCTGGAGGAAGACGGTCCCGTCGTCATCCACGGCGACGCCCTGGAGGCCGTTGCCGTTGGTGAAGAGGGTGTCCTGTGGGAAGACGGTGTCGAACGTCCACTGGGCCGAGGCCGTCAGCGGGAAGGCGGCCGCGAGGGCCAGGAGTAGCAGTTTCCGCATGGGATAGGGAGAGGTGGGGGGAGGGGGCAGGAGCCCGTATGGAGGATGAACGAACCGTAACGGGGCTCGATTGATCCGACGCTGTCGAACCTACCGGGCCCCCTCACGGCGGGTCTCGACGCGGAGGACGTCGGCGGGCTCGCCGTCGGCGGCCTCACGAACCGCGTAGAGTTGGGTGCCGGCCCCGTAGGCCAGCGAATTGATGGGACCGCTCAGCACGCCAGGGTAGAGCACTTCGACCTGACCGTTGGGAGCGACCGTCACGATGGGGTCCGTGGTCCGGTCGAGGCCGACGTAGACGGTCCCGTCGGCGGCGACGGCGAGGGCCGTTCCGACGGCCGGGAGGGCGGCGAGCGCCTGCGGCGTGCCGGGCGTTCCGTCGGCGGCGAGCGGCACGGTGTAGAGCTGGTCGGGGGCGCCGGTCCCGCCCGCACCGACGGCGTAGAGCGTGCCGTCGACGACAGCGAGGGCTCGGATGTTGGCGGGGAAGGCCGTGTCGGAGGCCGTCCCGTCGGCGCTCACACGGTACAGCGTGGGCGCGTTGCCCCCGGCGTAGACGGCCCCGTCCGGGGTGGCGGCGACGGCGGCGAGGAGGAGCGAGGTCGGCTGGAAGGCGGCCAGCACGGTCTGGCTCCCCCCCTCGGGGAGCTCGAACACGGCCCGGACGCGCCGGACGCCGAACAACTGGTCGCCGCCTCGGGCCAGGGCGGCCCATGGGAACGTCGAGGCGAAGTACGGGGACCGCGTGCCGTCGGGGCCGATCTCGATCACGCCGACCGACGCGCCCTCGTTCTCGAGCGAGAGGTAGAGCGTCCCATCGGCGTCGGCGGCGATCCCATAGGGGACCTCGGTCCGCGAGATCTCGCCGAACGACACGAAGGCCGGCGTGAGGGGAAGCGCGACGGCGTTGCTGTAGTCCTGGGCGCCGATGACGGCCACCCGCACGCGGAGCGCGGGGTTGGGAAGGTTCGGGACGCGGACCTCCAGGCGAGTGGGGGTCGCGGAGAGGACCTCGCCGGGGGCGGCGCTCCCGTTGGCATCGTCGAACACGACGGTGTTGAGGGCTGGGTCGTCCGAGAAGTTCTGGCCCTCGATCACGACGACGTCGACGCCCGCGAGGACGACGCCATCAGGGCTGACGGACGAGATGACCGGGGCCGGATTGGTCCCGGCGTCGGGGTCGTAGAGGCTCGAGCCGTCGCCTGAGTCGCAGGCGGCGAGGAGCAAGACGAGTCCCGCGAGGGGAGCGAGGCGGAGCCAGGAGGTCGACGGAGTCAGCATGGACGGGCGAATGAGGACGGGCGGGGCGACGGGGCCGGCCTCGCTCAGAGGTCGAACCGGACGGCGACGCGGTGGACGGCGTCGAACACCTCGAAGGAGCTGTACGAGTAGTCGGCCCCGAAGCCGACGCCGCCGAGGCGCTGCTTGAGCCCGGCGCCGAAGCTGACGCCCTGGACGTCGGAGGGGAACACGCCGCCGGCCCGGAGCGAGAGCGTCTTGGCGAAGGTGTACTCGCCTCCGACCTCGATCTGGCCGGCGTAGTCGTAGGGGTCCTCGGCGTCGACGGCGAGGACGAGGCGGTGGACGTCGGGGTCGAACCCGGTCAGGCCTTGGGTGTCGAGCGAGGCCCCAATCTGGAGCGTGAGCGGGAGCTGGAAGCTCTCGCCGTCGCCGAAGGCCGCCTGCTGCGAGAAGTTGCGGGCGCTCACGGCGAAGGCGAGGCCGGGGAACGGCGTGTCGTACATCACGCCGAAGTCGTAGGCGAACACGGACTCCGAGACGTCCTCGCGGGTGTACGTCCCGTCGCCCCCCTCGGCGGGCGTGAACGCCGTCGCGACGCTCCCGAAGTTCTGCCCGACGACCTTGACCTGGCCGCCGACCGAGAACCGGTCGGTCACGGTCCGCCCGTAGCCGAGGCCGATGGCGTAGGCCGTCGGCTTGAACGTGCCGAGGTCGCGGTAGCCCGCCTCGGTCGAGGCGTCGAACACCGTCTCCTGAAGCTCGCCGTAGTCAACGGCCATCACCGACACCCCGACCACGCCGAACCGGCCCCCGGCCGGAGCCAGCGACACGGCCCCGTGGTTGTAGTCGATGTCTGCGATCCACGTCGTCTGGCCCAAGAACGCGCCGACGCCGCCCTCGACGCGGGCGAGCCCGGCCGGGTTGTAGAACAGGGCGCCGGGGCCCGTCCCGAGCGCCGTCGCGGCGCCGCCGAGCGCGGCCATCCGCGGGTCGGCGCTGACGCTGAGGAACTTCATCCCCGACTGGGCGAGCTTGTCCCGCTCCTCGACCTGTTGGGCGCGGGCGGGGAGCCCGATCAGCGGGACGAGGAGGACGGCAAGCGCGGCGAGGCGGGCGAGCGGCATGGGGGGCGTCGGCATGGGGGGAGGGGGAGGGGCCGACCGGGGCGCGGTCGGCGGGCCGCTAGCGGATGATGACGAACTTCCGGACGGCCTGCTCGCCGGCCTCGAAGAGCACCTCGCCCGTCGCGAGGTCCAGGACGTCCTCGGTCACGGTGATGACGGCGATGTAGAGCCCGCTCGCGACGACCTGCCGCGACGACGTCGTGTGGTCCCAGAACTCGTCGCCGCTCCCGTCGGTGTGCTCGATCGTGTCGACGAGCTCGCCGAGCTCGGTGTAGATGTCGATCCGGCAGACGCCCGGGATGTTGAAGAAGGCCAGCTTGTCGTTGCGGTCCGGGAAGCGGAGGGCCGGGTCGCCACCGGCCCCACGGCTGGCCCCGATGTAGTACGGGTTCGGGACGACGCGGATGTCCTCGAGCGCCTCGCCCTGCTGGCGCTTCAGCGTCGCGCCGTCGTAGGTCTGTGTCGCGTAGCGCGAGCTCCGGAGGTCGCGCCCGGCCGGCGTCATGCCCGACCCGTCGTTGGCCGCCCCGTCGCGGACGGCCTGGAGGTAGTAGAAGTAGTTCACGCCGCGGACGGGCGTCGTGTCGTCGTAGGACGTCACGCCGGGGTCAAGCGTGGCGATCAGCGTGTACGCGCTGTCGCGGCGCGCCTGGGTCCGGTAGACCTCCCAGCGGTCGGGGGACGGCCCGTCTGCGTTGGGCTCCCAGGCCAGCGTGATCCGGTCGCCGCCCCCGGCGACGTCGAAGGTCCGCGGCGGGGCCGGCGGCGTCGGGATGTCGTAGCCGGCCTGATAGTTGGCGATCGCCCGGCGGAACGTCTGGAAGAGCGAGTCGCGGCTGGTGAACACCCACTCGTTCTTCGTCATCGTCTCGCCCGCGTAGGTCAGCGGGGCCGAGGAGCTGTTCCCCGACTCCTTGAACTGGCGGCCGATGGCGGTGGCCGCCTCGCGACTCAGCCCGTCCGCGCCCTCGGCGACGACGAACCGGACGCTCTCGCCCGGCCCGAGCGTGTACGGGCCGTACCCGTTGGCGAACGAGTACCCGCCCGAGTTGGCCTGGCCCTCCGCCGCCGACGGGTCCCGCGACGGGTTGAGGAAGCCGGGGAGCCCCGACGGTTCGACGGCGAGGGCGTGACGTGGCGACTTGTGCCCCTGCGACATCACGGCGTACTCGGTCGTCATCCGCCCGATGCTGAACGCGTCGTTGTTCGAGAGGTAGGGGTCGTCCGAGCCGATCCAGTTGGTCGTCGCCGGTTGGCCGGGGTCGTCGGAGTCGTCGCTCGCCGAGGCGTCGGCGTGGAGCGTCACGACCCCGGCGAAGGCGTGGGCGCCGAGGCGGCCGACGGTGTCGGCCGGGGCGACGTTGATGGCCTCCTGCTGGATCGACCCGCCGATGTTGTCATACGAGACGGACCGGCCGGGGAAGAACCCGTGCCACGCGAACTGGGCGCGGAACTGCTCGTCCTCGGGGTCGACGCGCGTCCCGTCGCCGCGGGCGTCGTTCATCGTGTTCTTGCCCCAGCCCGTCGGGTTGCCCATGACGTAGCGCGTCTGGGCCGAGATGGCCATCCGGTACTGGAAGTACGCGATGACGTCCTCGAGCGTCTGGTTGGGGAGCTCGACCTCGGCGTCGCCGTCGACGTTGCCGGTGTTCGTGAGGACGTACTCGATAACGTGGTAGTTGTCGTGGAACTCCTGGCTGAACTGCATCACCCGACGCTCGACCGTCAGCCCGAGGATCGTGTTGAACCGGTTGATCAGCATGAAGTCCGGGGCCATGTCCGGGTCCACGCGGTCGACGACCATCGAGGCCGAGGCGAAGGACTGGTCGCCGTCGACGGTGACGACCGTGAGCGGGTACTTGCTGACGAGCTCGAACTCGGTCGGGAACACCTCGCCGGTCCCGGGCACGCGCGGGCCGACGTGGGCCACGCGGACGGGGTAGCTCACGCCGAACTCGTCGGTCACGTTGCGGGCCCCGATCCAGAGGCCCTTGGCGGCCTGCATGTCGGTGAAGTCGTAGACGCCGGGCCACCGCCAACCGTACTGCTGCTCGTTGACGAGGCCGACCTCGATCTCGCTGCCGGACGAGGCGTACCAGTTGTGAAACGAGCCGCCCGCGACCCACTTGGTCTGGAACTGGGCGTGGGCCGCCGGCGCCGAGAGGGCGAGGGCGAACAGGAGGAGGCCGGTGAGGCGCGCGGCACGCCGCGCGGTCGGGGCAAGGGGCATGGGGAGGGGGTCGTCCGTCGGGGGGCGCCGGGGCCCACCGACGCACCGAGGCGGGGCGGGCCGGCGGCCGGAGAGGCTGCGGCCTTAGAGGCTCACGCGGATGCCGAAGAAGATGTCGCGCGGGTTGAGGAAGTTGAGGTAGCTCTGGTTCGGCATGTCGATGTACGCCTTCGTCTCGAGCACCTCATCGACGCGAGCGGCGTCGGCCGGGCCCCAGGCCCCGTCGCGGTAGACGAGGTAGCTCTGGGTGTCCCGCTCGTAGTAGATCGTCCCGGGGTCCGGGCTCGACAGCGAACCGCGCGTCTGGACCGGGACCATCGGCTGGTAGGCCACGTCGTCGGGCCGGTAGGTGCCGACCACGTCATCGCCCGGGATGTTCGAGTAGTCCGGGCTCTCCGGGAAGTGGAGGCTGGCGAGGTAGGCGTTCCGGTCGTTCCCGTCGACGGACCCGTAGAAGAGGGCCATCTCGCGGCGGTTCAGCGCGTTGTAGACGTCGGCGAAGAACGAGACCTCGCGGCCGGCGACCTGGAACGCCCGCTGGAACCGGAGATCGAACGACCACCGGTCGCGGATGGCGACGTTGTTGGCGACGCCCGGCGCGGCGACGCCGTTGTCGCCCCAGGTGTACCGCCCGCCGTCTTGCCAGCGCGCGAGCAGCGACGTCCGCCAGCCGCCGAGCGGGAACAGCCCGCCGACGCTGGGGCCGAAGTCGTCCGGCGTGAAGAGGTCGAGGTTGGCCCGGGCGAACGGCCGCGGGACCGGCCGCGACGAGGCGGACCGGCGGAGCGCGTCGCTCTCCTCCTGCTCCCGCTGCGTTGTCGAGTTCTCGTAGATGTCGAGGAACCCGAAGTAGCCCGTCTGGCGGACGTCGTAGGTGTAGTTGACGAACCCACGGACGAACTGGCCGCGCGTCTTCTGGAGCGTGACCTCGACGCCACGGATGTCCGCGTAGCTGTTCGGCTCCGACCGGTTGTAGTTGACCGTGCCGTCGCGGCTGTGGTACTCCACGAGCCGGGGCTCGAGCGCGACGTCCTTGTAGTAGCCCGCGATTCGGGCGGAGTACGACCCGCCGAACGACTGCTCGTAGCCGAGCTCGTACGCGATCGTCCGCGGGAGCGGGTTGTTCGGGTCGGCCAGCTGCGAGATCTGGCCGCCGACGGAGAACGCCCGGATGACGTAGAGCCGGTCCGAGTCGGGGAGCGACCGGAAGTGGCCGTAGTTGAAGTACAGCTTGCTCAGGCGCGTGACCGGGAACGACACGCCGAGACGGGGGCTCAGCGTCACGATGCTCCGCGCGGGTGACGTCGCGAGGAGCGTGTCGAGCGCGGCGTCGGGCGTCCCGTCCTCACTGAGCGGCACGCCGGCCAGGACGGGGTCGAAGAGGTTGTAGTCGTACCAGTTGCCGCCGGCCGTGAAGTAGTCGAGCCGGAGGCCGAGGTTGGCGATCATCCCGTCGAGCTCGAGCTTCGTCTGGGCGTAGCCGGCCGCGCGGATCGGGGTCTCGTCCCACAGCGTCCGCGCGTTCGAGCTCGGGAGGTAGAGGTCGACCGAGGCGTAGTTGACGCGGCTCCGCGTCAGGTTGTACTCGAGCCCCGTCTTGACCTCGGCGAACCGCGTGAGCTGGTTCGTGTAGTCGGCCTGGACGTTGTAGACCGTCACGCGCGAGGAGTCGCGGGCGTTCGACATCCCGACGCCCATCCGCATCCCGTCGACGCCCTCCGAGGGGAACGGCTGCCAGCCGAACGGGGCCTCCGTGAACCCGACGCCGCCGAACTCGACGAGGATCGTCGAGTCGCGGAGCGCGCCTGGGTTCGTGTCGTAGCGGCTCTCGAACCGGTTGAACCGGACCTGGTAGACCGACGTGGCCGAGAGCGCGTGCGAGAAGTTGAAGCCGACTTGGTCGTAGGTCGTCTGCGTCGGGCCCCAGTAGTCGCCCGAGAAGGTCCGGCTGTCGATGTAGCTGACGGCCGTGAGGTTCGAGGCGATGCCCTCGGGCGAGCGGAAGATGCTGGAGTACCCGGTCGCGACGGCGCCCGTGCGCGTCGAGGCCGTCCCGTCCTGCGTCCCAATCCGGCCCTCGACGCTCAGCTTCATGCCGGGCGCGACGTCGCTCGTCAGCTTGAGGTGGCCCGACTGCTCGGCGTAGCGGTCGGTGTGGAGCGGGAAGAGGTACATGTCCTCCTCCCGGCGGAAGGACCCATAGAAGCGGAGGTTGCCCAGCCGCTGGCCGCCCGGGACCGGGCCGCCGAAGCCGAGGTCGACCTCGTAGTCGGGCTCCGTGATCTCGAACGACTTCCGGTGCTGCCACAGGAACGCGTCCTGGAGCGCCTGCGGGGTCATGTCGTTGGCCGGGTTCGCGTCCGAGAGGAGGCCGGCCGAGACCGAGTTCCAGCCCTCGAACGTGGGGTACTGCGAGCGCGTCGCCGCGTCCCAGTCGCCCGCCTCGGTGCCCACGAAGGCCACGTCGGGGTCGGTGAACGGCCGGACCCAGTAGGCCATCGGGTCGTTGGCCGCCATCCCGAAGTTCTTCTGCGCCGGCGGGCTGATCCGGGTCCGGGCGTCGACCTCGTAGCGACGCGGGTCGCCCTCCTTGGTGACGACGTTCACGACGCCCGAGCGGACGTTCCCGTACTCGGCGTTGAACCCGCCGGTCTGGATCTGGACCTCCTCGATCGACGAGAGGCTGATGTTGGTGAACGGCGCGTTGTTGCGGCCGTCGCGGAGCGTGAGCCCGTTGACCTGGAAGGCGACCTCGTCGGCCCCGGAGCCGCGAATCGCGAGACCGTCTTGGACGCCGGCCTGGAGCTCGACGGCGCTCTCGACGGACGCGACCGGGAGCGACTCGATCTCCTCGGACCCGATGTTGGCCCGGCTGTTCGACACGTCGACCTCGACGGGCGGGCGGACCGCCCGCACGACGACCTCGTCGATCTCGGCCGTCTCGGGCTGGAGCGTGGCATCGACCGTCGTCGTCTGGTCGATGTTCACGTCGACGCCCTCGGTCCGCTGCGTGGCGAACCCGATGAAGCTGAACTGGACCGTGTAGGTCCCGGCCTGGACGTTGAGGATCGTGTAGTACCCGTCGACGTCGGTCGTCGCGCCGCGCGTGGTCTCGAGCACGAGGACCGAGGCGCCGGGGACGGGCTGGCCGTCGCCGTCGACGACGCGGCCAGAGATCTTGCCGGCCGCCTGGGCCGCCGCGAGCGGGGACCCGAGCCAGACGGCGAGGAGGACGAGGAGGGGGACGCGGAGCGCGCGGTGCGCGGTGGCAAGGGACATCGGCTGGCCGGTCGCGGGCGGGGGGATCCGGAAGCGCTTTTTCCAGCCCTGTCTGGGCGGAGAGCGTTTCGTTACGGAGGAGAAATATCGGGGGCGGCGGAGGACCACCGCAAGGTCAATCGTTCGCCGCCCCCGACTCAGGAGCGCGGATAGCGCTGTGTACGCACTCGTTAGGGCATCTCTCTCACGGTCACGAAGGCCTCGGCCGCGAAGCACTCCGGCAGGCCGAGCGCGTCGAGCGACCGGGCCGTCTCGGTGTTCCGGTCGCGGGCGCGCTCCCAGAACTCGCGGTCGTCGTAGGCGCCGGGGAAGAGGGCCCGGTCCTTCTGCGACTCGTGCTTGTAGATGGCCTCGATCTTGAGCTCGAGGTCGGCCTTCGAAAGGGGGAGGAACACGTCGGCCTTGTCGATCTCCCACTCCTGCCAGGCCCCGCGGTAGAGCCACACGAGCGGGCGGGGGTCGTCGGCCGCCTTCTTCTTGCGGCGGGAGGCCTTGGCCGGGGCCCCGTCGCCGCCCGCGTCCGCCTCGGGAGTGCCGCCGAGGCTGTCGCCGTAGCGCCGGACGGCCCGGTCGATGGCCTGGTAGCACATCCGGTGCGTCCCGTGGGGGTCCGAGAGGTCGCCGGCCACGAACAGGTGCGTCGCGCCCGTGTCCTTCAAGAGGTCGAGCACGATCTGGACGTCGGCCTCGCCGATGGGGTCCTTCCGGACGCGGCCGGTCTTGTAGAACGGCATGTCGAGGAACCGGGCGTGCTCGGCGCCGAGCCCCATGACCTCGATCGCCGCGATGGCCTCGGTGTAGCGGATGAAGGCCTTGATCTTTTGGACGGCCTCCGTGTCGACCTGCGCCGGCTTCTTTTTGTCGAGGTCGCGGAGGATCTTCGCGATCCGGTCCTTGACCTTGCTCTCGCCGCCGGGCTCGAGGACGTCCCACGACATCTCGACGAACTGGAGGTGCCGCCTGACGTCCTGGTCGAACACGGCGACGGACCCGTTCGTCATGTAGGCGACGGTCACGTCGTTCCCGTTCTGGACGAGGGCGTGGAGCATCCCGCCCATCGAGATCACGTCGTCGTCGGGGTGCGGGCTGAACACGACGACCTTCTCCTTCTTCGGCAGCTTGTCGCGGTAGACGACGCGCCGGCGGAGGTCCTCGAAGACGCGCTGGCAGAGGGGGTCGACGCCGTGGGTGTGGACGAGGTCGTGGAGGTGGTGCCGGTGGAAGTCGCTGGCGTCGAGGCGGAGGATGGCCTTGCCGGTCTCCTTCGACAGCCAGATGACGGCCCGCTTGGCCGCGTCCTCGGTCCACTCGACACGCTTGACGAGCCAGGGCGTCTTCTCGCGTGTGAGCTCCGAGGCCGCGGCGCGGTCGACGTAGAACGTCGCGTTGTTGTGGAGTTGGAGGTAGGTCGCCGAGACCTGGGCGTTGGGCTCCTCCTCGACGGCCTGGCGCACGATCGGCGCCTTGTGCTCGCCGGTCGCGATGAGGATGACCTCGCGGGCGTCGAGGATCGTCCCGACGCCCATCGTGATGGCCTCCCGGGGGACGTACTTCTCCTCGAAGAAGTCCGAGGCCGCGTCCTTCCGCGTGATCTCGTCGAGGACGATGAGCCGCGTCCGGTCGTCGGGCGTCGAGCCGGGCTCGTTGAACCCGATGTGGCCGCTCCGGCCGATGCCGAGGAGCATCAGGTCGATGCCGCCGGCGCGCTGGATGAGCCGCTCGTACTCGGCGGCGTGCGTCTCGATCTCGCGCTCGGGCAGGTCGCCGCGCGGGATGTGGATGTTCTCCTCCGGCACGTTGACGTGGTCGAAGAAGTTCTCCCGCATGAACCGGTGGTAGCTCTGGAGGCTGTCCGGCGCCATCGGGACGTACTCGTCCAGGTTGAACGTGACGACGCTCGAGAAGTCGAGGCCCTCCTCCCGGTGCATCCGGATGAGCTCCTGGTAGACGCCGATGGGCGTGGAGCCGGTCGGGAGGCCGAGCACGGCGATGTCGCCGGCGGCCTGCTTGGCCTCGATGAGCGTGCGGACCTGGCGGGCGGCCTGCTTGGCGA
The DNA here is from genome assembly GCF_002283365.1 of Rubrivirga marina. NCBI lineage: Bacteria > Pseudomonadati > Rhodothermota > Rhodothermia > Rhodothermales > Rubricoccaceae > Rubrivirga > Rubrivirga marina. The sequence goes on along the minus strand of NZ_MQWD01000001.1, from coordinate 4,374,722 downwards.
GGCCGCCGGGGTCGTCGAAGATGAGGACCGGGACTCGCTCGACGCCGTGGGCGCGCCAGGGCTGCCGGGTGAACTGGGGCTCGGTGGCGGGGTGCGGCCTGGTGGCGAGGCCGGCGAACGTGGGCATGGCCTGAGAGAGGCAGGGTGTGGCCTGCCGCCCGCCACAGTCCCGGACGGACCTGGGGCCCCATCCCGAGGAGCGCGCGGTGCGGCGGCTCTTGGAGAACGGAGCTGGTAGTCTACCGCCCTCAGCGTGCCGCCGTGCGACTTTCTAAGCGTTAGCGCTTCCCCCCACGCCAACGGGGCTCTCGCGCTCTGATCGGTCAGAGAGACCCGCGAACGTCCCGACCGGTCGCGGCGTACCGGGCCGATCCCCCCGCCGCGCTGATGCCCGCCCGACTCGTCGCTCTCGTCTTCCTCGCCTCGGCGGTCGCCGGCTGCGGCACCTCCGGCCCGGCCGCCGGGCCGCCGGTCGTTCCGCCCGAGCCGCCGCCGCGGGTGGTCGTCGTGGGGACGGTGGCGAAGAACGCGCAGGCCCAGACAGCGCTGGCGGCGCTGCTCTCCCGCTGTCGGACGGCCGACTGCGGGCTCCCGGTCAGCAACGGCGTCGAGGTGGAGGAGGTCACGGTGGAAGGCGGCGTGGTCGTCGCCCGGTTCTCGCGCGACCTCGGCGACGTGCCGGTCCGGCCCGCCAGCGCCGCGGCCTTCGAGCGCGAGGTCGCGCGCGTGGTGGACGCCGTGTATCCGGGGGCGCCCGTCCGCGTCGAGACGCGGGGCGACGTGCTGCGAGCGCTCGTGCCCAACGCCGAGCGCGACCCGGCGGACCGCGACCCGGCCCGCGTGTTCGCGCCGTCGGGCGAGGGCCCCGGGCTCGTCCGCCCCACCGACCCCGCGCGCCGGCCGACGGCGGGCCTCGCCGGGCGGCACCTCGCGCTCTGGCCCAGCCACGGCTGGACGTACAACGCCGACGCGAACGCCTGGGGCTGGCAGCGCCCGCGCCTCTTCACGTCCGTCGAGGACCTCTTGACGGTCGGCTTCGTCACGCGTGAGCTCGCGCCGATGCTGGAGCGGGCCGGCGCCGTCACGCTCCTCCCGCGCGAGCGCGATCCCCAGCCGGCCGAGGTGATCGTCGACGACGGTGGGCCGGGCTACGCCGAAGCGGGAGGGTGGAGCGACGGCCCCGCCGGCTTCGCCCTGCGCGACGCCTACGGCGAGGGCGTCAACCCCTTCCGCCTCGGGGGCACGCGCGAGGCGCCCGGCGGCACGCGCGACCTGCGGTCCGCGACGTGGACGCCCGATCTCCCGCAGGCGGGCGCCTACGCCGTCCACGTGAGCTACGCGGGTGGGGCGGACCGAAGCGACGCGGCGCGGTACACCGTCCGACACGCGGGCGGGACCACCGAGATCCTCGTCAACCAGACGATGGGGGCGGGGACGTGGGTCTACCTCGGCACGTTCGAGTTCGAGGCCGGGCAGGCGGGCTCGGTCACGCTCACGGCCGGGCCTGACGGGACGGTCTCGGCCGACGCCGTCCGCTTCGGCGGTGGGCGGGGCGTCATCCGGCGGGAGGCGGCGACGAGCGGGCGCCCGCGCTGGCTCGAGGCCGCCCGCTACTACGAGCAGTTCGCCGGCGCTCCGCCGTCGGTCTACAACATTACGGGGTCCGACACCGACGACTACACCGACGACTACCGGAGCCGCGCCGAGTGGGCCAACTGGCTGCGTGGCGCCCCCTTCGGCCCGACCGATCAGCCCGACCTCCCCGGCCTCGGCGTCCCCGTCGACGCCGTCCTCGCCTGGCATACCGACGCTGGCGTCAACCGGGACCGGCTGGTCGGGACGCTCGCCATCTACAACGTGCCGGGCATGGACTCGACGCGGGTCTTCCCGAACGGCGTCTCGCGCCTCGCCAACCGCGACCTCGCCGACGCCGTCCAGACGTCCGTCGTCGAGGATGTCCGCACGCTCTACACGCCCGACTGGCCGCGCCGGCCGCTGTGGGACCGGGCGTATTCCGAAGCCACGCGGCCCAACGTCCCGTCGGTTCTGCTGGAGCTCCTCTCGCACCAGAACTACCGCGACATGCGACACGCGCTGGACCCGCGATTCCGGTTCGACGCCGCCCGGGCCGTGTACAAGGCGCTCGGGCGGAATCTCGCGGAGCAGCGGGGGCAGGCGTTCGTCCCACAGCCGCTTCGCCCGACCCATGTCGCGGCCCTTCTGGAGCGGGGGGAGGTCGCGCTGAGCTGGCGGGCGCAGGCCGACCCCATCGAGCCGGACGCCGCACCCACCGGATACGTCGTCTACGCGCGGGACGGCGAACGGGGCTGGGCCGAGGCCGCGCGGACCGACGCGACCGCCGTCCGTCTGCCGCTCCCGTCGCCGGGCGTCGTGCGGAGCTACCGCGTGGCGGCGACGAACGCGGGCGGGGAGAGCCGCCCATCCGAGGCCCTCGCCGTCGGGATCTCGGCGTCGCGGGCGGAGCTCGCGCCGGTCCTCGTGGTCGACGGGTTCGACCGCGTCGCGGCGCCCGAAACCGTCGACCGGCCCGGACGCGTCGGGTTCGTCGACCCGGTCGGCGTGCCCGATGGGCTCGGGGTGATCACGGTCGGCGCGCAGCGCAACTTCGACCCGACCGACGATTACGACTCGGACGCGGCGCCGGGGTGGGGAGCGAGCGGCGCCGAGCTGGAAGGGCTCGTCGTGATGGGGAACGACCACGACCACGTCGCGGCGCACGGCCGCGCCATCCTCCCGCTCGCCCGCTCCTTCATGTCGGCCTCCGACGAGGCCGTCTGGGATGGCACCGTCGACCTCGGCGACTTCGAGGTGGTCGACCTCGTGCTTGGCCTCGAAAAGCGGACGCCGTGGCCACGTCTCGAGGATCCGCGGGCGCCGGCGTTCGAGGCGCTCCCCTCGTCGCTCCGGGATCGGCTGGCGGCCTACCTCGACGATGGGGGCGCGCTCGTCGTCTCCGGCGCCCACTGGGTGAGCGACGCGTCGTCCGACCCCGCGTCGGCGGCGTGGCTCCGCGTCCACCTCGGCGTCGAGGCGGGCGGGGTCGCCGAGGGCGCGGCGGCGCTCGCGGCGGACGGCGCCGCGCTCCCGTTCGCCACGGAGTACGGGCCGGACCGGTACGCCGTCCGCGCCCCCGACGCGCTCCGGGCCTCGAACCCCGACGCCGCCGTGATCCACCGGTACCTCGGCAACGGGCCCGCGGCGGCGGTCGCCTTCGGGCGGACCGTCAGCCTCGGCGTCCCGCTGGAGGCGTTCCCCGACGACTCCCAGCGTCAGGTTCTCCTCGCAGACGCGATCCGCCGGGTGGCGGGGAGCTAGAGCGCCCGCTCGAACCGGCGGAACCGGCGCTCGACCGTGGCGCCGCACGCGCGCTCGTAGAAAGGGAGCGCGGCGGCCCAGGCGATCGTCGCCCGCTCGTGGCCCTCCGCCTTGAGGTCGGCGAGGCAGCGGCGGAGGAGGACGGCGCCGACGCCGAGGCCGCGCGCCTCGGGCGCCGTCCCCATCGGGCCGAACCAGCCGAGCGGGGCGTTCGTGGCCGAGTGCGCGGCGAACCCGAGCGCGCCCCCGTCGCGGAGGGCGAGGTGAACCGCCGGCGGACGGCGAGCGAGGGCGCCGTCGGCCTCGGGCTGCCACGCGGGCCAGTGGGCGTCGAGGAGCGCCGCCAGCGCGGCCCGGTCCGCCTCGGTCGCGCGGCGGACGGAGACGCCGGCCGCGTCGAGACGCGCCTCGTCGCCGGTCGTCGCCCAGTCCTCTTCCATCAGGTCCACGCCCAGGTTCACGGCCTCGCCCGTCTCGCGGAGGCCGTGGGCGGCGAAGAACGCCGGCGCCGCGTCGTACCGGACGTCGACGCCGGGCGTGAGGTAGTTCGGCGCGGCCTCGCCGATGCGGAGCGACGTGGCACCGCGCTGGCGGAGGGCCTCGGCGAGCGCACGGAGCAGTGCCGACCCGACGCCCCGCCGCCTCCGCTCCGGGGCGACGGCCAGCAGGCGGACGCTCCCGCGCCGCTGGCTGCGCCGACCTGTCGGTTCGCCCGGCACGTACCAGATCGCTCCGCTTCCGACCCCGGCGAGGTCCCCCCCGATCTCAGCCGCCAGCGCGGGGCCGGCCGGATCGCCCCACAGCTTCTCGGCGAGGACGGCCGGCGGGATCGGGTCGAGCGCCGCGCTCCGCTGCCACAGCGCGTGCGCCGCGCCGAGGTCGGCGGGTCGAAGGGGGCGGAGGGTCACGTCGCTTGGTGCCTCTCTTCGTGTCATCCTGTGCGCCGTGCTCGTCGGGGGTCCTTGGCTGCGCCGTTCCGGTCCGGACGGCACGCGCGAGCGGCTCGCCCGTCCGTTGGCCCCGCCCGCCTCGGCGTTGAGGTGGGCGGGGCTGGACGGAACGGACTCAGCCGTGGAAGGCGTCGTCGGCGTCGCCGGTCGCGGCGTTCGGCGCGTCGGGCTCGGCGGTCTGGGCCGGCTCGTCCTTCTTCTTGCCGAACTCGGGGTCGATCCGGATGCGGGCGGTGACGAGGAAGCTGGGGATCGTCGCGATGAGGACCCACCAGAAGAAGTTCTGGTAGCCGAGGATGTCCTCGAGCCAGCCCGAGAACATGCCCGGGATCATCATACCGAGCGCCATGAGGCCCGTCCCGATGGCGTAGTGCGCCGTCTTCGACTCGCCCTCGGCGATGTAGATCAGGACCAGGAGGAAGGCCGCGAACCCGAACCCGTAGCCGAACTGCTCGATGGCGACCGCGCCGCTCACGAGCCACAGGCTCTCCGGGCGGAAGATGGCGAGGAGCAGGTACATCGCGTTCGGCACGTTGATGGCGATGACCATCGGCCAGAGCCACTTGCCGAGGCCGTCGCGCGCGGCGACGATGCCGCCGAGGATGCCGCCGACCGTCAGCGCGAGCGCGCCGATCGTGCCGTAGACGAGGCCGTACTCGCTCGTCGTGAGCGCGAGGCCGCCGGCCCCGGGCGCGTCGACGAGGAAGGGCGCCACGAGCTTGACCACCTGCCCCTCGGCGAACCGGTAGAACAGCACGAACGCGACGGCGATGCCGATCTCGGGCTTCTGGAAGAACGAGACGATGGTCTGCGCGAACGGCGTCCCCGAGAACGGTAGGGCGTGGAAGATCCGGCCCCACGGCCCGGTCGTCCGCGGCGCGACGATGCCCGCGAGCGCCATCGGCAGCAGGAGGACGGTCAGCGTCGGGATGAACGCGACGAGGAAGGCGAGGTACTGGAGGATGCCGGCGCCGCTGCCCCCGTCCAGGGCGGGCGCGTCGCTCGGCGGGCGCGGGAGGGCGAACGCGTGCCAGCCCATGAGCAGGAGGAACACCCCGGCGAGGACGAAGAACGAGATCGACCATGAGAGCGGGATGTTGCCGCTCGTGGCCTGGAAGGTGGCCGCGGTCGGCGCGTCGAGGTTGGCGTCGAGCTGGACGACGGCCGTGAACGGGCGGTCCCAGTTGGCCTCGGTGAACGTGAACCGGTTGCCGCCCTCGGCCAGCTTGATCGCCTCGTCGCCGTCGTCCAGCTCGAAGTTGACCGCGACCTCCTCGCCCGGCGGCGGCGGCCCGCTGAGGCGGAACGCCACGATGCCCACGTTGCCGGCCGTCGCCGACACCTCGCGCTCGTCCCCGAACAGCGTCCGGAGGGCGTCACCGAGCGGGCCCGAGACGGTCCGCGACCACCACGACGGGTCCTCGGCGGCGGCCTCGGCCTCCTCGGGATAGAACCCGGCCGCGCGGTTCATCGCCCGCGCGGAGTCGAGGAGCGCCGCGACCTCGGCGGGCTCGCGCGCGACGATCGGGACGTCGACGGCGTCGACCGAGGCGGAGAGGGTGAGGTCGCCGCGCTCGGTCCCGGCGGCGGCCGTCCGGTCCGTGGCGCCGGACGGGAGGTCGGCGGGCGTGGCGAGTGACGCCTCCGACGAGGTCGGCACGGCGCGGACCTCGACCGGGACGGTCCCCAGCCCGGTCGAGCTCTCCAGCGTGCCCGCGAGGAACGGGACGGCGCCCGAGACGGCGATGATGGCGATCCGGTAGAAGGTGCTCCGGATGCCGACGTACCACGCCTGGTCGTGCTCGTCGAGCGCGAGCATGTAGAACCCGTCGGCGGCGATGTCGTGCGTGGCCGACGAGAAGGCGAGGAGCCAGAAGAAGATCAGCGTCCACTGGACGAACGCGTCGGCCGGGATCGTGAGCGCGACGCCCGCGAGGCCGCCGCCGATCAGCGTCTGGGTGACGAGGATCCACCACCGCTTCGTCTTGAGCACGTCGACGAGTGGGCTCCAGAACGGCTTGATCACCCACGGTAGGTAGAGCCAGCTCGTGTAGAGCGCGATGTCGGTGTTCGACATCCCCAGCCGCTTGTACAGGATCACCGCCAGCGACATGACGGCCATGTAGGGCAGGGCCTCCGCGAAGTAGAGCGTCGGGACCCAGCGCCAGGGGCTCTTCCGGTCGGGCCCGCCGGGCGTCTCGCCCACGCGGACGTCGCCGTCGGTGACGGTCGTGGCTACTTCGGCGTCGGGGGGCGGGGCGTCGTCGGCCATGAGGGGCGGTGGGAGAGGGGGGCGCAGGATACGGCCGCGCGTCCCGGGGGCTCCGTCACGCGCCGTCCGGCTCCCGACTCCCTCCGCCTCGGCGCCGAGGCGGAGGGCGCGGGCCTACAGCTCGACCACGCGCGCCGGCCCCTCGGCTCCCGTGAGACCCACGGCCGAGACCGCGACGGCCTCGACGCGGCCCCGGTCGCCCGGGATCACGTAGGTCCCGGCGCCGGTCGGCACGAGCTCCCACGACCAGCGGCCGCCGCGCCGCGCGCGGACGACCCACTGGCGGACCGTCTCGCCGTCGCCCGGTAGCATGATCACGTCGGCGGCGTCGCCGCGGCGGGTGAGGGAGAGACGCGGGGCCGCGGGCGCCGTCGCGTCGAGCCACGGCGACGCCGGCACGAGCGCGGGCTCGGCGTACGGGCCGGCCGCCAGCTGGCCGCCGAGCGACGAGTAGCGGTCGAGGAGCGCCTTCATCGAGAAGTGGATGGTGCCGGTCGCCTCGGGGTCGCGGCGGACGAGCTCGACCTGGTTCACGATCTCCTGGGGCCGGTACCCGCCCACGTCCGGCAGCACGCGGCTGTCGTAGAGACCCGGCCAGAGGTGACGGCCCCGGACGTTCTGCTCGCCCCACCAGTCGAGGAGGGCCGGGAAGCTCTGCCCGCGGCTGTCGATGGACCAGTAGAGCTGCGGGGCGAGGTAGTCGAGCCAGCCCTCGCGCCACCACTTCCGGGCGTCGGCGTAGATCTCGGCGTACTGGTCGAAGCCCGTGACCGACGCCGGATTCCCCGGGCGCCAGATCCCGAACGGGCTGATGCCCACCAGGACGTGCGGCTTCTCGGTCTTGACCTCGTCGTACAGCCGCTGGATGAACGTGTCGACGTTCTGGCGCCGCCAGTCGTCCCGGCCGAGCGTCTCGCCGGCGGCCTGCGCCCGGGCGTACGAGCCGGCGTCGGGGAACTGGACGCGACGGCCGTTCCGGTTGACGGGGTACGGGTAGAAGTAGTCGTCGAGGTGGACGCCGTCGACGTCGTAGCGGCGGACGACGTCGAGGATCACGCTCAGCGAGTGGTCGGCGGCCTCGGGCTCGCCGGGGTCGAGCCAGAGGTAGTCGCCGTACTCGCGGACGAGGTCGGGCCGCTGGCGCGAGATGTGCGTCATGTCGCGCGGGCCGTCGCCGGCGGGGTGGCCAGCGCGGTACGGGTTGAACCACGCGTGGAGCTCGAGCCCGCGGGCGTGCGCCTCGTCGATGGCGAGCTGGAGCGGGTCGTACCACGGCTCCGGCGCGCGCCCCTGCCGGCCCGTGAGGTACTCCGACCACGGCTCCTTCGCCGAGAAGTAGAGGGCGTCGGCAGCGGGGCGGACCTGGAACACGACGGCATTGAGCCCCAACGCTTTGGCCCGGTCGAGCAACTGGGTCAGCTCCGCTTTCTGCTCGGCCGTCGAGAGGCTCCGGTCGCTCGGCCAGTCGATGTTGGCGACGGTCGCGATCCAGGCCGCTCGGAACTCGCGGTCCGGCCCCGGCAGCGTCGCCGCGTCGACGACCTCGCCGCCGCGCATCGGGTCGACCGGTTCGACCACGACGGGCCGTGGCGGCGGGGCGGGCGGGACTTGGACGACCGGCGGGGCAGGGGGGGGAGGGGGCTCGACGGCCGGCTCCGGACCGGAGCAGGCGACGATCGCCAGGAGGGCGACGAGGAGGGCGGGGGCGAGACGGGGCAACACGGGGAGGGGCGCGATCGGAGGGGCGCGGAGTCTACGCGCGGTCGGCCCCGGCGCTCCGCCCTCCCCGGCCTCGGCGCCTCGCCTGAGGCGGGCGGAGCCAGGTGCTGGGGCTGGGGCGTTCCCCGGGATCCCGTCTCATTCTGAGAATACAACGGGCGGAAACGGAGCCGGTCCGCGTCCCGCGTCGGGCGTGAACCGGGCGTGGTCAAGGGCGGCAGGCGATGTGCGATACCCCACGCCCACACCGACCGATCTCCCTGTGACCACGCGCATCTTCGTCGTCGACGACGACAAGCACTACGCCCGGCTTCTCTCGTACCGGCTCGACAAGCCCAAGGACCACGAGGTCCACGTCTTCCACTCGGGCGAGGACGCGCTCGACGCGCTCGACCGTCTCAAGCCCGACCTCGTCTTCCTCGACATCATGATGCCGGGGATCGGCGGGATGGAGACGCTCCGGCGGCTCCAGCTCTTCGCGCCCGACCTGCCCGTGGTGATGATCTCGGCGCAGGGCACGGCCGAGGTGGCCGTCGAGGCCATGAAGGGCGGCGCGACCGACTACATCACGAAGGGCCAGGATGACCTCGTCAAGCTCGACGTCGTGGTCGAGCGGCTGAAGGGCCGCGTCAAGCTGGCCCGCGAGGTCGAGCAGCTCCGGGCCGAGGTGGCCAAGAAGTATGGGATGGAGGAGATCGTCGGCGACAGCCCGGCGATGGAGCGGGTGTACCAGCTCATCCAGAAGACGCTCCGGGGCAACCTCACGGTCGCGATCGAGGGCGAGAGTGGCACGGGCAAGGAGCTCGTGGCGCGGGCCATCCACTTCAACTCCGACCCGCCTCCGGGCGAGCCCGAGGTCGGCCCGTTCGTCGTCGTCAACTGCGCGGCGATCCCGAAGGAGCTCATGGAGAGCGAGTTCTTCGGCCACGAGAAGGGGTCGTTCACGGGCGCCCACGCGCGCCACATCGGCAAGTTCGAGCAGGCCGACGGCGGGACGCTGTTCCTCGACGAGGTCGGCGAGCTCGACCTCGGGCTCCAGGCCAAGCTTCTCCGCGCGCTCCAGAACCGCGAGATCACGCGCGTCGGCGGGAGCGGCACCATCAAGTTCGAGTGCCGCGTGATCTCGGCCACGAACAAGAACGTGCTCGACATGGTCAAGGCCGGGACGTTCCGGGAGGACCTCTACTACCGGCTGTTCCAGTTCCCGGTCGCGCTCCCGCCGCTCCGCGAGCGCGGCAACGACGTGCTCCTGCTGGCGCAGGGCTTCCTCGAGGACTACCTCGCGTCGCACTCCCAGTTCAAGGGCAAGCGGCTCTCGACCGACGCCGTCCGCGCGCTCCTCGACTACGGGTGGCCGGGCAACGTCCGCGAGCTGAAGTCGACGGTCGAGCGGGCCATCCTGATCTCGGACGGCGAGGAGATCGAGGAGAGCGACCTCCTGCTGGACGGGCCGCAGGCCATCCGGCCGTGGGCCGAACGCCTGGGGGCGTCCGGCGACGGCGCCTCGGGCGACGGCTCCAGCGTCTCGTCCGGTGACGGGGCGGCTGTCGAGCCCGAGCCCGTCCCCACCGTCGCCGAGTCGGCGCCCGAGGCGGGGGCCCCCGTGTCGACCGGTTCGGCGGCCCCGGCCGCGCGGCCGACGTCGTGGGACGACATCCCGCCGCTGCCCGTGTCCGGCACGGCTCCGGCCGCCTCGGGCGTGGCGACGGGCGCGCGGCCCGCGCAACATGGCACGGCCGGCGGGGGTATCGCCGACCTCGACCCCGAGGACGCCATCGTCCCCCTGGAGGAGCTCAAGCGCCGCGCCGTCGAGCGGGCCTTCGAGCTCCGCGAGGGGAACGTCGAGCGCGCGGCCTCCGACCTCGGCATCGGCCGGGCGACGATGTACCGGCTCCTCAAGAAGTACGACATTAGCACCGAGTAGGACGTGGCGCGTGGAGCGTGGTCACCGCCTACGCCCCACGCACCATGCCTTCAACGATGCGCCTCACCGAGTACGAACGGACCGCCCAACGCGAGATCGACCGCTGGGAGCGGGGCGAGACCCTCTTCCAGCAGGCCCTCGGCTTCGCCATGCGCCCGGTCGACTGGGCGTTCGAGCAGTTCGTCCCCGAGTCGGTCACCGACAAGCTGACCGACGCGCTCACGCAGGCGCTCTCGTCGCTCAACGACGCCTCGGCGTGGACCTACGACGAGGACGACGTCCTCGGGAAGGCGGCCGAGGTGGGCATCGACGTCGAGACGGTCGCCGCGCTCCGCGACCAGCCGCTCGACCAGCTCGACGCGCTCGCCAAGCAGTACGCCTCGCAGAACTCGGTGCTGGCGGCGCTCTCGGGTGGCGGGGCGGGGCTGGGCGGTGCCCTCCTGCTGGCGGCCGACATCCCGGTCCTGTTCACGATCAACTTCCGGCTGATCCAGCAGATCGCGGCGGCCTACGGCTTCCCGCTCAAGGGGCCCGGCTACACGCCGCTCGTGGTCAACATCTTCAACGTGGCCGCCTCGGGTAGCCGCGAGGCCAAGTCGGACGCGCTCCGTGAACTGGCGGTCGCCGCGGCGGCCATCGACGGCGGCGGCTACCGCGGGCGGAAGGCGCAGGGGACGCTCCGCGAGCAGCTCGGGCACGTCCCGCGCGAGATCGCCAAGAACCTCGGGGCGCAGAAGCTGGCCCAGTCGATCCCGATCGCGGGGGCGGCCGTCGGGGCGGGCGTCAACTACTGGTTCACGGACCAGACGGCCCAGGCGGCGGTGATGCTCAGCCGCGCGCTCTACCTGGAGCGGAAAGAGCGGCTGTAGGGCTCGCTCCGCCCGCCTCGACGCCGAGGCGGACCGGGTCGGATGAGTTGACCCGTTGGGTGGGGATGTGCGTGCCGGCCACACGGAACGGGGGCGGTGGTGGACTCGCGGGGCACTTGAACACCTCTGGGGCACATATGCCCGGTTCGGGAGTAGGGAGGCCGCCCCGCCGGCGATGAGATGGCGGGGTACCCCTGGCCTTCCCTTCCCCGCATGGCTTCCTCGAAAGCGTCGGCGCGTCCCGCCGACTCCGCCTCGCCGTCCACGCCCGACACGGGCTCAGCGGCAGACTCCGACGGCGGTCTCTGCGACCTGAGTGCCCGCGACCTCTTGGCGGTCCTCTCCGCCGTTCAGCGAGGCGACTTCTCGGTCCGCCTCCTTGTCGAGCAGGGCGGGGCCGTAGGCCGCGTGGCCGACACGCTCAACGCCATCATCGCGCAGAATGAGGAGATGGCGGCCGAACTGGTCCGCGTCCGCGACGAGGTCGGTAAGAAGGGGCGGCTGGCCGAGCGGGCCGCCCTCCCCGGCGCGTCCGGCGAGTGGCGGAGCATGGTCGGCTGCGTCAACGAGCTGATCGTCGACCTCGGGCAGCCCGTCGCCGAGGTCGAGCGGGTCATCGGCGCCGTCGCCAAGGGCGACCTCTCGCAGCAGGTCGACCTCGAGTCGGAGGGCCGCCCGATCCGCGGCGAGTTCCTGCGGACGGCCAAAATGGTCAACACGATGGTCGACCAGCTCTCGTCGTTCGCCGACGAGGTCACGCGCGTCGCCCGCGAGGTGGGCACCGAGGGGAAGCTGGGCGGCCAGGCCCGGGTGCCCGGCGTGTCCGGGACGTGGAAGGACCTGACGGACAACGTGAACTCGATGGCCGACAACCTCACGGCCCAGGTCCGGAACATCGCCGAGGTCACGACGGCCGTCGCGAATGGCGACCTCGGCAAGAAGATCACCGTCGAGGTCCAGGGCGAGATCGCCGAGCTCAAGACGACGATCAACCGGATGGTCGACCAGCTCTCGTCGTTCGCCTCGGAGGTCACACGTGTGGCGCGGGAGGTCGGCACGGAGGGGCAGCTCGGTGGGCAGGCCGAGGTCCCGGGTGTCAGCGGCACGTGGAAGGACCTGACCGACAACGTGAACTCGATGGCCGACAACCTGACGACGCAGGTCCGGAACATCGCCGAGGTGACCACGGCCGTCGCCAACGGCGACCTGTCGAAGAAGATCACCGTCGAGGTCCGCGGCGAGATCCTCGAGCTCAAGAGCACGATCAACACGATGGTCGACCAACTCTCGTCGTTCGCCTCCGAGGTGACCCGTGTGGCGCGGGAGGTGGGGACAGAGGGCAAGCTGGGCGGGCAGGCCGAGGTCGAGGGCGTCTCCGGGACGTGGAAGGACCTGACCGACAACGTCAACTACATGGCCGGCGACCTGACGACCCAGGTCCGCGCCATCGCTGAGGTCACGACGGCCGTCGCGAACGGCGACCTGTCCAAGAAGATCACCGTCGACGTCAAGGGCGAGATCCTGGAGCTGAAGAACACCATCAACACGATGGTCGACCAGCTGAGCTCGTTCGCGTCGGAGGTCACGCGGGTGGCCCGCGAGGTGGGCACGGAGGGCGAGCTCGGCGGGCAGGCCAAGGTGCCGGGTGTGAGCGGCACGTGGAAGGAGCTGACCGACAACGTCAACTCGATGGCGAACAACCTGACCACGCAGGTCCGGAACATCGCCGAGGTGACCACGGCCGTCGCCAACGGCGACCTGTCGAAGAAGATCACCGTCGAGGTCCAGGGCGAGATCGCCGAGCTGAAGGGGACCATCAACACGATGGTGGACCAGCTCCAGAGCTTCGCCTCGGAGGTCACGCGCGTGGCCAGGGAGGTCGGGACGGAGGGCGAGCTCGGTGGGCAGGCGCAGGTCCCGGGCGTCAGCGGGACGTGGAAGGACCTGACGGACAACGTGAACTCGATGGCCGACAACCTCACGACGCAGGTCCGCGGGATCGCGGCGGTCGTGACGGCCGTCGCGCGGGGCAACCTCGACCAGAAGCTCCAGGTCGAGGCGCAGGGCGAGATCGCCGAGCTCCGCGACACGATCAACGCCATGATCGACACGCTCGCGACGTTCGCCGACCAGGTGACGACCGTCGCCCGCGAGGTGGGCGTCGAGGGCCAGCTCGGCGGGCAGGCCGAGGTCCCGGGGGCGAGCGGCACGTGGCGCGACCTGACCGACAACGTGAACCGGCTCGCGGCGAACCTCACGACGCAGGTCCGCGCGATCACCGAGGTCACGACGGCCGTGGCCGCGGGCGACCTGTCCAAGAAGATCACCGTCGAGGCGGCCGGCGAAGTCGCGGATCTCAAGGACAACGTCAACGAGATGATCCGCAACCTCAAGGACACGACGCGGAAAAACCAGGAGCAGGACTGGCTCAAGACGAGCCTGACCAAGTTCACGCAGCTCCTCCAGGGCCAGAAGGAGCTCCACACGGTCTCGAAGATGATCCTCTCCGAGCTGGCACCGCTCGTCGACATGCAGCACGGGGCGTTCTACACGGCCGAGCGCGACCCGGGGGAGCCCGAGTCCGAGGCCACGCTCAAGCTCGTCGCGACCTACGCCTACCGCGAGCGCCGCGGGATCAGCAACCGGTTCCAGGTCGGCGAGGGGCTCGTCGGGCAGTGCGCCCTCGAGAAGGAGCGGATCCTCATCACCGACGTCCCCGACGACTACGTCCAGATCAACTCCGGGCTCGGCGCCGCGCCGCCGCGCAACATCGTGGTGCTGCCGGTCCTGTTCGAGGGCGAGGTCAAGGCCGTCCTCGAACTGGCCTCGTTCCACCGGTTCAACAAGAACCACCTCACGTTCCTCGACCAGTTGACCGAGTCGATCGGGATCGTCCTCAACTCGATCGAGGCCAACATGCGGACGGAGACGCTGCTCTCGCAGTCGCAGGGCCTCACGCAGGAGCTCCAGAGCCAGCAGGAGGAGCTCCAGCAGACGAACCGGCGGCTCGAAGAGCAGGCCCGCAGCCTCCGCGAGTCCGAGGAGCTCCTCCGCGAGCAGCAGGACGAGCTCCAGGGCACGAACGTCGAGCTCGAGCAGAAGGCCCGCCAGCTGGCCGACCAGAACGCCGAGGTCGAGCGGAAGAACGCCGAGATCGAGCAGGCCCGCGCGGCGCTCGAGGACAAGGCCGAGCAGCTCGCGCTCACCTCGAAGTACAAGAGCGAGTTCCTGGCCAACATGAGCCACGAACTCCGGACGCCGCTCAACTCGATGCTCATCCTCAGCCGGATGCTCGCCGAGAACCCGGCCGGCGTCCTCACGCCGAAGCAGGTCGAGTACGCCGAGACGATCCACTCGTCGGGGAGCGACCTCCTGGGGCTGATCAACGAGATCCTCGACCTCTCGAAGATCGAGTCCGGCGCGATGCCGGTCGAGGTCGAGCGCCTCCGCCTCGGCGACGTGGCCGACGAGACCGACCGGACCTTCCGCGAGGTCGCCAACGACCGCGGGCTGGCCTTCGAGATCGCCGTCGCCGACGGCGCGCCGGCCAGCATCGAGACCGACCCGAAGCGGCTCCAGCAGGTCCTCAAGAACCTCCTGTCGAACGCGTTCAAGTTCACGCACGAGGGCTCGGTCGCGCTCCGCGTGGCGCCGGCCGACGGCGTCCGCTTCCGGACGGCCGGGCTCCGGGCGGCAGACCGCGTCGTCGGGTTCGCTGTCGAGGACACCGGCATCGGGATCGAGCCCGACAAGCAGCGGGTCATCTTCGAGGCGTTCCAGCAGGCCGACGGCTCGGTCGACCGGACCTACGGCGGGACCGGGCTCGGGCTGTCGATCAGCCGCGAGATCGCCCGGCTGCTGGGCGGCGAGATCCACCTGACGAGCACGCCGGGCGAGGGGAGCACCTTCACGCTCTACCTCCCCGTGGCCTACACCGCGCCGACGTTCGCGCGCGGCGCGGAGGCCGGTGACGACGACACGGTCGACGGCGCCGTGGCCGCGGCCATGGGCGACGGCGTGGCCGGCCCCGCGCCCGACGGCCCGAATGAGACCCCGGAGGACCCCGCCGAGGCGGACGGGGTCAGCCAGCCCGAGGCCGGCGGCTCCGACGAGCCCACCGACGCCCCGGCGGCGCCATCGGCCGGAAGGGAGGCTCCGGACGAGCCGACGTCCCGGGCGACCGAGCCCGCCTCGTCCGACGGGGTGAGCCCGGCGACCGCCCAGCCCGGCGACGACGCGGTCGAGGTCGCGACGCTCCGCGCGCTCCCGCGCCACGTCGCCGACGACCGCGACGCCATCGGCCCCGACGACAGCGTGCTCCTCATCGTCGAGGACGACCCAGCGTTCGCGGGCATCCTCGTCGAGATCGCGCAAGAGAAGGGGTTCAAGGCCGTCGTCGAGGAGCACGCCGAGGGCGCGCTCGACGCCGTCCGCCGCTACGGCCCGGCCGCGATCACGCTCGACATGCACCTCCCCGGGATGCACGGGCTCACGCTCCTCGACCGGCTCAAGAGCCGGCCCGAGACGCGGCACATCCCGGTCCAGATCGTCTCCGTCTCGGACGCGCTCCCGCGCCGCGAGCGGAAGGGGGCCCTGGCCCCGCTCCAGAAGCCGGTCGAGCGCGCGGCCGTCAGCGCCGGGATCGACCGGGCCGGCGACCTCGCCGGGCGGCCCGTCAAACGGCTCCTCGTGATCGAGGACGACGAGACGCAGCGCCGGCTCGTGGAAGAGCTCGTCGGCGGCGAGGACGTCGAGGTGGTCGCCGTCGGGAGCGGGCGCGAGGGGATCGAGGCCCTCGGCGGTGGGTCGTTCGACTGCGTCGTGGTCGACCTCGGCCTGCCGGACATGGGCGGGCTCGACTTTATCGAGCACGTCCGCGGCGAGCTCGGGCAGACGGAGCTCCCCCTCGTCGTCCACACCGGGCGGGACCTCGAAGAGGGCGAGGCTCAGCGACTGGGCGCGCTCGCCGAGGCCGTCATCGTCAAGGACGTCGGGGCCTTCGATCGGCTCCTCGACGAGACCGCGCTCTACCTCCACCGCGACGAGCGCCGTCTCTCGGACGCCCAGCGCGAGCGGCTCGCCCGGCGCCACCGGCCCGAGGCCACGCTCGCCGGCCAGAAGGTGCTCATCGTCGACGACGACGTCCGCAACATCTTCGCGCTCCAGAGCCTCCTCGAGGAGCACAAGATGGACGTGGTCTACGCCGAGAACGGCCGCGATGGGATCGCGACGCTGGAGGAGGCCGGCGACGTCGACGTCGTGCTCATGGACATCATGATGCCCGGCATGGACGGGTACCAGACGACGCGCGCGATCCGCGAGATCGACCGATTCCGCGACCTCCCGATCATCGCCGTCACGGCGAAGGCGATGAAGGGCGATCGCGAGAAGTGCCTTGCGGCCGGCGCCAGCGACTACCTCACGAAGCCGGTCAACGTCGACCAGCTCGTGTCGCTCCTCCGCGTCTGGGTCGGCACGGGCGACTGACCGCCGCCTCCGGCTCTGCCCGCCTGAGCCTGCCCGCCTCGGCGCCGAGGCGGGCAGGCTCAGGCGGGCAGGCTCAGGCGGGGAGCGTGATGACGAACGCCGTCCCCTCGCCCTCGGTGCTCTCAACGTCGAGCGAGCCACCGTGGCCCTGCTCCACGATGTCGTGGCTCATCGAGAGGCCGAGGCCGGTGCCCTTGCCGGCCGGCTTCGTCGTGTAGAACGGCTCGAACACGCGCCGCCGGACGTCCTCGGGGATGCCCGTCCCGTTGTCCTCGACGGTGATCTCGACGGTCGCGCCGGCCCGTCGCGTCGTGACGCGGACGGTCGGCTGGTACCCCGGGGCCTCGGCCTGGGCGCGGGCCGTGACGGCGTCGAACGCGTTCGTGACGAGGTTGAGGACGACCCGGCCGAGGTCTTGGGCGACGACGTCGACCTGGCCCACGTCGTCGCCGAGGTCAATCTGGAGGGCCGCGTCGAAGTCGGAGGTCTGGGCGCGGCGGCCGTGGTAGGCCAGGTTCGCGTGTTCGCCGACGAGCGCGTTGAGGTCGGCCGGCGCGCGCTCGCCCTGGCCGGCGCGCGCGTGCTGCATCATCCCGCGGACGATGGCGTCGGCGCGACGGCCGTGCTGCTCGATCCGCTGGGCGTTCTGGCGGAGGTCGTCGAGGATCTCGGCGACGAGGTCGGCGTCGGGCGCCTCGGCGTCGAGCTCGGCCGCCAACTCGGTCGCGAGGTCGCGCGAGAGCGAGGCGAAGTTGTTGACGAAGTTGAGCGGGTTCTTGATCTCGTGGGCGATCCCGGCCGTGAGCTGGCCCAGCGACGCCAGCTTCTCGGACTGGACGAGCCGTTCTTGGGCCGCACGGAGGTCGGCGAGGGCCGCCTCGACCTCGCGCGTCCGGGCGTCGAGCCGCTGGAAGTCGTCGTAGCGGGCGTAGGCCACCTCGAGCGCGTCGGCGAGGGCCTGCACGGCGGCGCCGTCGTCGGGTGGGAGCGCCGCGGCGCCGCCGACGAACAGGAGGCCCTGGGCGAACGGGGCGAAGTGGAGGGCGAGCGACTCCGAGGGGTCGGCGAAGGACCGGGCCGTCTCGGCGTCGAGCCCGTTCGACTCCAGGAACGCGACCCAGCTCTCGACCTCGTCGGGCGCCCAGGCCCCGGAGAGCACGCGCTCGTCCCGCCAGTGGGCCACGATGGTCTCGACGAACGGGTGCCCACCGAACGGGAGGTCGATCGCGGCCAGCGGCTCGCCGTCGGGCGTGGCGAGGTAAACGCGGAGCACCTCGGCTTCGGCGTCGACGATGAGCACGGCGCAGCGGAAGAACCGGACGCCGAGGGCCGTCAGCTCCTGCCACACGAGCGGCGTCACGCGGTCGAGGTCGTCGGTCGTCCGCATCGAGGCGATCTCGGCGCGGACGCGGTCGACGGACGCGCCGATCTCGGCTTCGCGGGCCCGCGCCTCCGCCTCGCGGAGCCCCTCCGCCCGCTCGATGGCGACCTGGAACGCGCCGACCAGCCGCTCCATCACCTCGACGGTGTCCTCGGAGAACGGCCGCGAGGAGAACGCCACGAGGACGCCGCTCGGGGCGGCAACGGCGTGGACGTACTCCCGCTCGCGCTCGGGATGGGCGTCGAGGAGGTCGGCCCGGATCTCACCGAGGCGGGCCCGGTAGGCCTCGAGCTCGTCGCCCTCGAGGATGTACGACAGGCTCCGCTGGCGGCGCCACGCCACCCAGAGGGCGTCGTAGAACGGGTGGCCCTCGATGGTCGTGACGTGGGCCGTCGTCGGGGCGTCCGGGGCGGCGGAGGACCAGTAGGTCGTCTCCCGGCTCTCGGCGTCGACGACGGCGAGGGTGGCGCGGCGGGCGGGGACGCCGAGCGCGGCGAGCCCGTCGAACACGGCCGCGGCGGCCCCGTCGAGGTCGTCGCTCCGGCGCATCGCGAGGGCCTGCGCGCGCACGCGCTCGGCGGCGGCGTCGATGCGGGAGGTCCGGGCCTCGGCCTCGGCGCGCTGGAGGTCCTGGTGGCGGGCGTAGGCCAGGCCGAACAGGACGGCGAACCGTTCCAGGACGCGGAGCGCGTCGTCGGTGGGCCGCTCCCAAAACAGGGCGAGGAGCGGGCCGCTCTGCCGGGCCCCGGCCGGGATGGCGACGACGTAGACTGTCGCGGCGCGCGGCGAGCGGGCGACGACGCGGTCGGCGTAGGTCGCGGGGTAGGGTGCGAGCGACGCGCGCAGGTAGGTCTCGAAGGCGGTCCGCCCGAGCGGCTCGACGACGGGCCCGTCGGCGCGGTCGGCGGCGAACGCGGCGGCGAGGACGGGGTGCCCCGTCGTGGCCGTCACGTGGTGCGACGCTCGTGGCGCGTCATCGGCGTCGACACCGGCGGTCCATACGGGGGCCTCGCCGCCGTCGGGCTGGCCGCTCAGGCCGATCTGGAGGACCGGCAGCCCGAGCTCGCGGAGCGCGTCGAACACGGCGACGGCCACGCCGAGCGTCTCGTCGCTGTGGTCGAGCGCGAGCGCCCGCGTCCAGACCCGGTCCAGCGCCGACTCGACGTCGCCGCCTCGGCGAGCCTCGGCGAGCTGGCGCTCGAGGTCGTCGGCGCGCGTCTGGAGCGCGTCGAGCGCGACCTCGACGGACGGGAACGTGGGCATGGGGTGGGGCGGGGAGCCCAGTCGGAACTCACCCCGTACGGCGTCGCCCCCCCTCAGGCTCCCCACACACGTGTTCGGCCCCGTCCCCGGCGTCCCCATCGGCACCCTGTTCGACGACCGCATCGCCCTGTCGGTCGCCGGCGTCCACCGGCCGCGCCGGGCCGGCATCTGCGGGCGCGCGACCGAAGGCGCCGAGTCGATCATCCTCAACTGCGCGTTCGTCGACGACGAAGACCGCGGGGCGACCGTCCTCTACACGGGCTCCGGCGCGCGGCATCCGCGGACGGGCCGCCAGATCGGCGACCAGTCGCTGACGCGGTCGAACCTCGCGCTGGCGGAGAGCGCCCGGCGGCGCCTCCCGGTCCGCCTGAGCCGCGGCGTCGGGCGCGGCGTGTGGCGCCCGCCCGAGGCCGGCTACCGCTACGACGGCCTCTACACGGTCGAGGACTATGTCGCGGACACGGGCGCCGACGGCTACCGGATCTGGCGCTTCCGGCTGGTGGCCGTGCCCGGCGCGTGGATCGGGGACCGCGGGTAGCCCCGCCTCGGCGCCGAGGCGGAGGAGTCCCGGGATCCCCTGAACCGGCGCCCTCCGAAGTCTCGCCGGTGCAACCGCCGAGCGGCGGGCGGCATTGGCAGCCCATGACCGACTCTCCCCGCTCCTTGTTCGCTCTCGGCCTCACGCTGGGCCTGCTCGTGGCCCTCGCCGCCGGGTGTCGCGCCGACGGGGCGGGCGCCGATGAGCCAGACGGCACCGGACCGGTCGCCGCTGACGTGACGTCCCTCAGCCCCGACGTCCTGGCGGAGGCCGCGGCGTTCCTCGACACGGACCGCCCCCAGCGTGCGGTCCGCCTCCTGCGGCCCTACACGGACGAGCCGGCCCGCCTCGCCCCCGAGGCGCGGCTCCTCGCCGCTCGCGCGGAGGCCGGCTCGGACGACTGGCCTCGCGTCCGCACGCTCCTCGACGGCGCCGCGGGGCTCGACTCGCTGGACGGTGGTCGGGGCCTCTACCTCCTCGCCCGTGCCGCCGACGACGCGGGCGACGCCGACGCGGCGCGCAGCGGCTATGACGCGTTTCTGGCCGCGTCGGACTCGTCTCAACTCGGTGTGGAACGCGGCGCCGCTCGTCTCCGCCGCGCGCTCGTCCTGGCCCGGACCGACCCCGAGGCGGGCGACCGCGCGCTCTCCGAGGTGGCCGATGTGTCGCCCGACTGGCTGGCCGTGTTGGAGGCCGAGGCGCTCGCTCAGGACGGCGACGTCGACCGGGTGGAGGCGGTCGTCGGGCGCGTCTCGGGCGGCACGCTCGGGCGTCGGGCGTGGGCCGCTCGGATCGAGGCCGCGCGCCGGTCGGGCGACCTCGAGGCGGCGCGACGGCTGGCCGACCAAGCTCGACGGCAGACGGGCAACGACGCCGCGCGCGCCGGCTTCACGGTGACGGCCGGTCGGCTCGCCGCCGAGGCGGGTGACGGCGACGCGGCGCGCGCGCTGTACCGTGAGGCCATCGGCATCGACCCCGCGAGCGCCGCCGCCCGCGAGGCCGCCGCGCGCCTCCGCGAGGGCGACCCGACGGCCGCCGAGTGGCTCGCCCTCGCCCGGACCGACCGCGCGCTCGGCCTCAACAGCGACGCCGCCGACGCCTTCCGCCAGTGGCTCGACGCCGACACCGGCACGCCCGAGCAGCAGGCCGACGTCCGCTACGAGGCCGCCGACGCGCTCTTCGACGCCCAGCGGTACGACGAGGTCGAGGCCATGCTCCAGCCGATCCGGGACCGGACGGACGCGCGCTCGCTCTGGGCCGGCACGCTCGGCCGGATGGGCCGCACCGACGAGGCCGCGGCGGTGTACCTCGAGCTCGCCGAGGCCAAGCCCGTCGCCAACCTCTACTTCGCCGCCGACGTGCTCCACCAGGGCGGCGACCTCGACCGCGCGCTCCCGCTCTACCAGCGCGTCGAGCAGGAGCACGCCGGGACGAGCTGGGCCGGCCTCGCGACGATGCGGCGCGCGGGCCAAGCGTTTCTGGACGAGGACTACGCCGAGGCCGCCCGGCTGTGGGACGGGTACCGGACGCGCCAGCCCCGCGGCGCCGACGCTCTCCGCTCCCTCTACTGGGCGGGCCGTGCGCTCGCCGAGGCGGGCGACGCCGAGGCCGCCGCCGAGCGGTTCCGCGGCGTCCTCCGCCAGGAGCGCGACTCGTACTACGCCCTCCTCGCCAGTGAGGCCCTCGGCGAGCCGTTCTGGCCGCTCCCCCTGAGCGCCTCGCCGCCCGACGACCCGGACGCCGCTGCGCGCGTGGCCGATGCGTTGCGCGGCGTCGACCTCCTGCGCGAGGCCGGCTTTCCCGACGCCGCGGAGGCCGAGCTGGACCGGGCGATCGCTCGGGCCGGCGGCGGGACGGCGACGCGCTACGCCCTCGCCGAGGCCCTCGTCGAGCGTGGGTACGGTCGTCGGGCGATCCTCATCGGGCAGAGCCTCGGCGGGGGGACGAACGCGCGGCGGCTCCGCATCCTCTACCCGTTCCCGTTCCGCCGCATGATCGCGGCCGAGGCCACGGCCCGCGGCATCGACCCGTTCGTGGCGGCGGCCCTCATCCGGCAGGAATCCCAATTCTCGGAGCGGGCCACGTCGTACGTCGGCGCGCGGGGGCTCATGCAGCTCATGCCGGCGACGGCGCGCACGCTCGCGGCGGAGGAGGGAATCGAACCGTGGGACCCCGAGCTGCTCTACCTCCCGGAGGTCAACGTCCACCTCGGGACGCGGTACGTCGGCCAGCAGGTCGCGGCCTACGACGGCGCGCTCCCGGCGGTCTTCGGCGCCTACAACGCCGGGCCGCACCAGGTCGACCAGTGGCGGACGTTCCCCGAGTTTGGCGACGACGCCCTCTTCACCGAGCGGATCCCGTTCCGCGAGACGCGCGACTACGTCAAGATCCTCACGCGCAACCGGGCGATCTACGAGGGCCTCTACGGCGCCGACTAGGTCCGCCTCGGCGCCGAGGCGGAGGGCGCTAGCGGTAGCGGTCGAAGGCCGGCGGCGGGTCGTCGGCGATGGCGGCGCGGAACGGGACGTCGCGGGCGGCCTGCGCGGCCAGCCACGCGGGCACGCCGTCGCGTTTCCGGAGCGCGGCGCTCGTTTTGCCCGCGACGGTCCCGTAGATCGGGCGTTCGTTCCACGGGCGCGCTTCTCCGAAGCCCGACCGGATCCCGCCGTACGTCGACGCGTCGCGGCCGTCGAGGCTGAAGCGGTCGTTCAAGTAGCACGCCGTGGCGAAGGCGTCTTCCGGCGTCGGGCGCCACGGGAGGAGCTGGGCGACCCAGTACATCCGGAGGTTGTTGTTCATCCACCCGTCGACCGTGAACGCCTTCTGCGCCGCGTTCCACGTCTCGTCGTCGGTCTCGCCGTGTGCCAGTTCGTCGAGCGAGTAGAGCGTCGGGCGCGGGTCGTCGGCGTGGGCGCGGAGGGTGGCCTTCGCCTTCGTCGGCAGCCCCTCGAAGCGCGACCAGCCCGCGACGTGCCGGCACTGGTGGTGGTAGAACTCGCGCCACGTCAGGAGCTCGTCCAGGAATTTGTAGCGGGCGGCGGGGTGGAGGTCGCCGTCGGCCTCGGCGTCGAGCGCGGCGCGGGCCACCTCGCGGGGCGAGAGCACGCCGAAGTGCATCCAGGGTGAGAGCCGTGTCGATCCGTCCGGGAGCGCCGGGTTGTTGCGGGTCCACGTGTAGCGGTCGAGGACGTGCTCGACGGCGTGCGCGAGCCGGTCGAGCGCGGCGCGCCGGCCGCCGTGCCACCCGTCGGGGGGCGGCACACTCATGTCGACGCCGCACCCGGCGATGAGCGCGTCGAGGCCCGCGGCGTCGAGGTCGCGGATCGCCTCGGAGTCGAGCGCGAGGTCGCCGTCGTAAGGCCCGAGGTCGGGGTCCCGGCGGAGGTCGGTGGAGAGGTGCTCGTCGCGGAGCGGCGTGTGGGCGGCCCGGAACGCCTTGGTCGAGCCGAGGTGGCCGTCGAACGCACGCTGGGGCACCGCGCAGCACGCGTCGACGGCGAGCACGGCCCGGTCGAGGCGGTCCGCCAGCCCGTCGGCGTACTCGCGCGTGACGAACGTCGGCACGTCGTCCACGACGACGGCCGCGGCGCGCTCGGCCAGCCGGGCCACGAGGTCCACCTCGGACTCGCCCTCGCGCCGGACCCACCGGACGAACCGGAGCCCGCGTTCCTCGACGCCGGTCTCTAGCTCCTGCGACGCCTCAAGGATGAACCGATGGAGCCGGTGCGAGGCGTACGGGTAGCGGTTCTCGAGCGCGTGGAGCACGACGACCGGCTTGCCCAACCGGTTGCCGAGGGCGATCGCCGCGTCGATCGCCGGGTTGTCCTCGGCCCGGAGCGCCTGCATCAGCCAGCACAGCACGTAGTCGGCGTCGCCGACGACGTCGTGGTCGGTCAGCCGGCGTGTCCGCTGGCGGAGGATCTCGAGGGGCGTCATGGGCGAAGGGCAGGTGCCCTCGGACAACCCGCCCGTCCTCGCGCGGATTCGGGCCGGGACCCTCTCCGGCCCGCCCTGACGGCGACGCGGCCTACCGGCCGAAGATGCCGGCGTAGCGGCCGTAGCCCTCGGCGCGGAGTCGGCCGGCCGGGACGAACCGGAGGGCCGCCCCGTTCATGCAGTACCGGAGGCCCGTCGGCTGGGGCCCGTCGCGGAAGACGTGGCCGAGGTGCGAGTCGGCCACGGCCGAGCGGACCTCGGTCCGGGCGACGCCCAGCGACCGGTCGACGTGCTCGGTCACGGCGCGCGGCGAGATTGGGCGGACGAAGCTTGGCCAACCCGTCCCCGAGTCGAACTTGTCCTTCGACGAGAACAGCGCCTCGCCGGAGACGACGTCGACGTAGATCCCGTCGCGGTGCTCGTCGTCGAGCGGGCTCGTGCCCGCGCGCTCCGTCGCGTCCTGTTGCGTGACGCGGTACTGGAGGTCGGTCAGCTGACGGCGGAGCTCGGCGTCCGACGGCTTCCGCCAGTCGGCGGGCGGCGGCTGGGCGGCGGCGCCGAGCGCGGCGAGCAGGAGGGCGAGGATCGGGAGGCGGCGGATCATGGGCACTGGATCGGGTGGGCCGGCCTCGGCCTTTCGACTCCGCTCGGGGAGCCGCCGAGGCGGGCGGGGGCGGGCTAGGCGTTCTCGTCGCTGGCGTTCTCGAACAGCGAGGCGTACTCGCCGTAGCCCTCGGCCTCGAGGTCCGCGACCGGGACGAACCGGAGGGCGGCCGAGTTGAGGCAGTACCGGAGGCCGGTCGGCTCGGGGCCGTCCTCGAACACGTGGCCGAGGTGGGAGTCGCTGGACGCCGAGCGGACCTCCGTCCGCGTCATGAACAGCGACTTGTCCTCCCGCGTCTCGATGGGGGCCCCGTCGAGCGGCTGCCAGAAGCTGGGCCAGCCCGTGCCCGACTTGTACTTCGTGGTCGAGGCGAAGAGCGGCGTCCCGTCGACGACGTCGACGTAGAGGCCGGACTCGGTGTTGTTCCAGTACGCGTTCGTGTAGGGCGGCTCGGTGCCGTCCTTCTGCGTGACGTAGTACTGCATGCGCGTGAGGCGCTCCTTGAGGGCGGCGTCGGACATGTCGACGGGGGCGGCCTCGGGGGCCGCGGCGGGGCGGAGGAACACGGCGCCGACCAGGACGAGGCCGGCGACGGCGAGGAGGGAGAGCGTGAGCGTCTTCATGGGCCTAGAGGGCGGGGCCGAGGTGGCCGGCGGCGTCGCCCCAGAGCTGCTCCAGGCGGGCGTCGCGCCGGCACCCCATGCGGTAGCGCTGGTAGTGGGCGGCGTTCGTCCGGTAGAAGTCCTGGTGGTAGTCCTCGGCCGCGTAGAACGGCGCGTCGTCGAGGACGGGGACCCGGATTGTCTCGCCGAACCGCTCCGCCAGCGCGGCCTTCGTCGTCTCGGCCGCGGCGCGTTCCTCGGGCGTGCCCGCGAAGATGGCCGGGCGGTACGGGCTGCCACGGTCGCAGAACTGGCCGCCGTCGTCGAGCGGATCGACGTTGTGCCAGTAGACCTGGAGGAGCGTGTCGTACGGGACGACGCTCGGGTCGAAGACGACCTCGACCGACTCGTAGTGGCCCGTCGTCTTGGTCGTGACCTGGTCGTAGGTCGGGTTGGGGACGGTTCCGCCGGCGAAGCCCGAGGTCACGGCGTAGACGCCGTCGAGTTCCTCGAACGGCTTCTCCATGCACCAGAAGCACCCGCCCGCGAAGACGACCGTGTCGGCCGCGGACGGCGCCGCGGTGCCGACGGTGGGGCCGGCGGGGGGGAGGGGCTCGGACGTGCCGCACCCGGCGGCGAGCGTCACGAGGACGACGGCGGGGAGGGCGAGGGCGAAGAGGAGGCGGCGCATGGCGGGGCGGCGTGGGCCCCTATGACGTGCCGAGAGCGCTCCGTATTCCCTCCTCTACAGAATGTTACCGGTCTGTGACCGGTCGGTCCGGGTCCGTCCTACGCCGGGGTGTCTCCGCCTCGGCGCCGAGGCGGGCGGGGCTACTGGGCGTCCGAGAGGCTGTTCGACGTCCACACGAGGATCACGCCGCAGCCCTCGCCCCGGCCGAGCTGGTTGTAGAACGTCGGGATCTGCGTCGGCCCGCGGTAGACCTCGATGGCCACGACGTCCTGCGCCGTGATCGCGTCGACGTCGTCGGTCAGGAACGGCGAGTACACGCCGTCGAGGTAGATCGCCATCTGGCACTCGGCGCCGCGGCGCGTGGCGACGGCCGACCGGCCGGGCACGTCGCCGGGCGCGCTCACGCGGTTCGTCACGATCCGGACGCCGAGGAGGCCCGTCAGCGCGTCGCCGAGGCGGATCGGCGCCTTCCGCTCGATCTCCTCGCGCGTGAGGACCCGCCCGAGCCCCAGGTCGAGCCGGTCGAAGAACCCGTCGGCGGCGAGGCGCGACCGGCTGAGGTCGCGGGCCTCGACCACGACCTCGTCGAGCCCGACGGCGCCCTCGTCGAGCTCGACGATCAGCCCCCACGGGCCCGGCGCGTCGAGGCGCGCCACCAGCGTCCGCGTCTCGTAGCCGAGGAACGAGACCTGGACCCGGTGGCGGCCCGGCGCGAGGTCGCGGAGGGTCGCCTCGCCCTCGGCGTTGGTCGAGGCGCCCCGGCCGCCGACGAGGACGGTCGCGCCCGCGATCGGCTCGCCCTCGGGCGTCTGGACACCGACGATGAAGTCCGAGCGGTAGTCCTCCTGGGCCGATGCGCCGACGGCGAGGCCGAGGAGGAGGAGAGGGAGCAGGCGGGAGCGGATCACGTGTCGGAGTCGGGGGCGATGCTGAGTTCGGTCCACGCCAGGACGACGCCGCAGCCGCTGCGCCGCCCACCGCCGGGCGTCCCGGCGAGGCGTCGGTAGCGGAGCGGGATCTGCGTGGCGCCGCGGTACACCTCGACGGCGACGAGGCCCTGGGCCGGGAACGCGTCGAGGCTCTCCGTCAAGATCGACGAGTAGACGCCGTCGAGGTAGACGTCCATCGTGCAGCCCGTCCGCCACGACGTGGCGACCGGGCCGAAGCGGCCGTCGCGGACGCGGACGCCGAGGACCCCACCGCGGAGGAGGTCGGCGAGGTGGAGCGGGCTCCGGTAGGCGATGTCCTCGGCGTCGAGGATCGTGCCGCCGCCGAGCGCCTGGCGCTCGAAGAACCCGTCGGCCACGAGGCGCGAGCGGCTGAGGTCCCGGCCCTCCACCACCACGTCATAGAGCAGCGTCGTCGTGTCGACCATCTCGACGATGAGGCCCCACGGGCCGGGGGCGTTGAGGACGGCGGCGAGCTCACGCGTCGGCCGGCCGATGAACGACACGCGGAGGGGGTAGCGGCCGGGCCGGACGTTCTCGAACGTGACCCGCCCGTCGGCGTCGGCCGCGCCGCCGCGGTCGCCGAGCATCACGGACGCGCCCGGGAGCGGCTCGCCGTCGGGGGACTGGACCTCGACCGTAAACGGAGCACGATCAGTGGACTGGGCCGACCCTCCGACGGCAGCGAGACAGGCAAGAAGGGCGAGAAGCGAACGGCGCATGGCGACGTGCGATGGAATGAGAGGGTAAATAGAGGTCGCGGCCCGCGTCCAGGGGGTAACGCCTGCCCCCACCTCGGCGCCGAGGCGGGGGGACTCGGCGCGAAGGGCTCGCGGAGGTCTTCCACGGGCGGTCTCCCTAGCTTGGGGGCTCTCGAACCCCCACCCCCGATGGCCCTCGTCGCGATCGTCGGCCGCCCCAACGTGGGCAAGTCGACCCTGTTCAACCGGCTCACCGAAGAGCGCCGCGCCATCGTCGACGACCAGCCCGGCGTCACGCGCGACCGCCTGTTCGGGACCGTCGAGTGGACCGGCCGGACGTTCGACCTCGTCGACACCGGCGGGCTCGTCCCTCGCTCCGCCGAGCGGTTCGACGCGGCCATCCGCGAGCAGGTCATGCTCACGCTCGAGGAGGCCGACGTCATCCTGTTCGTCGTCGACACGCTCACGGGCATCTCCGACCTCGACGCCGAGGTCGCCGGGCTCCTCCGCCGCGCCAAGCAGCCCGTGATCGTCGTCGCCAACAAGGCCGACAACACGG
Organism: Rubrivirga marina; assembly: GCF_002283365.1. Lineage (NCBI taxonomy): Bacteria > Pseudomonadati > Rhodothermota > Rhodothermia > Rhodothermales > Rubricoccaceae > Rubrivirga > Rubrivirga marina. The sequence goes on along the minus strand of NZ_MQWD01000001.1, from coordinate 4,346,943 downwards.
CGCGGGCGCTCGACGCGAGCGAGTTCTGGGGCCTCGGGTTCGAGCAGATGTTCCCCCTCAGCGCCGTCAACGGGACCGGGACGGGCGACTTCCTCGACGCCGTCGTCGCGGCGCTGCCGGAGGAGCCCGAGCGGGAGGAGGAGCCGGACGTCCCGCGGATCGCGTTCCTCGGCCGGCCCAACGTGGGCAAGTCGTCGTTGGCCAACAAGCTCCTCGGGCGGACGCGCTCCATCGTGACCGAGGTGGCCGGCACCACGCGCGACGCCGTCGACGCCCGCCTCCGCATCGGCGAGGGCGAAGACGCCCGCGAGGTCGTCCTCGTCGACACGGCCGGGCTCCGCAAGAAGGCCCGCGTGCGCGAGAACGTCGAGTTCTACTCGACGCTCCGGACCGAGCGCGCGCTCCAGTCGTGCGACGTGGCCGTGGTCCTCATCGACGGCGAGCGCGGGCTCGAGTCGCAGGACGCCCGCGTGCTCCGCGAGGCGGAGGCCATGAAGAAGGGGATGGTCATCGTCGTCAACAAGTGGGACCTCGTCGAGAAGGAGACGAACACGGCCCGCGACGTCGACCGGATGATCCGCGAGAAGATGGGGCTCATCGACTTCGTCCCCATCGTGTTCGCCTCGGCGCTGACGGGCCAGCGGGCCGAGAAGGTGCTGGAGGTCGCGCTGAAGGTGTTCGACGAGCGCCGGAAGCGGGTCCAGACGGCGAAGCTCAACGAGGTCGTCGAGGCCGCCGTCCGCCGCCAGCCGCCGCCGAGCCTCAACGGGCAGTACATCAAGATCAAGTACGCGAGCCAGGTCCGCGACGAGCCGCCAGTGTTCGCGTTCTTCTGCAACCAGCCGCAGGGCGTGAAGGAGAGCTACCGGCGGTACCTCGAGAACCGGCTCCGCGAGGCGTTCGGGTTCGAGGGCGTCCCGCTCACGCTGAGCTTCAAGCGGAAGTAGCCCCGCCCGCCTCGGCGCCGAGGCGGGAGGACTCGGACATCGGCGCTACTCGCCGCCCGGCACCGTGAGGTTGCGGGCGCGGACGGCGTGCTCCCAGAGAAGCGCCCCGTCGGCCTTGTAGGTCCGCATCGTGAGGACGCGGTCGGTGCGGGGGCCCGTCACCGTGAGCGTCCCGAAGTTGTGTTCGCCGGCCACGAGCGTTCCGTCGACGCGGAGCGGGTTCGTGTACTCGGGCGAGTCCCCGCGGAGTGGGTACGTCGAGGCACCGGCCGTGAGCGGGCTCGACGTGAACTCGTAGAGCGGGTATGCGCCGGGGCGGTCCATCTTGAGGAGCTCCGTGTGGTGGCGGTCGCCGGAGAGGAACACGACGCCCTCGATCCGGCGCGCCGCGATCTGGTCGAGGAGCGTCCGCCGCTCGCGCGGTGCGATGGCGGCGAACGTCTCGAAGACGGGGAGCGGGTTCAAAAACTGGCCCCCGACGGCGACGATCTTGAACGGGGCTTGACTCGTGGTGAGCGCGTCGAGGAGCCACTGCGCCTGCTCCGGCCCGAGGATCTGGCGCTCGGCGTCGGGCGCGTCGTTCGGCGCGCGGTGGTAGCGGTCGTCGAGCATGAAGAACTCGACGTCGGCCCACTGGAAGTGGGTGAACACGCCGGGCACGCCCGGGAGGCCGCGCGCCGCGGCGGGCCAGTAGTCGGAGAACGTCTCGAGGGCCTCGTCCTTGAGGACGTACGAGCGGTCGGAGTCGTTGGGACCGTAGTCGTGGTCGTCCCAGATGGCGTAGTGGGCGGCGCGCGCGAGGAGCGGCTGGAGCGCCGGCTCGGAGCGGCTGTGGCGGTATCGGTAGTCGATGCCGGCGGCGTCCCACCAGTCGACCTCGCGGAGGTAGACGTTGTCGCCGAGCCACAGCATGAGGTCGGGGTCGAGGGCCGCGATCTCGCCGAAGATGGACGGCGAGCCGCCGTAGGCGTCGCCGGGCCGGTCGTAGGCCGGGTCGTTGTCGTAGTAGCACGAGCCGATCGCGGCCGTGAACGCGGGCGGGTCGGTCCGCCACTGCCACAACGGCTGCGTCTCGACGCGCGTGGCGTAGGAGGTCGGCGTGACGTCGACGCCGTCGACGGTGACGGTGACGTCGTACGTCGTGCCCGGCTCGAGGCCGAAGAGGCGGACGGTCGCGGTCCCGTCCGGCCCGCTCGTCGTGCGCCCCGAGGCGGCCAGCATCGTCCCGCCGGCCTCGAGCGAGTCGGGCCCGAACGCGTCGACGACGACCTCGGAGCCGGGCGAGGTGAGGACCCAGACGGCGGCCCCACGGTGCGTCACGTCGGCCAGCATGGGGCCGGCGTGCAGAGCGGGGGCCTCCGCCTCGGCAGTGGGGAGGGGGGAGGCCGTCGGGCTGGCGAGCCCGGCCCGGACGAGGGCCGACTGGACGGCGCGCTCAATGGCGGCCTGCCCGGCGGGTGTGGAGGACGCGGCCGTGAGGGCCGGGGCGCAGCCGCCGGCGACGAGCGCGGCGGCGACGAGGAGGAGCGAGCGGAGGGGCATCGGTGGTGGGGGAGAGGCGACCCAAAGAAAACGCCGCGCCCACAGCGGGGCGCGGCGTCGGTGTGACGAATCGAGGCGGGGGCTACTCGTCGTCCTCGTCCTCGAAAACGGGCTCGGGGCGGATGTCCCAGAGCAGCATCTGCTCGATGTCTGCCGAGTCCTCGCCGTCCTCGTCCTCGAATGTGTAGTCGCCGAGCGTGTCGCGCTTGCCCGACGGGACGCGCGTCCACTGCTTGCCCTCGCCGTCCTCGAACTCGTCCGGGAACGGGCTCTCGACGCGGTAGCCGGGGTGGTAGCTCCGGTACGTCTTGGCGGCCTCGTAGAGCGCGGCCCGCCGGGCGCCCGGCCGCGTGGCGCTGTAGCCGTGGACGCGGAACGCCTCGATCTGGATCGTCGCGATGACGTCGTCGCCGTCCTCCTCGGGGTCGGAGTACTCGGGGCGGACCACCTTGAACTCGTCGGGGTGCGGGTACGCGCTGCGGTCGTCGAACATGGGGGTGCGGATGTCGGAACGGGAGAAGGTACGCGGGCGTCGGTCGTGGGCTCCGCCCGGACGGCGCGTCACGGCGGCTTTCCCTCCCGATTCACTCCGGACGGTTCCGCTTGCCCCCATCCCGACTGACGCTGTAGACTCGCCCGTCCCCCCCATCTCCCTCCCGGCATGGACGACTTCAACGACGACTTCGAACTCGACGACGACGACCTCGCGATCGACGACGACGACCTCGAAGAGGACGACGACCTCGACGACGACGACGACCTCGACCTCGACGACCTCGAGCTCGACGACGACGACCTCGAACTCGACGAGGACATCGACTATGACCCCGACGACGACGACGACTTCTAGTCGGACCGACGGGCGATGAACCGGCCCCGCGGCGCCGCCGTGGGGAGGCGGGTGGGCCTGGAATGCGGGCTCACGACGAAGGACCGTTATGCGCCCTGCGGGCTCGCCCGCGGCCCCGTTGACGGCAGGCAGGCAGGAGCCGCGAGAGTCCGTTATTCAGGAGGCCTCGGAGATAACGGACGCGCTTGGAGAAGAAGACGCGTGGGTCGGCCCGCCTCGGTGAGGGTGATGGGGCGACCGAGGCGGGAGAGGCCGATTCGTCCACGCTGTGGATAACCCGTGGACGGATGACGGTTGCGACCGGGCGCGCTCGCCGGTTACTTGAAGTCCGCTTCGATGTGCCTTCACGCACGCGGGCTGAGCCGCCGCACCAGCGCGACGCAGGCCCCCGCCCGGACGAAGGCTCCGGCGTCACCAGCCGTCCCTGCGCAGCGCGGAGGCGAGGCCCTGGGACGCCGTTTTTGTCCCCCCAACCCACACACCTATGGCCAAGCAAAAGGCCCCCGCCGTGTCCGGCGGGTTGACGATCGACCGTGTCTTCTCCACCGAGGGCCAGCACCCGTTCGACAGCGTCGCCTGGGAGTCGCGCGACGCCGCCATCAAGAACCACACGGGCGAGGCCATCTTCGAGCAGCTCGGCGTCGAGTTCCCGGAGGCGTTCACGCCGCTGGCGGTCAACGTCGTCGCGTCGAAGTACTTCTATGGGGACCTCGCCAAGGGCAACGGCTCGCCGGCCGAGGGCCAGCGCGAGTACAGCCTCAAGCAGCTCGTCCACCGCGTGACGCGGACGATCACGGACTGGGGGCGCGACCAGAACTACTTCGCCACCGACGCCGACGCCGAGACGTTCTACGACGAGCTGACGTGGCTCTGCACCAACCAGTACGGCGCGTTCAACAGCCCCGTCTGGTTCAACGTCGGGCTCCACGCCCAGTACGGCGTCCGCGACTCGGGTGGGAAGACGATCTCCGGGTGGGACTTCGAGAAGGGCGAGGTCGTCGACGTCGACCCGTACGAGCGGCCGCAGGCGTCGGCCTGCTTCATCATCTCCGTCGACGACTCGGTCGACGACATCTGGCAGCTCATGGGCGAGAGCGCCCGGCTGTTCAAGTTCGGCTCCGGCGTCGGGGCCGACTGGTCGAAGCTCCGGAGCAGCCACGAGAAGCTGTCTGGCGGCGGGATCCCGTCGGGCCCCGTGTCCTTCATGAAGGTCCAGGACGCGACGGGCGGCACCATCAAGTCGGGCGGGAAGACGCGCCGCGCGGCCATCATGCAGACGCTGAAGGTCTGGCACCCGGACATCCTCGAGTTCGTCCGCGCCAAGCAGACCGAGGAGCGGAAGGCGTGGGCGCTCATCGAGGAGGGCTACGACGGCTCGTTCAACGGCGACGCCTACGGCTCGGTCGCCTTCCAGAACGTGAACCAGTCGGTCCGCCTCGACGACGCGTTCATGGAGGCCGCCAACAAGGGCCAGAAGTACAAACTCACCGCTGTGACGTCCGGCGAGGCTGTCGACGAGGTCGACGCCGAGGACCTCCTCCTCCAGATCGCCGAGGGGACCCACGTCTGCGGCGACCCGGGCGCGCAGTACGAGGACACGATCCAGCGCTGGCACACCTGCAAGAACACCGGCCCGATCAACTCCAGCAACCCGTGCTCGGAGTACATGTTCTTGGACGACAGCGCGTGCAACCTCGCCTCGCTCAACCTCCGCAAGTTCAAGACGGCTGACGGTGGCTTCGACGTCGAGCGCTACCGCGCGGCGGCCCGCCTGTTCATCACGGCCCAGGAGATCCTCGTCGACAACGCCGGCTACCCGTCGGCCTCGATTGCGGCCAACAGCCACGCGTTCCGGCCGCTCGGCCTCGGGTTCGCCAACCTCGGCGCGCTCCTCATGTCGATGGGCCTCCCCTACGACTCCGACGAGGGCCGCGCGGTCGCCGGCGCGCTCATGGCGATCGAGCACTGCGAGGCCTACGCCCGCTCCGCCGAGATCGCCGCGAACGAAAAGATCGGCCCGTTCGCCGGCTACGCCGAGAACGCGGAGCCCTTCCTCGACGTGATGCGGATGCACCGCGACGCCGTGAAGGAGATCGACGCCAGCTGCCCGGCCTACCTCCGCGACGCCGCCCAGGAGAGCGCCGACCGGATGGTCGCCCTCGGCGAGACGTACGGCTACCGGAACGCGCAGGCCACGGTCCTCGCTCCGACGGGGACCATCGGCTTCATGATGGACTGCGACACGACGGGCATCGAGCCCGACCTCGCGCTCGTCAAGTACAAGCTCCTCGCGGGCAAGGGCGACGGGCTCATGAAGATCGTCAACCAGACGGTGCCGGAGGCGCTGGCTCGGCTCGGCTACACGGAGGCTGAGTCCCAGGTCATCCGCGAGTACATCGACGAGCACGACACGATCGAGGGCGCCCCGGGCCTCCGCGACGAGCACCTCCCGGTGTTCGACTGCGCGTTCAAACCGCACAACGGCGAGCGCTCGATCTCGCACATGGGCCACATCCGGATGATGGCCGCGTGCCAGCCGTTCATCTCGGGCGCCATCTCGAAGACGGTCAACCTCCCGGAGCACGCGACGGTCGAGGACATCGCCGACGCCTACATGAAGAGCTGGGAGCTCGGGCTGAAGGCGGTCGCGATCTACCGCGAGAACTCGAAGCGGAGCCAGCCGCTCTCGACGACGTCCGGCGGCAACACGAAGGGCAAGACGACGGCCGCCGAGGCCGCCTACTCGGGCGACGGCGCGTCGACGCCAGAGCCGGAGATCCGCGAGGTGGAGAAGGTCGTCGAGAAGGTGGTCTACCGCCCGCACCGCGAGCGGCTGCCGGACGAGCGGCCGAGCGTGACGCACAAGTTCTCGGTCGCGGGCCACGAGGGGTACCTCCACGTGGGCCTCTACCCGGAGGGCCACCGCAACGCCGGCCGGCCCGGGGAGATCTTTATCACGATGGCCAAGCAGGGCTCGACGATCGCCGGGCTGATGGACAGCTTCGCGACGGCGATCTCGCTGGCGTTCCAGTACGGCGTGCCGCTGGAGGACCTCGTGAGCAAGTTCGGCCACGTCCGGTTCGAGCCGGCCGGGTTCACGAACAACCCCCAGATCCCGATCGCCAAGTCGATCACGGACTACATCTTCCGCTACCTCTCGATCAAGTTCCTCTCGGGCGGCGACGGCGCGCCCAAGGACCTGGCCGACGACGAGCCCGAGGCCGACCCGGTCGTCGCGGTGGCGAACGAGTCCAAGGCCCACGGCCCCGCCGAGGACCAGACGCAGGCCGACCTGTTCGCGACGGCCCAGGCCGTCGTGGACGCCGGCCAGCCGACGCACGTCGGCGGCTCCGTCGAGGCCGCCCTCGCGGCCGACGCGAAGGGCCAGCTCGGCGCCTTCGACAACCAGGACGACGCGCCGGCCTGCCCCAACTGCGGCGGGATCACGGTGCGGGCGGGGAGCTGCTACTCCTGCCCGAACTGCGGCTCGTCCACGGGCTGCGGCTGATCCCTCCGGCTTTGGCTGCCTCGGTGACTGTGCCGAGGCGGGCGCCCCCGGTTCTTTGGAGCCGGGGGCGTTTCTTCTTGCGCTGCGATGTAGCCTAAGGACCTATCCGAAAAGGGTGCGGGCGCCCGGCCGTCTAGCTTGAGGGACTCTTACCTCTCCTCACGCCCGACGTGCCCGCGACGCCCGCACGCGCTCAAGCTAGCGCGCCCGACTTCGAGTCTGAGATCGACGCCCGCTTCCTGCCGCCCCCCGAACTCTGGGCCGCCGTCGAGCCGCTGCTCCCCGAGCCACCCGGTGGAGGCCGACCCCGGAAGCCCGACCGCGAGGTCTTCGCCGCGATCTTCTACGTGCTCACCACCGGCATCCAGTGGAAGGCGCTGCCACGGTGTCTCGGGGCGGCCTCGACCGTCCACGACCGGTTCCAGGAGTGGGCCGAGGCCGACGTCTTCGCTCACCTCTGGGCGACGGGACTCGTCGAGTTCGACGCCTCCGTCGGGCTCGACTGGACGTGGCAAGCGATCGACGGGGCGACGACGAAGGCGCCGCTCGGGGGCGCGGCGACCGGCCCCAACCCGACGGATCGCGGCAAGTCGGGCACCAAGCGCCACCTGCTCACCGAAGGCCACGGGCTCCCGGTCGGGCTCGTCGTGACCGGCGCCAACCGCAACGACATGACGCAGGTCGAGCCCGTGCTCGACTCGATGGCCGTCGTGTCGTTCGAGGCCGAGCAGCACCTGTGCGCCGACAAGGGGTACGACTTCGATTCGGTCCGCTCGGCGCTGAGCGCATCGGGGTACGTCACCCACATCCTGAGCCGAGGCGACGAGAAGCTGGCGCTGAAGATGCCGGGGTACCGGGCACGACGATGGGTCGTCGAGGCGGCGCACTCGTGGCTCAACCGGTTCCGGCGGCTGCTAATCCGGTGGGAGAAGAAGGCCGAGAACTTCGCGGCCTTGCTCCACCTGGCGTGTGCCGTGATCGTCTGGCGCCGATGCCCGATCTCAGCCGACGACTACCTTTTCGGATAGGTCCTAAGTGGCTCCTGCGAGCGCTGGGAGAGCACAAAGAGGAGGAACCATTATCCGAGTGCCTCTGGAGATAGAGGACGGAGCGACTCGGGCCGCCCGGGCGCGCTGAGGGGGCGACCGAGGCGGGAGAGGCCGATTCACCCACGCTGTGGATAAGCCGTGGACGGATGACGGTTGCTACCGTCGCCGTGAAGCGCGAACCTAAAAACCACCCCGCCGCGATGAGTCGCAACGGGGTGGAAGTTCGACGCGACCGTCCGCTTCCGGACCGATCGCTACCGAGGTGGGGACCTCATGGTAGGGATGCCGGGGCGGTGGTTGCAACCAATCGTTTTCCACCTTTACCCACACTCCGGCTCGTGCCATGTCCAAGGCAGCAAAAGCTCTCGAACGCCTCCTCCGTGGTACATCAGACGCTAGCTTCTCGTTCGAGGAGGTGCGCCGCATCCTCCTCCGGCTCGGGTTCGAGGAGAGGGTCAAGGGGAGCCATCATATATTCAGCTACCCTGGTGTTCCAGAGATCTTGAATCTCCAGCCGAAGGGCACTGCTGCCAAGTCGTACCAAGTGAAGCAGGTCCGGACTCTGCTTGTCGCCTATCGCCTCGTTCCCGATGGAAACCCCTGACCTCCGCTACGAAGTCATCGTCTACTGGAGCGACGAGGACGAGGCATATCTTGCCGAGGTCCCGGAACTACCCGGGTGCATGGCCGATGGGGAGACGTACACGGAGGTAATGGAGACCGTGCAGGTCATCATGCGAGAGTGGATCGAGACGGCGCGGGAACTGGGCCGCGAGATCCCAACGCCGAAGGGCCGCCGGCTCCAGTTCGCCTGACCCCGTCCGCCTCGGCGTCGAGGCGGAGGGACCCGGGGCGTCGCCACGTCCGCCCGCGCGGCGCTTCAGACGTGTCATCCTGAGCGGAGGACGCAGCCCGGAGTCGAAGGATCTCTGGCGAGCACCACGCACGGACCGCCCTCTCTGTGTCAGCGAGAGACCTCATCGCACCAAAAGATCCTTCGACTCGCTCCGCTCGCTCAGGATGACACGGGGAGGGGAGGGTGCTGGATGATGGCGGCACGCTATCGTGCGGTATGGGAGCGGCGCGCACGTACTGGGTCTACATGCTCACCAACCGCTCGGGGACGCTGTACGTTGGAGTGACGAACAATCTGGAGCGGCGGCTGGCGGAGCACGTGGCCAGCGGGGACGAGCGGTTCACGGGGCGCTATGCGCTCGACCGGCTCATCTACGTCGAGTCGTACCCGGAGGCGCGCGATGGCATCGCGCGGGAGAAGCAGCTGAAGGGCTGGCGGCGGAGCAAGAAGGTGGCGCTCGTCAACGCCGCGAACCCGTCGTGGCGGGACCTGCGGGGGAGAGCGGAGCTGCCCTGAGTCGCGAGCGACGTGCACACGGGTGCCACGGCGGAGCGGGTTGGAGGCGCTATTCTGGACGGTACAGCCCCACCACCCATGCTCCGCATCCCGTCGGCGATCGTCGCTGCGCTCCTCCTCGTCGCCTCCGCCCGCGCGCAACCCAGGGCGCCCGACCTCCCGCGCGTGGTCGACGAGGCCGCGGTGGCCCGCCTCGACGCCACGCTGGCCGGGTTCGTCGAGCGGGGCGACGTGGTGGGCGTCTCGGCCCTCGTCCTAGAGCGGGGAGAGGAGGCCTATGTCGGCGCCTACGGCCACGCCGACCGCGAGGCGGACGTGCCGATGACCCGCAACGCCATCGTCCAGGTCTACTCGATGACGAAGCCCGTCACCGGCGTCGCGCTGATGACGCTGTGGGAGGCCGGCGCCTTCGACCTCGACGACCCGCTCGCCGACTACGCCCCGGAGTTCGCCGACGTCGTGGTCTACGCGGGCGTGGACGCCGACGGCCAGCCGATCCTCGAGGCGCCGCGCCGGCCGGTCACCATCCGCGACCTCACGCGGCACACGGCTGGCATCGGCGCCGACGGCGGGCACGAGGCCCTGGCGGCGATGCTCCGCGAGGCCGACCCGATGAACCGCGAGAACACGCTCGAGACCATGGCCCGCCAGTTCGCGAGCGTCCCGCTCGGGTTCCACCCCGGCGAGCAGTGGGCTTACGGGCCGTCGGTCGACCTCCAGGCGTTTCTGGTCGAGCGGATCTCCGGGCAGCCGTACGCCGAGTACGTCCGCGAGCACGTGCTGGCCCCGCTCGGGATGAGCGAGACCCGCTACGTCGTCCCCGAGGCCGACCGGGACCGGATGGCCGCCGTCTATCGCCGCGGCGACGACGGCGCGCTCTCGCCCATCGACGGCATCGACGTGTTCAACACACAGGCGTGGCCGTTGACGCCCGGCGGCTGGGGGCTCACGTCGACCCTCGACGACTACTCGCGCTTCGCGCAGATGCTGCTGAACGGCGGCGTGCTCGACGGCGTCCGGATCCTCCAGCCCGAGACCGTCCGTCTTATGGCGACGAGCCACCTGGACGACGCCGTGACCCAGCGCATGTGGCTGCCCAGCAAGGGACAGGTCGGGTTCGGGATCGATTTTGCGGTTCGTGTCCGGCCCCCGGCCTCCGCCGACGAGAATCCGGGGACGGTCGGCGAGTTCTTCTGGGACGGCGCGGCGAGCACGCTGTTCTGGGTGGACCCGGTGAACGAGCTCACGGCGGTCCTCTTCGTCCAGCTCATGCCGTTCGACGGCGTCGGGCTCCACCACGGGGTCCGCGAGGCCGTGTACGGGGCGTTCCGTGCGCGTGGAAGCTGATGCGCGAAGGCTAACGGCGAGACGGAAAGGGAACCGGGCGTGCGCCGATATGTGTGCGCCTGGTATACTCCCGGGCCGATCCCGTTCACCCTGGCCCGTGACCCCGACCGTGTCCTCTCGTGTTTCGTCCGGCGTTCCGGGGTTCGACGTGCTGCTCGGCGGTGGCTTTCCTGCCGGGCGGATGTACCTCCTCGAAGGTCGACCCGGGACCGGCAAGACCACGTTCGCGCTCCACTTCTGCCGCGCCGCCGTCGAGGCGGGCGAGCGCGTCCTGTACGTCACGCTGTCGCAGCGTCGCGACGAGCTCCTCGCCATCGCCGACTCGCACGGGTGGGACCTCGAGGGCGTCGACGTGCTCGACGTGGAGTCCGGCGGGCTCGACCTCCACGCCTCCGACCACACGCTCTTCCCCGCCGGCGACGTCGACCTCGTGGACCTGATGGACACCGTCCTGGGCGCCGTCGGGTCGGTCCGGCCGGCCCGGCTCGTCCTCGACTCGGCCGCCGAGCTCCGCCTGCTGTCGGGCGACGGGCTCCGGAGCCGCCGCCGGTTCCTCGCGCTCAAGCACGCGCTCGGCCAGCGTGACGTGACCACGCTCCTCCTCGACGACTACAGCGCCAGCGACGGCGACAGCGCGGTGTACTCGATCATGCACGGCGTCGTCCGGCTCGAGCGCGACGCGCCCCAGTACGGGCAGGTCTACCGCCGGCTCCAGATCCCCAAGATCCGCGGCGTCGACCACCCGACGGGGTACCACGACTTCCGGATCCTGCACGGCGGGCTCGAGGTGTACCCGAGCCTCACGATGCGGCTGAAGGACGAGGGCGCCGACGAACGGGCCGAGGCGGGCGAGGTGGGGGCCTCGCGGTCGAGCCGGATCGACGGCCTCGACGCGATGCTGGACGGGGGGCTCGACCCCGGCGCGTCGTGCGTCGTCGTCGGCGTCTCGGGGACCGGCAAGTCGTCGCTGGCGGCCTCCTACGCCGTGGCCGCCGCCGAGGGCGGGGCGCCGGCGGCGATCTACACCTTCGACGAGCGGAAGCGGACGCTCCTCGACCGGATGGAGGGCCTGGGGTACGACCTCCGGTCGATGGGGGACGTGCTCCAGGTCCAGGAGCTCAGCGCCTCGATCATGACCACCGGCCGGTTCATCGACCGCGTCCACCGTGACGTCGAGGCGGGCGTCCGGCTCGTCGTCATCGACAGCCTGACGGGCTTCACGCACGCCTGCCCCGGCGCCGACCGCGCAGCGAGCCAGCTCCACGACCTCCTGGCCTACCTCGGCGGGCGAGGCGTCGTCACGCTCCTGACGGTCCCCGAGCACGGGCTTCTCGGTGACGCGACGGCGCCCCAGATCGACATCAGCTACGTCGCCGACACGGTCCTCCTGCTCCAGCACTACGAGGCTCGCGGCGAGATCCGCAAGGCCATCGCCGTGGTCAAGCGGCGGCGCGGCGGGCACGACCGGCGCGTCCGCCAGTTCGTGATGAGCGACGACGGGATGGCCGTCGGCGACGCGATCACCGACTACCAGGGCGTCCTGACCGGCCTCGCGGCCTTCGTGGACGGGACGTCTCTCTAGCGGGGGATTCCCTCACTCGGGGTTCAGGGTGCCCGAGCGCATCTCCCACTTGGGCCCGGCGTTCTTGACGGTTAATGGGGCCCCTCGCATCACTTAGCAACGGCACGACGCCGGCCCAGCGGCTGGCGGCCCTCGTCCTTACCCCGGTCGGCCGCGACGCGGAGCTCGTGGGGCGCGTGCTGACCGACGACGACCTCGAGGTCGTGTCGCTGCCCGACGCGCCCGGCCTCTGCACGTCCGTCGGCCGGCCCGACGCGGGCGCCGTCGTGCTGACGGGCGAGGCGCTCTCGCTGCCCGGCATCGAGGTGCTCGCCGAGGCCCTGGCCGGCGAGCCCGACTGGTCCGAGCTCCCGTTCGTCCTGTTCGTCGACGCGGGGTGGAGCGCCGGCGACTACCTCGGGCTGACCGGCCTGCTGGGCGGGCGCCGGCATGTGACCGTGCTCGAGCGGCCGATCCAGCCGGTCGCGTTCCGGTCGGTCGTCCGGCTCGCCGTCGAGGCCCGCCGCCAGCAGCTCCGCGTGCGCGACCTCCTCGACCGCGTCCAGCGGTTCAACGCCGAGCTCCAAGACCGCGTGGACGAGCAGACGGCCGCGCTCCGGGACCGCGCCCATCAGGTCGAGTCTCTCGCCCGGTCGCTCTCCGAGGCCGAGCTCCGAGAGCGCGAGCGGGTCGCCCAGCTGCTCCACGACGACGTCCAGCAGACGCTCTACGGCCTCAAGATCCACGTCGACCTCCTGTCGCGGGCGGCCGGCGGGGCCGACGGCCTCGGCGACCGCGTCGAGGGCTACGTCGACGAGGCCATCAACCAGACGCGCCTGCTCGCCACCGAGCTCCACCCGCCGTCGCTCTTCGACGACGGCGTCGGCGCCGCGCTCGGCTGGGTCGCGGACTACGCCCGCCAGCGCTACGGCCTGACCGTCCACCTCGACGTGACGTCGGCCGGGACGATGCCGTCGCACGGAGTCCGGTCGCTGCTTACGCGCGTCGCCCGCGAGCTCCTGTTCAACGTCGTCAAGCACGCCGGGACCGGGGAGGCGTGGGTCCGGGCGTGGTGCGACGCGGAGGGCTGCCACCTCTCGGTCCGCGACGAGGGCGAGGGGTTCGACGACCACGACTCCGCGGACGCGACCGGCCTGGGCCTGAGCGAGCTCCGCCACCGCCTCGGCCTGGCCGGCGGCCAACTCGAGGTCGACTCGGTGCCCCACCAAGGGACGACCGTGACCGCCGTGCTCCCGCTGGCCGACGCGTAGAGAGGGCGGGAGGCCGTCCGCCTCGGCGCCGAGGCGGAGGGAGCGGGTCCCCACGAGAGGAGCGCGCCCTACAGCATCACCTCGTCTTCGTAGCACCAGCCCCACGTCTCGCCCGGCTCGATGCTCCGCACGACGGGGTGGCCCGTCCGGTGGTAGTGCTTCGTCGCGTGCTTGTTGGGCGATGAGTCGCAGCAGCCGACGTGGCCGCATTCGAGGCACACGCGGAGGTGGACCCACCGGTCGCCGCGCTCCAGGCACTCCTCGCACCCCTGGGTCCCGGGCGTCACGTCGTGGACGTGGTCGAGGTGGGTGCACCCGGCGTCGGGGTCGGGGTCGAGGTGGACCGGGGCCGAGGTGTCGATCCAGTCGGCGCGCTGCGTGGGCATGGGCGGCGGGGCGGGGAGGGCGGGCGTCCGACCGTCGGTGACGCGGAAGAGGTCCCCGGCGTCGATGAGCGCCTGCGGCGTGCCGCCGAAGAGGACCTCGTCGCCGGCCCGGAGGACGAAGCCGCCGCCCGGCTCGCGCGTCACGTCGCCGTCGCGCGAGACCTGGGTGACGTGGAGGAGCCGCTCGTCGAGCTGGAGGGCGGCGAGGGACTGACCGGCGGCGCGGGCGCCGGTGCGGATCGTGACGGTGCGCGTGGAGAAACAGTCGGCGGCGAGCTCGCAGCGGACGGCCGGCGTGTCCATGACGTCGGCGTCGAACGCCTCGTAGCTCCCCCGGCGGAGCGTCTCCTCGTGGCGGAGGATCTCGGCCGGCGCCACCTGGTAGCGCCGGAGGACGTCGTCGAACAGGCCGACGACGGCCTCGAACTCGGTCGCGATGGCCCGATCTGCGCCGGCTTCGACCAACTCCTCGGCGTCGTGCAGCGACGGGACCGATGCGACGATCCGGGTCGTCGGGCTGAGGGCCCGGGCGACGGACACCACGCGGTGCGTCATGGCCGGGTTGTCGTCCGGGACGACGAGCATCTTCGCGCGCTGGAGCCCGACGGCCTCGAGGATGTGGCGCTTGGCGTAGTCGCCGCGGAGGACGCGGAGCCCCGATTCCTCCGCCTCCCGAGCGCCCTCCGGCGAAAGCGTGACGACGGCGAACGGGACGCCCGAGCCCTCGAGGACGTGGACCAGCTTCCGCGCGGCGTCGCCGTAGCCGGCCACGATCGTGTGGTTCTCGAGGTCCGAAAAATGGCCGGCCGCCTCGACCGCCTCCGCCTCGGTCGGCTCGGGCGTGGCGTCGGAGGTCATCCGCCGGAGCCCGGCCGCCATCCGCCCGGCGTAGGGCGCGGCGACCGGCGTGAGCGCCATCGAGATGACGGTCGCCGCGATGAAGAGCGGGCCGCCGATGGCGTCCGACCCGAGCGGCGCGAGGCCAACCTCGCGGCCCGACCGCTCCAACACGAACGAGAACTCGCCGACCTGCGCCAGCCACAGCGCCGTCGCCGCCGCCGCTGGCGCCGCCCTTCCGACCGCGCGGACCGCCACGAACGTCGTCGCCAGCTTCACGAGCGCGACGACCGCGAGCGCGCCGAGCACGAGGCCGAGGTTGTTCACCAGGAAGCCGAGGTCGAGGAGGAGGCCGACCGACACGAAGAACGTCGCCGAGAACAGGATCTGGAGCGGGAGGATCTCCGACAGCGCGTGCTCCGAGAACCGGCTCTGGCTCACGACGAGGCCCGCCAGGAACGCGCCCAGCGAGATCGACACGCCCGCCAGCCCGACCGCGTAGGCCGTCCCGAAGCAGATCGCGATGACGGTCAGCAGGAAGAGCTCCGGCGAGCACCTCCGCGCGACGTGCTCCAACAGCGGCGGCAGGATCCGCCGGGCGACGACGAGGACGAACACGATGATCGCCGCGGCCGTGCCCAGCGCGATCCCGAGGTCGAGGCCCGTCACGCCCTCGCCGCCGAGCGCGGGCACGAGGAGGACCATCAGGATCACGGCGAGGTCCTGGAAGATCAGCAGCCCGACCGCGCCCTGGCCCACCTCGGTGTTCGTCTCGCCCCGGTCGCCGAGCAGCTTCGTCACGATGGCCGTCGAACTCAGGGCGACGAGGAAGCCCGTGAAGATCGCCGGTCGCCAGCCGACGCCGAACGCGAGGCACAGCCCGGCCACGAGCAGGGTCGTCAGCCCGACCTGGAGCCCGCCGCCGACGAAGATGAGCCGCTGGATCTTCTGGAGCTTGTCGAGCGAGAACTCGATCCCGATCGTGAACAGGAGGAGCAAGACGCCGACCTCGGCCGCCGCATCGATCAGCTCCGGGTCGGTCACGACGCCCAGCCCGCTCGGCCCGATCAGCACGCCCGCCAGCAGGAAGCCCACGATGGGCACAAGGCCGACCCGCTGGCTGACGTAGGCCACGAGCGCCGCCGCGGCCACGATGGCCACGACCTCGACGAGGAACGGGGGGACGGCGCCGGCGGCGAGGACGAACGGCATGGGCAGGGGAGAGGGGCCTACCGGAGAAGTCATTTCGACGGGAGAGCTTACGCCCACAGGAGGAATCGCCTGCGGCGATGACAAAAGCGGGCCTCGGCCTATGGTCGGGGACGCTTGACGTCGTACGTTCGGTCAGATATTCGTCCCCCGTCGTGGACGCACCGGCTCACACTTTCGGCGCGGCGACCCTGCTCGGCGAGCGGGTGGGACCGTATCGGGTTCTCGGGGAGTTGGGGCGCGGCGGGATGGGCGTTGTCTACCGGGCGGAGGACACGCGCCTGGGCCGTCAGGTCGCGCTCAAGTTCCTCCCGGCGGGCCGCCGGGACGAGACCGCGACGGCCCGGCTGCTCGTCGAGGCCCGGGCCGCCGCGACGCTCGACCACCCCAACGTGTGCACCGTCTACGAGGTGGCCGAGACGGACGCCGGGCGGCCGTACATCGCGCTGGCGTGCTACGAGGGCGAGACGCTCGCCGAGCGGCTGGCGCGCGGCCCGGTGGTCGCCGAGGAGGCCGTCCGCATCGCGCGCGGCGTCGCGGCCGGCGTCGCCGCTGCCCACGCCCGCGGCATCGTCCACCGCGACCTCAAGCCGTCGAACGTGTTCCTGTGTGAGGACGGCACGCCGAAGGTGCTCGACTTCGGGATCGCCAAGGTGCCCGACGTGTCCCTGACGCGGACCGGCGAGACGGCCGGGACGCTGGAGTACGCCGCCCCCGAGCAGGCCCGGGGCCGCGTGGACGCACGCTCCGACGTGTGGTCCCTCGGCGTGGTCCTCTACGAGATGCTAACCGGCCGGACCCCCTTCGTAGCGCCCTACGGAGCGGCCGTCCTCTACGCCGTCCTCCACGAGGAGCCCGCGCCCCCAAGCGCCCACGCCGACGTGCCACCCGAGGTGGACGCGGTCGTGATGCGGTGCCTCGCGAAAGACCCCGACCGCCGGTACGCCGACGCCGCGGCGCTGGGCGACGCGCTCGTCGGCGTTTCTCGTTCGGACGCGCCGGTCTCCCCAGCCGCCGAGGTGGTCGGCATGGCCGCGTGGGTCGGCTGGCTCCGCCAGTCGCGGCGCGCGGTGGCGGTCGCGGCGCTGGCGCTCGTGGGACTGCTCGGCCTGGGGCTGTGGACGTCGCGCGCGTCGGCGCGCCCAACGCTGCCGGCGTCGATCCATCTCGCCGTGCTCCCTCCGACGCCCCAGCCCGATGGGCCGGACGCGCGGGCGTTCGCCGAGGGACTCGCGGAGGAACTGGCAAACGGCGTCCGGAAGATGGCACAGCCCGACCGGGAGATGTCTGTGGAGTCGGTCGCCGACGTGCGCGAGCACCGTGTGACCACGCCCCAGCAGGCCGGGACGGTGCTCGGCGTCAACCTCGTGCTCACCGGTACCCTCTGGCGCGACGAGGACCGGCTCTCTCTCACGCTGGCCCTCGTGTCGACGGACCGGCGGTCCCGAATTTTGGACACGGAGACCGTCGAGATAGGCCGTGCGGAGGAGAGCAGCATCCGGGGCCGCGCGCTCCTGGCGATCGCCGAGATGCTGGAGTTCGAGATCTCGGACGCCACTGCCGCGCGTCTCACGATCGGCACCGATGACCCCGAGGCACAGAACTTCTATTTCCAAGGCCTGAGCTTTCTGCAGCGTGACCGCGAGGTCGAGGACGTCGACCGAGCCATCGTCCTGTTCCAACAGGCCGTCGTGTCGGATACGGCGTTTGCAGAAGCTTACGCCCGGTTGGGTGAGGCGTACCTCGCCAAGTACGTCGCCTCGCGCGACACGGCACTAGTCGGGTTGGCGAGCCGGGCTGCCGAGCGCGCTCGAGTCCTAGATGGGGACAACGGCGAGGTTCTCGTCACACTGTCCCAGTTGGCGCTCGCGACGGGGCAGGATCGCCTCGCCATACGTCGTGCCCGTGACGCGCTTGCCCTCGACTCGACGGCGGAGGCCCTGCGAGCGCTCGCAGATGCACAAGTCTCCGCCTCAGACTATGAGCAGGCCGAGGCTACACTTCAAGCTCTAGTCCGGCGGGACCCGGTGTCATGGTCGGGTTTCTTTCATCTCGGTTCGTTCTACTACGGCCAACTCCGGCTCGACGATGCCCGTGTCCAGTTCGAGCGTGTCATCGACTTGGCGCGTGCCAACTACCAGGGGTACTCGGGGTTGGGCGCCGTTCAATTATCGACGGGCGACTACGACGGCGCGCGGGTAGCTTTCGAGCGAGTTCTCGAACTGCGGCCCAGCCACCCGTCGGCTCTGGAGAATCTGACAACCATCTTGCTCTACCAGGGGGACCACAAAGAAGCAGTTCGCCGCTACAGCGAGATTCTGGCGAGCGACAGCTTAGACCATGAGACGTGGCGCAACCTTGCTTCGGCGTACTGGGAGACTGGAGAGCGCGCTCAGTGGACTCGGGCTATGCGGGGTGCGCTCCGCCAAGTCGAGCGGGGCCTCGCCGTGAACCCCAACGACCCTACACTGCTTGTCGCGCGCGCCGTGTACCGCCACAGCCTAGGAAACTCGGAAGGCGCTCGACAGGACGCTCTATCGGCGGTTCGACTTGCGCCCTCAGATCCGGAAGTTCAGTTTGAGTCCGCGCGCGTGTTCGGTTTCCTAGGGGACCGAAAAAGCGTAGCTACTGCTCTGAGAGCCGCGAAAGAAGCAGGACACACCTTCACCGGGATTCGGGGCGATCCTGCATTCGATGGGATGCGAGAGGTCGTTCGAGCCATCCATTAGATACTCGAAAATATGAACGACATGTTTGACCTGGAGTCATTTTATGATCTAGAGGAATACAGTCTGTCCCACAAGTTGATTTATGTGGACTATTATGAAACTGTAGACTATTGCATATGTAGATTCGTAAAGACGGGTCACATGAACAAAAAACAAAAATTAAAATGGGAAGTTTACGAAAGAAACGACATTACTCTGCTGGAAGTTATGGCTGGAGATAACTGTGAAATATCAGATCAGGAGATCAGGAACAACACAATATATGCAGATGTAAGATATGATAGACCAAACAATTTTGAAGGTAAAACTATATGTAGCTATAGATTAAGGTACAGAATGGACGGAATTGATTGCGAGGCTTACGGGGGCCATCCTAAAGAAGTAGTCAGATGCAGAGAGGGTGATACAAGAATATCAATCGATATTTTGAGCCGTAATCCACCTCCAATAATCAGATTCCCATGATATCATAAACTTGCTCCAAGATATTATTACAAGTATTCAGTAATATTATTGATGGCCAAAATCTCATCATGGACGATCGTGTGCCCGATGCCTGGGTACACGCGGGCGTCCACCTCGGCGCCGAGGCGGGCATAGACGGCGGCGGTCGTCTCGACGCGGACAAGGGGAATGTGCGGGTCGACGTCGGAGCAGCCGAGGAAGACGGGCGTGCCCTCGAAGTCGCCGCTGTAGTCGAACGCCTTTTCGGCGTAGGAGCCGCCCATGCCCCGCAGGCGGGGCACGTCGGCCGGCCCCGGGCCGGTGCCGAGGAGGCCGCCGCTGAGTGCGAACACGCCGCCCCAGCGGCCGGCATTTCGCGCCGCCGTCTCCGCCGCGAGACATGCGCCCTGGCTGAACCCGCCGAGCACGACCCGCTCGCGTGGGATCCCGGCCGCCTCCGCCTCGGCGACCGCCCGGAGGACCGCGGCGATGCCGGACGAGAGGCCGGGCTCGTTGGCTTCGAGCGGGGCGAGGAAGCTGTTCGGGTACCACGCGCCGCCCGCCGCCTGCGGCGCGAGATACGCGACGTCGGGCCGGTCGAACTCGCGCGCGAGGCCCAGGATGCCCTGCGCGCTGTCGCCGCGGCCGTGGACGAGGACGACGGCGGCGGAGGCGTCCGCGAGAGAGGCGCCGGCGTGGAGGAGGGGCTGGTCGTCGTGGGGGCCGGGCATGGGGGGCGAGGCGGCCCGCCTCGGTACCGAGGCGGGCGGGGTCAAGGGGCGCGGGAGATCGGGAACGCGGCGGCGCGGTCGGCCCAGGCGAGCGTGAGGGACTGGCCGTCGCCGGAAAAACTCCACGTCAGACCCTCGGCCGGCGTTCCGGGCGTCGACGGTGCAGCGTCGACGGTGGCGAGGTCGGCGGCTGCGTCGTATTCGTCGGCGAGGTGCTGGCCCGCGACGCGGTTGACGTGGAGCGTCCACCGGTCGGCGCGGGGCGTGACGAAGAGGGCGTAGACGCCGGGCTCGACGCGCGTGCCGCCGACGAGGAGCGGGACCGTCGTCGCGAGCTCCGTCGCGCGGTGAGCGCCAGCCGCCCAGACGGTATCGTAGCCGACGAGGCCGCCCCAGACCTGGCGCCCCCGCGCATACGGCTTCCCGTGGACGACCGACACGTAGCCGCCGTCCTCGTATCGGAGCCCGGCACGGCCGACACCGCTGCCCGCCGGGGGATCGGCTTCGTCGACGCGGAGGCCGGTGACGACGAACGCCTCGGCGACGGCGTGCGGATCGCCCACCTCGGGGGCGTGCTGGGCGTGGTCGTGCTGGGCGAGGGCGGGGCTGGCAGAGAGCGCGGCCAGCGCGGCGAGGAGGAGCGTGCGCATGGGGCGAACGTAGCGACGCTGCGCGTGGCGGTCGAGACCCGCGAGCTACCCCAACTCCGCGATCGCGGCGACCGTCCGCTCAACCTCGGCCGGAGAGTTGAGCGCGCCCGGTGCGATCCGGGGATAGGAGACGGGGTACGGGCTCGAACTCCCCGTGATGCCGCGCTCGTGGAGGTGCGCGACGACCGCCTCTGCCCCATGCCCCTTCACCTCGAACGTGATGATGCCGGCCGAGAGCTCCGGCGACCGCGGCGTGAGGAGGCGGACGTGGCGCATCCCGGCCAGCGCGTCCTTGGCCTGGGTGTTGAGCCCGTGGATCCGCGCCTCGATCCGGTCCTTCCCGATCCGCTGATGGAACCGGAACGCCTCGCCGAGCGCCCACCGGTGCTCGAACGAGTGGAACCCGCCTGGCGTGAAGGTGTCGCCCGGCGTCACCACGTCCGGGGGCACGACCCCCAGCCACACGCCGACGTCCGGGCCGAAGCTCGGGATCACGGGCGTCATCCGACGCCACGCCTCGCGCGTCGCGTGGACGATGCCCGTCCCGCGCGGGCCGAACATCCACTTGTGCGTGCCGGCGATGAGCACGTCGGCGCCGAGCGAGGGCGCCGTCTCGTCCTCGATCCCGAACGCGTGGACGCCGTCGACCACGAGGAGGACGCGGTCGGCCTCGTCGCGGCCCACGTTGACGTCGCCGAGCGCGGCGGCCATCCGCGCGATGGGGAGCTTGACGCCGGTCGAGGAGTGGGCCCACGTGACGCCCACGACGCGCGTCCGGTCGGTGACGCCGGCGAGCATCCGCCCGACGACCTCGTCGGGGTCCGTCGCGGCCGGGTCGTCGTAGAGAGCCACGCGCCGGACCGTGATGCCGTCGCGCGCCTGGCGGTGCTTCAGCGCGTAGATCGTCGAGTAGTGGTCGTGCGGCGTCGTGAGGACCTCGTCGCCTTCGCCGAGGCGGAGCGTGCCGTAGACGAGGCCCAGCCCCATCGTCGTGCTGTCGGTGAGGGCGATGAGCGCCGGGTCCGAGTCGAGGTAGTCGGCGACGGCCTCGCGCTGTTCCCACTCGGCCGTCATGAAGTGCTCTTCCCAGTAGTGTGCGGGGTCGCGGTCGAACGCGTCGCGGTGCCGGGCGATCGCCTCGGCGACGGGCCGGGGGTGGCTGGCGAGTAGGAACGTCGCCATGTGGACCCGGTCGCGCGTGAGCGGGAACTGGTCGCGGACGCTCTCCCAGTCGGTCGGGTCGAACGCCCGAGGCGGGGCGGGCCGGGACGCCAGCGCCGGGGCAGCGGCGAGCGGGAGCGCCCCGAGGGCGAGGCCGGAGCGGGCGACGAAGGAGCGACGGTCCATGGCGGTTCGGGCGGGCGCGGCCCTCCAGGGTACGCGATCCGGCCCGAACCTCAGTCACCGGCCTGCCGGCGGCAGTCGGAGCGGGCCGAGCGCGGCCTCGATCCGCTCACGCCGCGGCTCATACTGGGGCGGCAGCTGGAGCGACTGGCCGAGCGCGTCGGCCGGCTCGTCGACGGCGAAGCCGGGCGGGTCGGTCGCCACCTCGAACAGGACGCCGCCGGGCTCGCGGACGTAGACCGACCGGAAGTACTGGCGGTCGCGGACCTCGGTCGGTGCCAGCCCGAGCGCGCGGAGCCGCTTGGAGACCTCGGCCTGGGCCTCGTCGGTGGGCACGCGGAAGGCGACGTGGTGGACTGTCCCGATGCCCATCCGGCCCGCCTCGGCGTCGCCGAGGTCGAGGTCGACGAACCGGGCGCGGTCGGCAGCCGGGTTCACGAGGCGGAGCCGGTCGCCCTCCTGGCGGTGCTCCTCGTAGCCGAACGCGTCGGCGAGGACGCGGGCCGTCGCGTCGGGGTCTCCCGAGAGGAGCGTCGCGCTGTGGAACGCGCCCGGCGGCCGGTCGGCGCCGACGCCCCCGGTCGTCCACTGGCCGTCGACGTCGCCGGCCTCAACGAACTCGACGACGATCCCGCTGGGGTCACGGACGGTGAGGACCCGGTCGCCGAACCGCTCGGCCGGCGCGTCGAATCCGTCGTGCCCGATCGCCGCGAGCGCGTCCATCCAGGCGTCGACGGCGCCGACGGGGACCGCGTACGCCGTCGCCGTCGGCTGCCCCGCGCCGACCCGTTCGGTCCGGCCCGCCGGCCACGGGAAGAACGTCAGGACGGAGCCCGGGCGGGCCTCCGCGTCGGCGTAGTAGAGGTGGTAGGTGCCCGGGTCGTCGAAGTTGACGGTCTGCTTGACGAGCCGGAACCCGAGCGTATCGGCGTAGAAGTCGACGTTCTGCTGGGCCGGGCCGGTGATGGCCGAGACGTGGTGGAGGCCGGTGACGGGGGAGGGCATGGGCCGCGTGGGGGGAGAGTCGTGAGGAGGGAACGATCTCGGGTTCCCCGGTTGGCCTCGCGGACGGCGCGCGGGGCGTGTACGTTCGCCGGCCCCGCGCGCTCTCCCGTGCCCCGCGTCCTCGTCCTCCTCGCGCTGCTCCTCGCCGCCTGCGACGCCGGCCCCCTCGGCCCCGCCGCGCTCGCTGACGTCCCGCTCACGCCGGGGGTCTCGCGCGTCGAGGTCGAGGGCGATGACGGCCCGGTCCGCTTCACGCTGTCGGTGCCCGACGGGCTGACGGCGGGCGCCCGCGTCCCGCTCGTCGTCGCGCTCCACTGGTCGGGCGACGTCACGCCGTACTACGGCGAGACCTACCTCCGCGCCCTCGCCGCGCCCGGCCTCGCGGGCCTCGGCGCGATCGTCGTGGCCCCCGACCGGCCGGGGCGCGAGTGGGACTCGCCCGAGTCCGTGGCGGTCGTCCGCGCGCTCACCGAGGCGGCCGTGGCCGCGTGGCCCGTCGACCGCCGGCGCGTGGCGGTGACCGGGTACAGCCAGGGCGGGTTCGGCACGTGGAGCGCGCTGGCCGCGGCGCCCGACCTGTTCTCGGCCGGCATCGCGATGGCCGCCTACCCCATCACCGACGGCGGCGGGCGCCCGGTCTACGTGATCCACGGGACGCGGGACGAGCTCTACGCGGCCTTCGACACCGAGCGGGCCGTCGCGCGGCTCGCGGCGGAGGGAAAGCCGGTCGTGTACGCCCCGGCCGAGGGGCTGACGCACACCGAGCCGGCCGCCTACGTCCCCGCGCTCCAGGACGCCGCGCGCTGGCTGGCCGACGAGGTGTGGTCGCTACAGCGCCGCGAGGTGCTGGTGGACGAACGCGACGGCGACTGAGCCCTCGCCGACGGCGCTCGCGACCCGCTTGACCGACTCGTGCCGGACGTCGCCGGCTACGAACACGCCGGGCACGCTCGACTCGAGGAGGAACGGGTCCCGTTCGAGCGGCCACCCGTCGAGGTCGCCGTCGCGCAGGTCCGGCCCAGTGCGGACGAACCCCCGCTCGTCGCGCACGATCTCCGGCGGGAGCCAGTCGGTGTGCGGCGCCGCGCCGATGAACACGAAGAGGTAGCTGCAGTCGAACGTCTCCGTCGCGCCCGTCCTGCAGTCGGCGAGGCACACGCGCTGGAGGTGCCCGTCGCCGTCGCACGACTGGACCTCCGTGTTGAGCCGGACGTCGATCCGCTCGTGGGCCTCGATCCGGTCGACGAGGTACTGGCTCATGCTCTTGGCGAGGTCGTCGCCGCGGACGAGCACGGTCACCCGGTCGGCGTAGTCGGCGAAGTGGAGGGCGCCCTGGCCGGCCGAGTTGCCGGCGCCGACGACGACGACGTGCTGGTCCTTGCAGCCCATCGCCTCCGTCATGGCCGCCCCGTAGTAGACGCCGCGGCCCTCGAACTCGGGCGCCCCGCTGGCGGGCAGCTTCCGCCAGTCGACGCCGGTCGCCAGCATGAGCGCGGCGCACGAGATCTCGCGGCCGTCGCTCATCTGGAGGATCTTGTACGGCCCGTCGGTCCGGAGGCCCGAGACCTCGACCGGCGCCAGGATCTCGACGCCGAACCGCTCGGCCTGGGCCACGCCGCGCCGCGCGAGGTCGGCCCCGGAGAGGCCGGCGGGGAAGCCGAGGTAGTTCTCGATCCGGCTCGACGTGCCCGCCTGCCCGCCCGGCGCCTCGCGTTCGAGGAGCACCGTCTTGAGCCCCTCGCTCGCCCCGTAGACCGCCGACGCCAGCCCGGCCGGCCCGCCGCCGACGATGGCGAGGTCGTAGAACGCCCGCTCGGCCTCCTGCCGGAGCCCGATCCGCGCTGCGAGGTCGCGCGCCGACGGGGCCTCCAGCCGGTCGCCGTCCTCCAGGATCACGAGCGGGAGGCCGGCGCCCTCGGCGAGCGCGCCCGCCTCGGCGTCGCGCTCGACGTCCTCGAACCGGTACGGCACGTTGTTGCGCGAGAGGAAGTCGCGGAGCCGGTGGGCGTCGGCGTTCCAGCGGTCGGCGAGGAGGCGGAGGCCGCCGTAGCCGGGCCGGTGGTTCGCCTTCCAGTCGGCGAGGAGGTCGTCGAGCGTCGGGTAGAGCTTGGCCTCGGGCGGGTCCCAGGGCTTGAGGAGGTAGTAGTCGACGCGGCTGTCGTTGATGGCCGAGATCGCCGCGTCGGTGTCGGCGTAGGCCGTGAGGAGGACGCGCTTCGTCTTGGGCGTGAGGTTGGCCACCTCGCTCAGGAGCCCGACACCGTCCATCCCCGGCATCCGCTGGTCGGAGAGGACGAGGGCGACGGGCTCGTTCTTCCCGGCCAGCTCGCGGACGGCGTCGAGCGCCTCGGCGCCCGAGTCGGCTCGGAGGACGCGGTAGGCGTCGCCGTAGCGGCGGCGGAGGTCGCGGGCGATCGCGCGGAGGACGTCGGGGTCGTCGTCGACGCAGACGATCACGGGGTTTTTGGCGTCAGCCATCGGCGGGGAGGAAGTCGGTGACGAGGCGGGCCGTCTCGGCGGGCCGCTCCTGCATCGGCGCGTGGCCGACGCCGGGAAGCACGGCAGTCGTGGCGTCGGGGAGGCCGTCCTCCCAGAGCGGGACGGCCGACGGGCTCAAGATGCGGTCCTCGGCGCCCCATATCACCAGCGTCGGCTGCTCGATCTCGCCGAGGCGGGGGCGGATGGCGTCGGACTCGGTGGCGATCTGCCGGAACAGGTCGCGGAGGAACGGCGCGCGCCGGGCCACGTCGGCGGCGAGCACGTCGCGGGCGGGGCCGGGGATGCCGGGGTCGCCTTCGAAGGCGAGGGCGAGGAAGCGGTCGTACTCGGCCCGCGTCGTGGGGATGAGCGGCACCTCGCCGCGCGCGAGCGCCGAGTCGAGCGCCGTCGGCTCCGGCCCGCGCACGCCAGCCGCGTCGATCAGCACGAGCCGCCGGACCCGGTCGGGCCCCGCGAGGGCGAGCCGCGCGGCGACGGCCCCGCCCAGCGAGTTGCCGGCCACATGAACGTCGCCGGGCGCCACCGCGTCGAGCCACGCGCCGACCTCGTCCGCCAGCCGATCGGCGTCGTAGGCGACGGACGAATCGCGGACCGAGCCGCCATGCCCGGCGAGGTCGGGCGCCAGCAGCCGTCGGCCCTCGGGGTAGGCCCGCGCGAACGCGAGCCACGCGTCCTTCGAGGCGCCGAACCCGTGGACGAGCACGAGCGCCGGCTCGGCCCCCGGCCGCTCGAGATAGGCCACCGGCCGTTCGGAGACCACGACCTCGCGGGTCTCCAGGCCCGCCTCGGCACGGCGGTCGGCGATCCCACGCTCGACGAGCGACTCTTTGAGCCCGCCGCACCCGCCGAGGAAGACGAGGGCGACGGCCAGGAGCGGGAGGCGGAGGGGCATACCGGCCCTACGCCGCCCCGCGCGCCCGGTTCGTCCCCTGGCCGATCCGCCAGTCGGCCCTCCGCCTCGACGCCGAGGCGGGTGGACCCGGTTCGGCTGGCGGATGCGCACCGGCGCACCGACTCAGACGTGCTCCACCTCCGCCAGGGCCGTGAGGCGGCTCGTCGTCCGGGTGAACTTCTCGGCGATGGCGGCTTCGACGCCGCGGCGGCCTTCGGCGTCGAACCAGTCCGCCGGCGGCGTGGCCGAGGTGAAGTAGAGCGTGGGCGGCGAGGGCAGGCCGTAGAGGTCGTCGGCGACGCGGAGGAGGCGGAGGGCGTCGTCGGTGTCCGAGACGTCGATGCCGTCGAGGAAGAGCGCGCGGCTCCGGGCGAGGTCGTCGGTCAGGCGCGTCCGCTCGACCTCGGTCGTCAGGCGGATCAGGTCGTCGAACGCGAGCCAGCGCTTCGGGTCGGGCGCGGCCTCGAACGCCCGCCGCATCGCGGCCCGCGCCACCTCCGGCTCGCCGACCCACGCGCGGCCCTCCTTCGAGAGTCGCTGGCGGAAATCGTCACCGCCGACGAACACGACGTGGTACTCCTTCTCGAACTCCTCCGAGATGAACCGCTCCAGCCGGTCCCGTCCCAGGTTCGCCGAGACGAACTTCTCGGGCTCGGCGTTCGACGTCGCTGCGAGCGTCACGCCGCGCTCGCGGAGAGCCCGGAGCACGGCGATCAGGCGGACCTCGCCGGCGGGGTCGTCCAACTCGACCTCATCCAAACACAGCACCCGGGCCGCCTCGGCGACGCGCTGGGCGTAGACGTCCGGCGGCTCGACGGCCCGCAGCAGCGCCGACGAGTGCGTGTAGGCGCAGGCGACGGGCTTCGATCCGCCCTCGGGCGACTGGAGCGCGTGATAGATCGACGCCAGCAAGTGCGTCTTGCCGGTCCCCACCGGGCCGACGAGGTAGAGGCCGCCGCGGAGCCCGTCGTCGCGCTGGAAGAGGCGCATCCACGACGGCCGGCCGTAGCGGACCCGCGCCAGCCGGACGAATCGTGTCGCTTTGTCGCGGGCCTCGGCCTGGCTCTCCGTCTGGGGGACGTAGCTCCCGAGGCGGGCGTCGTCGTAGCGGGCGGGCGGGCGGAGGCGGGTCACGGGCGGGGGGACGGGCCCCGGAGACTACGCAGCCTCCCGGCCCGTCCCGCCGCCCCGACGCGTGGAGACGCGTCGGATACGCGGGCTACGCCACCGGGCTAGGCGAGCGGGCCGCCGACGTGAGGGACGCGCCCGCGGAGGCGGGGCGAGGCGCCGTGCCGGCTCCGGGTCGACCGCGGCGCCCGTCCGAGGTGGGACAGGCCCGTGGGCGACCCGTGGGCGAGGCGGCGGTTCTCGTGGCTGCTGACGCGCAGCGGCGAGTCGAGAAAGGACGAGCGGGGGACGGGGGTGCGGAACATGATCGGGGGGAGAGGGGCGTGCCGAGAGGGCGCACTCCACCGGTGCGGCGGCACGGCCACCGGGGAGCGGGAGCCCGCCGGAGCCTCCGATTGGATGGTCCGCGTCGAGGCGGAGGGAGGCGAGGCGGGCGGCCTTGATGTGCCCCCTCCACGGATGGACCCGCCCGAAGGTTACAGGGGGTTGCTATTTTTTTAGCAGGTGCCGGACTCGGCCCCGCTATCGCATCCCCACGGCCCCACGCCCGTCGACAAGCGGGAGCGACACCAAGTTGCTGAAGGCTCGCCACGCGCCCGGGTTCAGCGCCGCGAGCTGGCGGTACCACACGAGCGGCGAGTAGACGTACGTGCCCTGCCCGACCTCGGCGAACAGCAGGCCCGTCGTCAGCGGGTCCTCGCCCGGGTCGCCGACGGTGACGAGCCGCTCGAAGCGGTCGTCGGCCTCGGACGGGAAGTAGAGGCCGCGCTCTTGGACCCAGCCGTCCCAGTCCGCCTCGGTGAGCGTGTGGGGCGACTGGAAGAGCGGGTGATCGGGCTCCGTGAGCGTGATCGCGGCCGTCTCGTCGGTCACGCGGTCGCGGCCGAGCGTGATCGGGAACGGCGCGACGCCGCCCTCGGCGTTCCACTCGAACGACTTATGGTACCCGACGACGAGGTGCCCACCGCGCTCGACCCAGTCGAGGAGGTGGCCCTTGTGGGCCACGAGGTCGGGCCGGTCGAGGAGCGCCCGGATGTCGACGACCACCGTGTGGAGCCCGTCGAACTGGCCGGTGGCGAGGGCCGTGCTGTCGAGGTCGACCACGTCGGCGCCCATGACCTCGAGGGCGTCGGCCATCGTCCCGTCGTAGCTCCGCACGAACCCGACGCGGAGGCCGGGCGCGACGGCCACGTCGGGGAGCACGGCCGCGGGCCGCTCGACGATGAACCACGGGAGCCCGCAACTCGTCGTCCGCGCGGCGGCCTGGACGCGGTAGGCGCCCGGCTCGGCGTCGCCGAGGTCGATCGACACGGTCGCGCCGCGGTCCGTCGCGGCGACCGGGACGATCTCGTAGCCCACGGCCCGGTCGCCCTGGTAGATCGTGACGCCGACGTCGACGGTGTCGCGGGCGACCTCGTAGATCGTGACCGCGACCGGGATCTCGTTGACGCCCGGCACGAGGCGGATCGGGTCGGCCGAGAGGTCGACGGTCGCGGGGGGGACGATCTCGACGGGGAGCCGGCCGCCGGCCACGCGCGTGCCCTTGGCGTCCCGGACCTCGTAGAGGAGCGGCGCGCCGCCCGTCCCGCTCCCGTACTGCTGGCGGTAGGCCGGCGCCGTCGGCGGCGTGCCCGTCGGGATCGGCACGCGGAGGCGGGTGTCGTTGGCGCTCGCCGTCACGGGCGCGCCCGCGAACAGGCCGCGCGTCGGGGCACCCGGCGGCGGGAAGACCGTGACCGTGTGCCCGTCCGGCAGCGCCCCGAGGTCGGCGTAGACGGCCCCGCTCGGAACGACCGTCGGCGAGTTGACCGGGAGGTCGAGACCCGGGAGCCGGCCGGAGTCGACGAGGGCCGCGAGCGAGAGGTCGGCGGCAGCGGGGTTCGGGGCGAGGCCGGCGGCGAGATCCGTGGCGCCGGCCGGGAGCGGCGGCGCGTCGTCGGCGGAGGCGAGGAGCGTGAAGGTGTTCGTCTCGCGGCGGAAGCGGGGCGCGAACGTGTCGAACCCCTGGCTCACGTGCTGGGCGGCGGCGGCTACGGCGCGGTCGGCGCACGACTCGGCCGAGCGCGTGGCCGTCGCGGCACACGCGTCGCCGACGGGGACCGTGACGTCGGCGTCGCTCGCCTCGCCCGACCAACCGCCGGTCCGGAGAAACAGCCGCTTCGGCTGCCACAGGTCGACGCCCTCTTCCTCGAGCTGTTCGGGGCGGTACGTCGGATCGGCAGCGAGACCGAACGCCTTGTAGGCCGAGATCCCGACGGCCTGGTGGTGGCCGTGCTGGGCGTCGGGCCAGGCCGTCGTCGTATCGTGGTTGGTGAACATCACGTCCGGCTTGAGGCGGCGGACGAGGCGGACGACGTCCGCGACCAGCTCGTCCCGGCCCGCCTCGGCGCCCTCGCGGGGGGCGTCGGTGTCCCAGAAGCCGGCGCGCGGGCGGCTCCACTCGTCGAACGCCTCGGTCGCGTGCTTCGAGAACCCGAAGTCGAACCGGTCGAGGTAGACCACGCGGGTGCCGAGGATCCGAGCGGCGGCCTCGGTCTCGGCCGTACGGATGGCGCCGAGCCGCTCGTAGAGGTCGGGGCCGGCCTCGTTCTGCCCGCCCTCGCCGCGCGTGAACACGACGGAGTAGACGGCGGCGTCTTGGTTGCCGCGGTAGTAGGCCATCGTGAGGCCGTCCTCGTCGTCCGGGTGGGCCGCGAGGTTCATTACCACGAGCGGCCGGTCGGGGAGGTCGGCGCCGAGCCGGGCCGGCGGGGCGCTCTGGGCGTGCGCGGCGGTCGCCAGCAGGGCGAGGAGGAGGGCCGGGACGAGACGAGACATCGGGCGTTCGGAGCGTCGTTTCCGCAACCTAACCCCCGATGTCGCACGGCGATCCGGCGAGGCCGAGGTCTCGCGGAGAGTCCACGCCGGGCGCCGAGCCGGTGCGAGAGGAAAACGCGGTCTCGTTCGTCATTGAACCCCTGCCGGTCCCTACATTCCGGCGTCCCCCCCGACGCCATGCCTGGTCCGCGCGCCCGCCTCCTCGTCAGCGGCGACCTCCACCTCGGTCGGTACCCGAGCCGCGTCCCGCCCGGCGACCCGGCCCTGACCCTCGACGCCGTCGTCCGGTCGCTCGTCGACCAGGCGGTGGAGCGCCGCGTCGACGCCGTCGTGCTGACGGGCGACGTGGCCGACCAGAGCAACAAGTACTTCGAGGCGTTCGGCGTGCTCGAGCGCGCGCTCCACCGGCTCGTCGACGCCGGCGTGCCGGTCGTGGCGGTGGCCGGCAACCACGACCACGACGTGCTCGGGTCGGTCGCCGAGGCGGTGGGGGAGGGCGTCCGCGTGCTGGGGCGGGGCGAGACGTGGGAGTCGGCGTCGATCGAGAAGGGCGGGCGCGAGGTCGTCCGGCTGTGGGGCTGGTCGTTCGCCGGCCCCTACGTCCACACGTCGCCGCTCGAGTCGCTGCCGGCGGACCTCGGCGACGTGCCGGCCGTGGGGGTCCTCCACGGGGACCTCGACGTGCCGGCCAGCCGCTACGCTCCGGTCGCCCTCGCCGACCTGTGGGCGACGGGCGCCAGCGCGTGGCTCCTCGGCCACATCCACGCGCCGCGGACGGAGCAGCGCGACGGCCACCTCGTGCTGTACCCCGGCTCGCCGCAGCCGCTCGACCCGGGCGAGCCGGGCGAGCACGGCGCGTGGCTCGTCGAGATCACCGAGGACGGCCGCGCCTCCGCCGAACTGATCCCGATCGCGACGGTCCGCTACGAGGCCCTCGCGGTCGACCTCGACGGGGCTGCCGACGCGACCGAGATCCGGCAGCGCGCGGCCCGCGTCCTCCGCGACTTCGCCGAGACGGTCCGGGAGGCGTCGCCCGCCGTCCGCCGTGCGGTCGTGCGCCTGACGCTGAAAGGGAGGACGCCGGCCTACCGCGCCGTCGAGCGGGTCGCGTCCGAGTTGGTCGAGGACGGCGAGACGGCGACCGGCGGGCTGGCCGTCGTGGTCGACCGCGTGGAGGACCTCGCGCGGCCGGCGCTCGACCTCGCCGGCCTGGCCGAGGGCAGCGGCCCGGTCGCCACGCTGGCGGCGCTCGCCGGCCGGCTCGAGCGGGGCGAGCCGTCGGAGGGCGACCTCGCCCTGATTCGCCGCGGCGTGGAGGCGCTTCAGCAGGCCCGCCGGGCGCGCGTCTTCGAGCCGCTCGGCCGCTCCGACCGTCTCGACGCCGACCTCGCCGCCGAGGCCGCCCTTCGCCTTCGCCGCCAGACCTACCGGATGCTGGACGAGGTCCTCTCGCAGCGCCCGTCCGAGGCGAGCGCCCCCGCCTCGGCGGAGCTGCCGGCCGAGTCGGTGCCCGCTGTCGCCGCGCCTCCGTCCGCCGCCCCCGAACCTCCCGCCGCATCCGAGGGCCCCGGCGCCTTGCCCGAGGCGGAGGAGGTCGTGCCGACCGACGTCGCCGACGCGTCGGGATGAGCCCCCCGCACCTACCGTGTCGTCCCGAGCGGAGGGCGCAGCCCGGAGCCGACGGGTCTCCGTCGCGCACCGCGCTCGGGCGACTTCCGCTCAGGATGACACGGGCGTGAGCGCTGCGCTCGCTCTCGCGGCCCATCTGCCGAGCCGTTTCGCCGTCCATCGTCCCCCATTCCCATGGACCGCCTCGACCTGACCGCCCTCACCGTCCGCACGTTCTACGGGCACCCGCAGCCGGGGCTCGCGGCGACCGAGCTCGGCCCCGGCGTCAACGTCGTGTACGGGCCGAACGGGCAGGGCAAGACGACGATGGCGCGCGCCATCCACGGCGTCCTCTGGCCCGAGACCGTCGCCGGCGCGCGGCCGACGTACTCGGCCCGGTTCCACTTCGGCGGCGACGACTGGCGGGTCGACTTCGACGCGGGCGAGGCGCGCTACCAGCGCGGCGCTCAGCCCGCCGACCGGCTCCCGCTCCCCGACAAGTCGTACCGCGACCGCTACGAGTTCTCGCTCGCCGACCTCCTGCAGGCCGACGGCGACGCCTTCGCCGACGTCGTCCGCCGCGACGCGGCCGGGGGCGTCGACCTCGACGCGGCCCGCGACCGGCTCGGGTTCAAATCCGCCCCGACGCAGCGGCTCAAGGCGACGGCCGAGGCGGAGGACGCCGCCCGCGCCGTCCAGGCCCGCCAGCACCAGCTCGACGCGCTCCGCGCCCGCGAGCACGACCTCGACGAGATCGCGACGCGCGCCGCCGAGGCCACCGAGGCCGCCGAACGGGCCGAGCTCTACCGGCTCCTCGAGGAAGCCGCCGACCGCGCCGAGGCCGCCAAGGCCGCCGACCGCGTCGTCGCTGAGTTCGACGCGGCGATGGCGCACGTCGCGCCCGACACGCAGGAGCGCTACGACGACCTCGGCCTCGCCGTCCGCAAGGCTGAGAGCCGCCGGGCCGACGTCGAGGACCGCCGCGCCAACGCCCGCGCGGCCCTCGCCGACCACGGCTGGGACGCCGTCGCGCTCCCCGAGGAGGCCGAGCTCCGGTCGCGCGCGACGGAGGTCGAGGTGGCGACGCGGGCCCTCGAGAACGCCGAGGCGAGCCGGGCCGCCGCCGCGGAGCGCGAGCGCCGCGCCCGCGAGGCCCTCGGCGGCCACATCGACGCCGCCCCCCACGTCGACATCTCCGCCCTCGGCGACGTCGCCGCGTTCGCCCAGCGCGCCGGCCGCCTCCGCGGGCGCGTCGAGGAGCTCGAGGGCAAGCGGCTCGCCGCGAAGGGCCGCCTCAACGCCGTCCGCTTCCACGAGGGCGACGACCTCGCGCGCGCCGCCGACCTCCTCCGCCGCTGGCTCGCGCGGACGTCCGATGTCGAGGCCCAGCCGACGGGCCTCCCCGCGCTGCCCGTGTGGATCGCCGCGGCCGTGCTCGCCGTCGTCGCCGTCGCGCTTGGCGTTCTGCTCTCCCCCGGCGCGTTCTGGCTGCTCCTCGGCGCCGCCGCCCTCGCCGTCGTCGCGGTCCTGCTGGGGCGGACGGCCGAGGCGACGGAGCACCCGGCGGCCCAGGCCCGGCAGGCGTTCGAGGCCCTGCCCGTTCCCGGCCCGACCTCGTGGTCGATCCCGACGGTCCAGAAGCGCCTCGACGAGATCGAGCGCCAGCTCCTCGATCAGAAGGAGCGCCTGCTCTGGAAAGACGCCGTCGACGAGATCGAGCGGACGCTCGTGGCCACCGAGGCCGCCCGCGCCGAGCTCGACGCCGAGGCGGCCGACCTCAGCGACCGGCTCGGGTGCGACGTGCCGGAGACGCCCGAGGGGCTCCACCTCCTCGCCCGGAACGTCCTCGCGTGGCAGGAGGCCGCCCGCGACCTCGGCGTCGCCGACGCCCTCCGCGACCGGGCGCACGGCGCGCTCCTGACCGCGCTCGACCTGTTCAACCACGTGCTCGACGGCGTCCCGGTGGAGCCCGCGACGGACGCCGCGACCGCGGCCGGCAACGTCGCCCGCGTGACGCGGGAGGCCGACGAGCGGGACCGGCTCCGCGCCGAGGTCGCCCGCCTCGACGACGCGGTCGGCGTGGCGACGGAGGCGCTGGAAGAGGCCACGGCCGCCCGCGACGCGCACTTGGCCCGGCTCGGGCTGGAGGAGCCCGCGGCCGTCGAGGTCACCGCGCTCTGCGCCGACCTGCCCGCCTACACCGCCGCCGTCGAGGAGGCGTCGCGCGCCCACGCGCTCGCCGAGGAGGCGTCGGCCCGGGCCCGGGCCCACGGCCGGTACGACGACGAGGCCGCCGGGCTCGACCGCGCGGCGCTCGCCGAGGCCCGCAGCGCCGCCGAGTCGCGCGCCGCCCGCCGAGACGAGTGGCTTGAAGAGAAGGCGGCCATCCAGACGCTCGTGGGCGAGGCCCGCCGGGGCAACCAGCTCGCCTCGGCGCAGGCCGAGCACGCCCGCGCCCTCGACACCCTCGAAGCCGTCTACGACGAGCAGGCCGACGCGCTCGTGGGCCACGCGCTCGCTGAGTTCGTGGCCGAGGAGACGCGCGACCAGCACCTCCCGCAGGTGTTCAAGCGCGCTCGCGAGGTCCTGGCCGACATCACCGACGACCGGTTCCGCCTCGAGTTCGAGGAGGGCACGTTCCGCGCCTTCGACGCGACGCGGGGCCGGGCCTACGGGCTCGACGAGCTCTCATCGGGCACGCGGCTCCAGCTCCTGCTGGCCGTCCGCCTCGCCTTCGCCGAGCAGCAGGAGGTCGGCGTCCGGCTCCCGCTTCTGTTGGACGAGGCGCTCGCCAACTCCGACGACGAGCGGGCCGGGGCCATCGTCGCGGCCGTCCTCCGGCTGTGCCGACAGGGGCGCCAGGTGTTCTACTTCACGGCGCAGGCCGAGGAGGTCGCCAAGTGGCGCCGGCTGTCGGACGAGCACCCCGATGTCGACTGCCGATTCATCGGCCTCCCCGACGCGTCGGCCCTCGTCGCCATCGACCTAGAGGCGACGCCGACGGCCGAGACCACGCGCCGGGTCCCCGAGGCCGGCGGACTCACGATGGACGCCTACGCCGACGCGGCCGGCGTCCCGCCCTGGAGCGGCTGGGACGCCCCCGACGCGCTCCACGTGTGGTACCTCCTCGACGACCCCGACGACGTCGAGGCCCTCCTCCGCCGCGGCTACGCGACGTGGGGCCAGCTCCGCGCCGCCGCCGAACGAGGCAAGCCGATCCCCGTCGCGTTCGATCGGGCCGAGCGCCGGGCCGAGGCCGTCGCGGCGTGGCAGCGGGCGTGGCGCCAGGGTCGCGGCCGGCGCGTTGACCGCGACGTGCTGGAGGCGTCGGGGGCCGTCACCGAGGCGTTCATCGACGAGGTCTGGTCCCTCTGTGGCGACCTCGAGGGCGACGCCGAGCGACTCGTCGACTGCCTCCACCGCGGCGACCTCGCGCGCTTCCAGAGCCGCCAGGCCGAGCGCCTCGAAGCGTACCTCCTCGACGAGGGCTACCTCTCGCCCGACGACCGGCTCTCCGACGACGAGGTCCGCCGCCGCGTCGCCGAGGCGGGCCCACCCGGGGCGCTCGACGACGCGCTGGGCGTCCTCGCACGCGTCCGCCAGCGGGCCGAGGCCGTCGCGGCGTAGCCCGCGAGCGCGGAGGGCTCGGATGACCGACCTTGTGGGCCCCGGCTCCCCCTCTGATGCTCCGCAACGTTTTTACCCCGCCCTGCGGGTTTGACCTCACCACGACGACCGTCGCCTCCTCCGAGGGGCTCGCGGCCATCGCGTTCTGGGGGTACCGCCTCGTCGTCCACCCCGACGGGTCGTGCTTCGTCCACGAGACGTACTACGACAAGCGGGAGGGCATCCTCGGCATCGCCCAGGCCGCCGCGCGTCCCTGCGGCGACGACGCCGCCGACGTGCTCGACGAGCTCCAGCGGATGGAGGAGGGCCTCCGCGAGCCGCCGCTCCGCCTCCTCGACTACGTCGACGAGGCGCCGGTCGGCGGCGGGGATGGGGCCGGAGGACTCCCGCCCATCGGCGACTAGCTCCACCCGCCCATGTCCGAGCTCGACGAACTCCTGGACGCGCTCGACGCGATCTCCGCCCACCGCGGCGACAGCTTCGTCGTCGTCAAGGTCGAGGGGGAGGAGGACCTCCACGTTGAGATCGGGGCGAGCGGCGAGGCGGGGCTTGAGGCGGAGATCGTCGGGACGGCCGGGCCGGAGCCGTCGAGTCAGCTCTCGTTCGCCCAGCAGGCCGCCCTCCGAGAGCGGGGGTGGGAGCGCTACGGCAACGCCCTCTGGGGGAGGTCCTGGCCCGACACGCCCACGCGGGCGGACCGGCAGCGCGTGGCCTACGAGACGCTCCGGACGCTCGGCGAGGTCTACCGCACGACCGGCGCTGTGACCGTCGACGAGGTCGAATTGTCGGGCGGACCGGAGGCGCCGACCGCCCTGTCTGGGACGGAGGCTCCGCGCGCGGCGCGGCTCGTGGTCCTCCTCGTCGCGGCGTTCCTGGCCGTCCTCGGCGTCGCGCTGGCCGTGTTCATCGGCGCAGCCTAGAACGTCGCGCCGAGGTAGACCGCGTTGAGGAGGAGCCCGTCGGTGCCCCACCAGAACGCGCGGAACGCCGGGTCGAAGTCCATGAGGACCACGCGGCCCGCGCCGAGGCGGCCGGCCTTGAGCGCCGACGCGCCGGCCAGGCGCGCCTCGGTCTCTTCGGAGGCGTACCCGCTGAGGACCGGCTCGGCGTCGGCGTAGCGGCCCACGTCGGTGCCCGAGCCCGGCGCGGCCGGCTCGAAGAGGGCGGTGCCGGACTTGAAGACGGCGACCTGATCGCCGTAGCCGTACGCCAGCGGGTGCGTCGGGTCGAGCCGGAGGTCGAGGATGCTCCCGCCGAGGGCCTGCGCCCCGCGCGCCGCGTCGCGGTCGGCGTAGGCGTAGGCGGTCGAGTCGGTTGCCGTCTCGCGGAGCGGGGCGTCGAGGAGGCCCGCGCGGGCCGCCCACCGCGCGCCGCCCTCGATCCCGACGAGCACGCCGCCCCCGCGCACCCACTCACGAACGCGCGCGACCGCGAGGGAGTCGAGCGAGCCGTACCCGCCGTCGGCCACGACGAGCGTGGTGTAGCCGTCGAGGGCCGGGAGCGAGGCGGGGTCGAGGAGCGAGACGCCCTCGCCGAACCGCTCGCTCAGGAGGTGCCACACCTCGCCGACGCCGTAGGGGCTCGCGCCGTCGCCGGCCAGGAGCGCGACGCGGGGCGCCTGGAGCACCGGCCACCCGCGGCTGCCGAGGTCGGCGCCCGACGGCGTGAGGCCCGAGTCGAGCGCGAACGCCTCGACGTGGTCCTCCGCCACCGCCACCTCGACGGCCGCGTGGACCGCCTCGGCGTCGACGCCGCCCTGGCGGACGGGCACGACGAGCGTCCCGCGGTCGAACGACTGGCGGGCGCCGCCGGCCTGCGCCTCGAAGGGCGACTGGGCGAGGCGGACGCGCGCGCCGGCCGCCTGGAGCCGCCGGAGCGCGCGCGGCGCGAAGTACCGGTCCCACCGGATGGCGTACGCCACGTCAGCCCGGCCGCCGACGAGCCGGCCGCCGTCGAAGGCGGGGTCGACCTGCGCCCCCATGCCCGGAGCCCGATCGAGGCGGGCCGCCTCGGCGCCGTAGGCGAGGGGGAAGGTCCAGGCCGAGACGTCGTAGAAGAGGCTGTCGGTGAACGTCCGCACGCGCTCCATCGAGGCCTGCACGAGCCGGCCCTGCGGCTGGGCGAGCGGGACCACGAGCGCCTCGCCGGCCCGGAAGGTCCGCCTCCCCGCCCGCACGTCCTCCGCCAACTCGTAGAGGCGGACGCGGCTCCGGGCCAGCGTCTGGGCGAGCGCCTGCCCGCGCGTCCGCCGCGTGCTGAGGTCGATGACGTAGGCGCCGTCGCGCGACGCGGCGTAGAAGTCGCGCATGTGGCGGAGGAGCCGCTCGCGGAGGGCCACGGCCGCTCGGAGCGTCGAGACCGATGTCGCGACCTGGTTGCGGACGGTGAAGGCGTAGTCGAGCCGTCCGTTCTCGTCGGTGTCGCGGAGGAGCGCGCGGCTCGACGCCTGCTCGAAGAGGATCCCCACGCCGCCGTTGATGTCGGGGTACGTCGAGCCCTTGCCGTAGTAGAAGTCGTCGAAGCTTTCCTCCGAGTAGTAGAGGCTCCCGATCCGGTCGAGCTCGGCCGCGTGGTAGGCCGCGATGTCGCCCGTGAGCTCGAACGTGGCCTCGGGCGTGTTCGGGTTGTTCCGGGAGGGGATGCCCGGCTGGAAGAAGAAGGTGGCCTCGGGGCCCATCTCGTGGTGGTCGGTCGTGACCTGCGGGCGCCACGCGTGCCACCACGCCATCCGCCCCCGGCTCTCCTTGAGCTCCGTCGGGAGCCAGTCCCGGTTGACGTCGAAGAGGTAGTGGTTCGTCCGGCCGTAGGGCCAGGCCTCGCGGTGCTCGCGGTCGCGCGCGTCGGCCACGGGCGTCGCGCCGCGGTAGCCGTTGACCCAGTCGACGAACCGGTCGCGCCCGTCGGGGTTGAGCATCGGGACGAGGAGGACGACGGCCTCCTCCAACTGGCGGTCGATCTCGTCACCCTGCGCGGCGGCGAGGTGGTAGAGCCACACGAGCGCGGCCTCGGTCCCCGACGCCTCGTTGCCGTGGACCGAGTAGCCCTGGAACACGACGACGGGCATCTCGGCGAGTTGGGCGTCACTTATGGTGTCGGGCTCCTCGCTGAGGGCCACGTTCTGCACGCGGATCTGTTCGAGCCGTCCGTGGTTCGCCGGGCTCGTGACGACGGCGTGGACGAGCCGCCGCCCTTCGTACGTCGTGCCGTGGAAGCCGGCGGTCACCCGCGGCGAGGCGGCGGCCACGGCCTCGACGTAGCGGACGACCTCCTCGGGCCGCGTGTGTCGCTCGCCGATGGTGTAGCCGAGCACGTCCCGCGGTGTCGGCACGGCCGGGTCGTAGGATGCGGTGCCGTCGATGGCGTAGTCGATGGCGAGCGGGACCTGGGGCTGCGCCCACGCGGCGGCCGAGGCGAGGAGGGCGAGGAGGGCGGGACGGAGTCGGCGCATCGGTCGGGGGGAATCAGACGGAACCTATCGCCGGTTGGGAGCGGCCGGCGGCCGTCCCGCTATTCGTTAAGGAACGGGGAATGGGGCGGCGGGGGGAACGATAGTCGTCGGAACGACTACCAGGCCGCATGCCGCGCTGGATCTTCCTCCTTTCCCTGATTGCCGTCGCCGTTGTGGGCGGTGTAGAGGCGGCGTGGGCGGTCCCGGCGCCGACGGAGACGCACGAGTCGACGCTCCCTGTGGAGCCGCCGCCCGCGTCTGAGGAGGCCGAGGAGGAGAACGAGGCCGCCCGCCTCGGCGGCCTCGCCGCTGTGCTGCCGGCGGCGCGCGGTCCGCGTCCCGCGTCTGAAATGGGCCTGTCGCCAGACGGCGGCCCCCCGGAACCTCCGCCGCGATAGCGAGCCGGGGCCCCCTGGGTCCGTCTGCCGTTTCGTTCATGCCGTCCTGCGCGGGTCGCGCGCGGGAGGCCATCCCACCCCACTGGACGCCGTCCGCGCTCCTCACTCACCCTCCAATGAACCGCTTCCTACTCCTTCCCCTCCTCGCCCTCACGCTCACGGCCTGCTCGACGACGCAGGCTCAGATCCAGACGTCGTACGAGTACGACCCGACCATCGCCCTGACTGCCGAGACGCAGGCCGCCCTGACGCCAGAGCAGGTGATCCTGCGGCTCAAGGACGGCAACCAGCGGTTCCTCAACGGGACCGCCGTGGAGCGAGACTTCCTGAGCCAGGTCCGTCAGACGGCCGGGGGGCAGTACCCGATGGCCGCCATCCTCGGGTGCATCGACAGCCGGGTCCCCCACGAGATCGTCTTCGACAAGGGCGTCGGCGACGTGTTCTCGGCCCGCGTGGCCGGCAACTTCGTCAACACCGACATCCTCGGTTCGCTCGAGTTCGCGACGGCCGTGGCCGGCTCGAAGGTGATCGTCGTCCTCGGCCACACCGAGTGCGGCGCGGTCAAGGGCGCCTGTGACAACGTCGAACTCGGCAACCTGACTTCGACGCTGGCCAACATCGCCCCGGCCGTCTACGCCGTCGACGACATCGCGGGCCCTCGCACGTCTTCGAACAGCGACTTCGTGCAGGAGGTGGCCCACACCAACGTCGAGTTGACGGTCCAGAACATGGTCGATCGGAGCCCGGTCATCCGGAGGCTCGTGGAGAGCGGCGACCTCATCGTGATCGGGGCCATGCACGACGTGGCGACGGGCGAGGTCACGTTCTTCGAGGACGACATGATCACGGCTGAGACGATCGACAGCTAGGTCCTCGACCCGCCTCCGTTCCCCAGACGGCCCGGGGCGCCCGCCCGCGCCTCGGGCCGTCGTATTCCGTGCTCTCATGCGCCTGCTCCCCCTCGCCCTTTCCCTCCTGCTGGCGGCCCCCGCCATCGCCCAGTTCACGATCTCAGACGACCTCCGCCTCGACGTCGCCGGCGGCGTCCAACCCCGGCTGAGCCTCGGCGTCGAGGAGGGCGCGACCGACGAGGCCCGCTACGGGGTCGGCCTTCGCCGCGCCCGGATCCAGGCCCGCGTGCTCTACCGCGGCCTCGGGGGCATCGAGTACGACGTGGAGGGCGGCTCCGGGACGATTCAGAGCGTCGACCTGTTCGCGTTCGCCGACCTCACCGACCGCGTCCAGGCGCGGGTCGGGTACTTCCCCGTGGCTCAGCCGCGTGGGGCCATCCTGACGCCGTACTTCCTGATCGACGCCGTCGACCGGGCGGCCATCGCCGAGCGGTGGCTGGGCGGGACGCTCGGCGGCGACGGCCGGGACCTCGGGGTCGACGTGACGTACGCCGCGAACGGGACTCGGCTGACGGCCGCCCTGCACAATGGGGCCGGCACGTTCGCCCGCGACGTCGGCAACTACCGCGAGGGGATCTCCTCGCCCGACGTCGTCAACGGGCCAGAGACAGAAGGCGTCGCCTTTGCTGCGGCGGGCTCCGTCGAGGTCGCCAGCGTTGAGGTGGGCGCGTTCGGAGGCGTCAACGGGTCCGAGCCGGCCCGGACCGGCGGCCGGTCGTACGTGACTGGCGGGGCTCACCTGTACTGGGGCGCGCTGCCGGGCAGCCAGCCGGTCCGGCTCAAGCTCGACGCCCTCGCGATCCGCTACGACGACGACGGGACCGGCGCGCAGGAGGCCGCCGGGGTGTCGGCGCTCGGCGCGGTCCGCGTGCTCGGGGCTGGCGAGGCCTTCGCCCGCGCCGAACGGTTCTGGGCCGATGTCGAGGCCGACGGGGACGATTACCTCACGGCCGGGCTCAGCTACAGTCCGAGCGCCGCGCGGGGCGGTCCGTACGAGCGGGCCCGGGTTTCGCTGGCCTACCAGTACCGCGGCGGCGGTGCCCTCGGGGATGCCCACCTCGTCATTCTCCAGGGCCAACTCGCGTTCTGAGCGCCGCGGTGGGCGCCCCCGACCGCGCGCCGAATGTCCGCAGTGAGTTCGCGACCGACCGCTCGCCACGCGCGTAGGATGGAGCGGACCCTCCCCCCCCGCGCACCGTGACTGACGCCCCCCAGACCGCCGCCGCCCCCGCCAGCGCCTCGGCCGAGCCCACGACGATCGCCGTCGCGCACGGCGATGGGATCGGACCCGAGATCATGGAGGCGACCCTCCGGATCCTCGAGGCGGCCGGCGCCCCGCTTCGCTACGACACCGTCGAGGTCGGCGAGGCCGTCTACAAAAGCGGCCACACGTCCGGGATCGCGCCGGAGTCGTGGGACACGATCCGCAAGCACAAGGTGCTGCTGAAGGCGCCGATCACGACGCCCCAGGGCGGCGGCTACAAGAGCCTCAACGTGACGCTCCGCAAGTCGCTGGGGATGTTCGCGAATGTCCGGCCGGTCCAGAGCTTCGCGCCGTACGTGGCCTCGCCGCACCCCCGGATCGACCTCGTCATCGTCCGCGAGAACGAGGAGGACACGTACGCCGGCATCGAGCACCGCCAGACGACCGAGGTCTACCAGACGCTCAAGCTCATCACGCGGCCGGGCTCCGAGGCCATCGTCCGCTACGCCTTCGAGTACGCCCGCGCCCACGACCGGCAGCGCGTCACGTGCATGACGAAGGACAACATCATGAAGCTGACGGACGGCCTCTTCCACAAGGTGTTCGACGAGATCGCGGCCGAGTACCCCGAGATCGAGGCGGACCACCGGATCATCGACATCGGCGCGGCGCTCGTCGGCGCCCGGCCGGACGCCTTCGACGTTATCGTGGCGCCGAACCTCTACGGCGACATCCTCTCCGACATCGCGGCCGAGGCGTCGGGCTCGGTCGGGCTCGCGGGCTCGGCCAACGTCGGGACCGAGGTGGCCATGTTCGAGGCCGTCCACGGCAGCGCGCCCGACATCGCGGGGCAGGGCGTCGCCAACCCGTCGGGCCTCCTGCGCGGGGCCGTCATGATGCTCGACCACCTCAACCACGACCGGATCGCCGAGACGGTCGAGAACGCGTGGCTGGCGACGCTCGAGGCCGGGGTCCACACGGGCGACGTGGCCGGGGAGCACACGACGAAGCAGGTCGGCACGTCCGCGTTCGCCGACGCCGTCATCGCGCGGCTCGGGGAGACGCCCTCGGAGCTCCCGGCGGCCCACTACTCCGACGCCTCGGTCTCCGTCGCCGTCCACCCGACGCCGCGCGTCGAGAAGCAGCTCGTCGGCGTTGACGTGTTTCTCGACTGGGCCGAGGGCGACCGCCACCCGGACCGGATCGGGACGGCCCTGCAGGCCCAGGACGGCGAGGGCCTCCGCCTCAAGCTCATTACGAACCGCGGCGTGAAGGTCTTCCCCGACGGCCTCCCGGAGACGTTCTGGACCGACCACTGGCGCTGCCGGTTCGTCGCGACCGGCGCGTCCGTGACGCCGAGGCAGGTCGTCGCGCTCCTCGGCCGGCTGACCGAGGCGGGGTTCGACGTGATCAAGACCGAGAACCTCTACACGTTCGACGGCGAGCGGGCGTACTCGCTGGCGCAGGGGGAGTAGGGGCGCGGGTGGGCCGCCCGCAGGCCCGGGGGACGGTGCTAGCTTCGAGGGCCCTTCTAGCGCCCGTCCCGACCCGACGTCCGTGCTCGACATCCTCCTCACCAGCCTGCTGTCGCCGGTTGTCCTGGCGTTCGCGCTCGGTGCGTTGGCGGTCGCGGTCAAGAGCGACCTCGAGATCCCGGAGCCGCTGTATCAGGCGCTCTCGATCTACCTCCTGCTCGCGATCGGGCTGAAGGGCGGCGTCGCCCTAAGCAAGACGCCGCTCGGTGAGGTCGTCGGGCCGGTCGGGGCCACGTTCGCGCTGGGCGTGCTCACCCCGCTCACAGCGTACACCGTGCTCCGGCGGCTGGGGCGGATGGACCGGACGAACGCGGCGGCGCTGGCGGCTCACTACGGGTCCGTCTCGGCCGTCACGTTCATCGCGGCGCAGGCCGTGGCGGCGTATGCAGGGAGCCCATCGGAGGGGTTCATGCCCGCGCTCGTGGCGGTGCTCGAGGTGCCGGCCATCATTGTCGGGCTCCTCATCGCGTACGCCCGCGGGGAGCGGGCGGGGTCGTGGCAAGAAGCGCTCCGCGAGGTGGTCACGGGGCGGAGCATCGTGCTGTTGGTCGGGGGGATGGCGATCGGGTGGGTGGCCGGGGAGGAGGGGACGGCGGCCGTCGCGCCATTCTTCGTGGCCGGGTTCCAGGGAGCGCTCATGTTGTTCCTCCTCGACATGGGGATGACGGCGGCCCGGCGCCTACGGGACCTCCGGTCCGTCGGTCCGTTCCTTGTCGCGTTCGGCGTCGGGATGCCCATCGTGCACGGGGCGCTCGGGGTGTGGGTGGGGTTGCTGGCGGGGCTGTCGGTCGGCGGTGCGGCCGTGCTCGGGGCGATGGTCTCCAGCGCGTCGTACATCGCGGCCCCGGCGGCCATCCGTGTCGGGCTCCCCGAGGCGAATCCGGCGTACTACCTCACGGCCTCGCTCGGGATCACCTTCCCGTTCAACCTCACCGTCGGCATCCCGATCTACCTCGCCCTCGCGGAATGGCTGGGAGCCTAGTCTCATGCAGACCGTCTCGTACCGTCTCGTCACGATCATTTCGGAGCGGACCCTCCGCGACAAGCTCATTGATGCCGTCCACCGGCTCGGCGCGACGGGGCACACGCTCGCTGACGTAAAAGGCGAGGGGTCCCGGCGACACGGTCTCGGGATGCCAGGCGTCTCGGCGGTCAAGATCGAGACGGTCGTCACGTCCGAAGTGGCCGACCGAATCGCGTCCTACGTCGCCGAGCGATACTTCGAGCACCACTCGGTCATTGTTTACCTCCAGGACGTGGAGGTCCTCCGGGGGAGCAAGTACGCCCCCCACAACGACGAGGCCTGAGTGGCCCGCCTCGGTGCCGAGGCGGGAGGAGTCAGGGGCGGCGCGAGCGGCGGGCGCGGCCCGGGAGCACCCACGGCAGGACGATGCCGAGGGCGAGCCCGCCGAGCACGCCGTAGAGGTCGGCCACGAGGTCGACCCACTGCGCGCCGCGGCCCGGGATCAGCGTGCCCTGGCCGACCTCGGTGGCCACCGCCACCACGGCGGCGACGGCCGCGACCTGCCGGAGCCGACCCGGAAACGCGGCGGCCCACAGCGCGACCGCGACGGCGAAAAAGGTGATGTGCGCGAGCGCGTTCCACTCGGGCGACGGGTGCGGGACCGCTGATCCCGGCAGGAACAGCGTCGCGACCGCCCCGACGGTCCAGAGCACGCCGAGGGCGACGTAGCGGCGGCGGACGCGTCTCACGAGGCGTCGCCGCCGAGGGTGGCGCGGGCGGCGGCCAGACGGGCGACGGGCACCCGGAACGGCGAGCAGCTCACGTAGTCGAGCCCGACGCCGTGGAAGAAGGCGACCGACGCGGGGTCGCCCCCGTGCTCGCCGCACACGCCGACTTTCAGATCCGGGCGCTCGGCCCGGCCTCGGTCGGTTCCGAGGCGGACCAGTTCGCCCACGCCCTCGACGTCGAGCGTCTGGAACGGGTCGGCGGGGAGGACGCCGCG
This sequence comes from Rubrivirga marina, assembly GCF_002283365.1. NCBI lineage: Bacteria > Pseudomonadati > Rhodothermota > Rhodothermia > Rhodothermales > Rubricoccaceae > Rubrivirga > Rubrivirga marina. The sequence goes on along the minus strand of NZ_MQWD01000001.1, from coordinate 4,302,127 downwards.
CTCGACGTAGGCCGAGAGGAACCGGCCGGCGTCGTCGCGGCTCAGGCCGAACGTGGTCTGCGTGAGGTCGTTGGTCCCGAACGAGAAGAACTCGGCGGTCCGGGCGATGTCGCCGGCCCGGAGCGCGGCGCGGGGCAGCTCGATCATCGTCCCGACGAGGTAGTCGAGCGCGACGCCGCGCTCGGCGAGGACCGCGTCGGCGGTCTCGCGGACGAGCGCGGCCTGCGTCTCGATCTCGGCGGCGGCCGACACGAGTGGGATCATCACCTCGGGCTGAACCCCGATGCCGTCCTCCACGCAGTCGGCCGCGGCCTCGAACAGGGCGCGGACCTGCATCTGGGTGATCTCGGGGTAGAGCATCCCGAGCCGGCATCCGCGGAGCCCGAGCATGGGGTTCTCCTCGTGGAGCTTCTCGACCTGCCGGAGCAGGGCGCGCGACGCGGCCGACTCGTCGAGGAGGCGGTCCATCTCCTCCAGCGTCGTCGCCTGCTTCAGCGCCAGCTTGGTCTCGGCGATCCGCCCGGTCAGCTCCAGGAGGTCGGGGAGGAACTCGTGGAGCGGCGGGTCGAGGAGGCGGACCGTCACGGGCAGGCCGTCCATGGCGCGGAGGAGCGCGTCGAAGTCCCGGCGCTGGAGGGGGAGGAGCTTCCGGAGGGCGGCCTCGCGGGCGCCGGCGTCCTCGGCGAGGATCATCTCGCGCATCGGCTGGAGCCGCTCGTCGCCGAAGAACATGTGCTCGGTCCGGCACAGCCCGATCCCCTCGGCCCCGAACTCGCGGGCCTTGGCCGCGTCCTCGCCCGTGTCGGCGTTGGCGCGGACGCCGAGGCGGCGGACGTCGTCGGCCCAGGACATGAGCGTGCGGAAGTCGTCGCCGAGCTCGGGGTCCTTCGTCGGGACCCGCCCGAGGAGGACGCGGCCCGTGGCGCCGTCGACCGTGACCCAGTCGCCGTCGAGGACCGTGTGGCCGCCGGCCTCGAGGCGGCCCTGCGCGGCGTCGAGGCGGAGGGAGCTGGCCCCGGCCACGCACGGCGTGCCCATCCCGCGGGCGACGACGGCGGCGTGGCTCGTCATCCCGCCCTCGGCCGTCACCACAGCGACGGCGGCGACCATCCCGTGGAAGTCCTCCGGGGAGGTCTGCTGGCGGACGAGGACGACGGGCTCGCCCTCGGCGGCGCGGGCCTCGGCGTCGTCGGAGGTGAAGGCCACGCGGCCCTGCGCGGCGCCCGGGCTGGCCGGCAGGCCCTCGGCGAGGAGCTCGACCTCGGCGTCGTCGTTGACGGCCGGGTGGAGCAGGGCCTCCAGCGCGGCCGGGTCGACGCGCCCGACGGCCGTCCGCTCGTCGATCACGCCCTCGCCCACCATCTCGACCGCGATGCGGACCGCGGCGGCGCCGGAGCGCTTGGCCGTCCGCGTCTGGAGGAGCCACAGCGTGCCCTGCTCGATCGTGAACTCGATGTCCTGGACGTCCCCGTAGGTCTGCTCGAGCTGGTCGGCCAGGGCTTGGAACTGGTCGAACGTCTCGGGCAGGTCGCCGGCCATCTCGGCGATCGGCTTCGGCGTGCGGATCCCGGCGACGACGTCCTCGCCCTGGGCATTGAGGAGGTACTCGCCATAGAGCCCCTTCGCGCCGGTCGAGGGGTCGCGCGTGAAGGCGACGCCGGTGCCCGAGTCCCAGCCCTTGTTGCCGAACACCATGGCCTGGACCGTCACGCCCGTCCCGATGTCGTCCGGGATGTTGTGGACGCGGCGGTAGTGGACGGCGCGGTCGTTGTCCCAGCTGTCGAACACGGCCGCGACGGCCTGGCGGAGCTGCTCGCGCGGGTCGTCGGGGAAGTGCTGCCGGGTCTGCCCGGCGATCACGCGCTTCGACTGGGCCACGATCTCCTTGAGCTGGTCGACGGAGAGGTCCGTGTCCTGGCCGCCCTCGGTCTGGCCCTTCGCCCGCTGCACGATCCGCTCGAACCGGTCGGCCTCGACGCCCATCACGATCTCGCCGAACATCGCGACGAACCGCCGATAGGCGTCGTAGGCGAAGCGCTCGTCGCCGGTCTGGCGGGCCAGCGCGGCGGCCGTCCCGTCGTTGAGCCCGAGGTTGAGGACGGTGTCCATCATGCCCGGCATCGAGACGGCGGCACCGGAGCGGACGGACAGGAGCAACGGGTCGTCGGCGTCGCCGAAGCGGCGGCCGGCGGCGGCCTCGACCTCGGCCAGCGCGGTTTCCGTCTGGTCCCAGAGGCCATCGGGGACGTGGTGCCCAGCGTCCTGGTAGGCCACGCAGGCCTCGGTCGTGATGGTGAACCCGGGCGGGACCGGGAGGCCGGCCGCGGTCATGGCAGCCAGCCCGGCGCCCTTGCCGCCGAGCAGGGCTCTAGCATCGGCGGGGGCGTCTTCGAAGGCGTAGACCCAGCGGCGGTCGGTGTCGACGGTCGGCATGGAGGGGGGCGGGGGAGAGGGGCGGACCTCTACCCGCCCTCCGCGCCGTCGGCAGCGTGGCCGTCGACCTCCTCCGCCTCGGCGCCGAGGCGGGCGGGGTTGCGGTACGGTCGCCGCGCGGTCAGGCGAACGCGAACCAGGCCAGCGCCACGAGCCCGACCCACAGGCCGAGCACGATGCGGAAGCCCGTCTGGCGCAACGCGAGCGTCTCACCGGGCGCCTCGGCCGCCCGCCGGCGCGCGTCCTCGATCACGCCGTCCGGCACGAGGCGGAGCGCGAGCCACAGCCCGAACGGGACGACGAGGAGGTCGTCGAGCACCCCCAGCACGGGGACCACGTCCGGGATCAGGTCGACCGGACTCAGGGCGTACGCCACGGTCAGCCCGATGACGACGCGGGCGGAGCGGGGAACGCGGGGGTCGCGGTACGCCACGACGAGCGCGTCCACCTCGCGCTCGAGGCGGCGGGCGGCGGCGCGGAGGCGGGCGAGGGGGGACGGCGCGGACACGCGCGCAGGCTACCTCCGCCGGACCCGTCGCGCCGCATCGGAACGGCCGCTCGGCGAAAGAATCGGCGACCTCTTACACCCCGTCCGGGTGGCCTTCGCCTGGAGGCGGCCAGAGGCCGAGCTGGCGCCGGAGCGCGACGATCTGCCCGAGGTGGTGACTGTTGTGGTCGGCCGCGACGAGGAGCTGGCGGAGGACCGTGTAGCCGGGCGCGTGGTCGAGCTCGGCCGTGAGGTCGGCCGTCTCGGCGAGCGTCACGAGCGTGTCGAGGTCGCGGAGGAAGGCGGCCCTCTCGCGGTCCCAGTCGCCCGAATCGGCCGGGGCGTCGGGCCAGTAGTCGTCGGGCCAGTCCTTCGACGCGTAGTCGTCGGAGGTCGCGTACTCGAGGAGGTCGGCCTGCGCGTAGCGGAGGTGCCACACGAGGTCGTAAAGCGAGTAGGGGAGGCCGTCGACGCGGTCGTTCACGTGGGCCTCGGGCACCCCGTCGAGCGCGCGGAGCCCGGCGTGGGCCTGGCCGCCCCGGAGAAGGGCCGTGAGCTCGTGGCGGAGGCGGGCGTCGGGGGAGAGGTCGCGGGGCGGGGGCATGGCACGATGGAGGGACGCCCGAAGCTAGGCGCCCCCGCTCGCCTCGACGCCGAGGCGGGGCGGGCCGGGGCCACGTGGGTGGGGGGAGCAGAAGCCCCGATCGTGTCTGGGCCCGTCCCCGGCACCGCGGCCGCCGACCGGCGTACCCGCCCGAAACCCCGACCGCCATGCCCGCCGACACCGCCGCCGCCGAGACGACCTCCGGCCTCGCCGTCCCCACCGTCGCCACCGAGGCCGACCTCCCTTCCGATCTCGACGGCCGCCTCGGCGAGCCCGGGCAGTTCCCGTTCACGCGCGGCGTCTACCCCGAGATGTACCGGACGCGGCTCTGGACGATGCGCCAGTACGCCGGCTTCTCGACCGCCGCCGAGTCGAACGCGCGCTACCACGCGCTCCTGGCGGCCGGCGCGCGCGGTCTCAGCGTCGCCTTCGACCTGCCGACGCAGATCGGCTACGACCCCGACGACCCGATGGCCGAGGGCGAGGTCGGCAAGGTCGGCGTGTCGATCGCCTCCATCGAGGACATGCGACGGCTGTTCGACGGGATCGATCTGGAGAAGGTCACGACGTCGATGACCATCAATGCGACGGCGCCGATCCTCCTCGCGCTCTACGTGGCCGTCGCCAAGGAGCAGGGGGCGGACCCGAAAAAGCTCGGCGGGACGATCCAGAACGACATCCTCAAGGAGTACGCCGCGCGCGGAACCTACATTTACCCGCCGCGTCCGTCGATGCGGTTTATCACCGACACGTTCGCGTGGTGCGCCGAGCACACCCCGCGCTGGAATACGATCTCCATCAGCGGGTACCACATCCGCGAGGCCGGCGCGACGGCCGTCGAGGAGCTCGCGTTCACGCTCGCCGACGGGATCGCCTACGTCGAGGCCGCCCTCGACGCGGGGCTCGACGTCGACACGTTCGGGACCCGGCTCTCGTTCTTCTTCAACGCGCACAACGACTTCTTCGAGGAGGTCGCCAAGTTCCGGGCGGCACGGACGCTGTGGGCCGAGATCATGCGCGACCGGTTCGGCGCGACGGACCCGAAGGCGATGATGCTCCGGTTCCACACCCAGACGGCCGGCTCGACGCTCCAGGCCCAGCAGCCGCTCGTCAACGTCCCGCGCGTGACGCTCCAGGCCCTGGCGGCCGTCCTCGGCGGGACCCAGTCGCTCCACACGAACGGGTTCGACGAGGCCCTCGCCCTCCCGACCGAGCAGGCGGCGACGCTCGCGCTCCGCACGCAGCAGGTCATCGGCCACGAGAGCGGCGTCACGGAGTCGGTCGACCCGCTCGCAGGCTCGTACCTCGTCGAGCGCTTGACGGCCGACGTGGAGACCGCGGCGCGACGGCTCATCGAGGAGATCGACGCGATGGGCGGGGCGGTCGCGGCCATCGAGGACGGATTCTTTCAAGACCGGATCGCGCAGTCGGCGTACCGGGCGCAGCGCGAGATCGAGGCGGGCGAGCGCGTCGTCGTCGGCGTCAACCGGTTCGCGTCGGACGGCGACGAGGCCGAGGTCGAGCTGCTCCGCGTGTCCGACGAGGTCCGCGAGGAGCAGGTCGCGCGCGTCCAGGCGCTCCGGGAGGCGCGCGACGCCGGCCGGTGGGAGGCTGCGATGGACGCCGTCGAGCGGGCCGCGCGCGGCGACGAGAACGTCGTGCCACACGTGCTCGACGCCGTCGAGGCGGAGGCGACGGTCGGCGAGATCGCCGGGCGGCTTCGCGAGGTCTGGGGCGAGTACGCGGGCTGACTACAGGCCCACGCGCAACGCGAGGCCCGTCCCCGTCGGCGTGAGTCGGACGCGACGGGAGCTCGCGTTCGTCCCGGCCGTGACCACGTCGTAGGCCACGCCGGAGAGACCCACGAGCCCGCCCACGACGGCGACGCCCCCGAGGGCCAGACGCTGGGCCTCGGAGTCGTTCCAGAACGCTCCGGCGGCGGCTCCCAGCAGGATCGCGGCGCCGCCCGCCCGGAGACCCAGCCCGATCCCGGCGTCGGCCCACTCGCCCTGGATCAGGTTGCCGGCCGACGGGCCCACCGCCGCGCCGAGCACGATCAGGACCGCCCGCGAGCCGTCATCGACGTCGACCGCGAGCCCGGCCCCGATGGCTCCGGCCGTCGCGGCGACGGAGACCCCGACGGCGACGGCAGGCGTGATGACGCCCGCCTCCGCGGGTGCCGGCGCGAGGGGCTGGGCCGCTGCGGCGACGGGCACGAGTACGACGAGGGCGAGCAGGACAGGGCGCATCGAACCGGAGGCGATCCGACACGATACGCACATGTCTTCGGCGAGGCGGAGGCGACGGTCGGCGACACCGCCGGGCGGCTCCGCGAGGTCGGCGGCGAGCACGCGAGGGGACGCCGGCCTCTTCTTCGCCGTGCGTTCGCGGCGGACGCACTGGTCGTGCGTCTTCAGAGCAACCCCTCCGTTCCCCGCCATGGCCGACCCGACCCGCCTCCCGCACTCCGCCCTCGACCGCCTCGACGACCGGATCGCCCGGTTCCTGCGCCGCCACGGCGTTCGCACGCTCCGCTGGACGATCGGGGTGGTGTTCGTCTGGTTCGGCGCGCTCAAGCTGGTGCCCGGCCTGAGCCCGGCCGAGGACCTCGTCCGCAACACGGTCTATTTCGTCGATCCCGACCTCTTCTACCCGGTCCTCGCCGTGTGGGAGGTGCTCATCGGTTTGCTCCTGCTGATCCGGCCGGCCGTGCGCGGGGCGCTGTTCCTGCTCGCGCTCCAGATGCCGGGCACGTTCCTGCCGTTCGTCGTGCTTCCGGAGGTCTGCTTTTCGCAGTGGCCGTTCACGTCGCCGCTCGACCTCTTCGCGCTGACGCTCGAGGGTCAATACATCGTCAAGAACATCGTGCTCATTGCTGCAGGCATTGTCGTCGGCGGGACGGTCCGGCGCCGGTCGACCGCCGAGCAGTGGCTCTAATAGGCCCCGCCCTCCGTGGCGCCGAGGCGGGCGCGCTGAGACCGTGCCCGCCTCGGGAGGACCATGGACTCGCTCGTCCTCGGCGCCGCTCTTCACGGCCGGCGCCGGGCTGAACCGATCAGGGCACGAAGTCCGAGGGGGAGAACTAGGCGCCGCCGCGCGGTCCGCCCAACGCGTCTGCGAGGGCGAGGCGGAGGCTCCGGTTGTCCCCGCGCCGGTATTCCGCCGGCCGGTAGTACACCACGAGCGGGCCCCTCGCGTAGACCTCTTGTCGCACGCGCGACCGGATCTCCGCGCGAAGTTGTGTCAGTCCGTCCTCCGCTGCCTCGTCCGTTTCGAACTCGAACACCTCGATTACGGACGGATTCGCCACGCCGGTCACACGGTAGGTGGCAGAGACGGCCAGCGGAACGGTCGAGCTCGTGAGCCCGGCCGGCGCGAGCGTGAACCCGACGTCTTCCAGATACCGGACCAACGACTCGGTGCCGACGACCTCGTCGGCGTTCGGCCCGAGGCGGGCCGAGTTGGCGCATCCGGTGGCAACGACGAGAGCGGCAAGGGCGAGGAGACGCATGGGACAGGGGAGGGAATGATGGGAGTCGAGCCGCCAGCCGGACTCCCAGAGTAACGGTAGTCGGTCCCGCGGCTCAGCTCGCCCGAGAGACCGAGAGGTCGGCCAGCGCATCGAGAACCTGCCGCGCCGACGCCCGCGTCGTGTAGTCGGCCTCGACGAAGGCGTAGGCGATCGTCCCGTCGGGCCGGATGACGTAGGTCGCCGGGACCGGGAGCTCCCAGGTGGCCGTCCCGTTGATCGAGTCGAGCTCGATCCCGACTGCCTGGTACCGCTCGCGCGTCTCGCGGTCGACCTGGTACACGAGCCCGTAGTCGCGCGAGACCTCGTTGCCGACGTCGGAGAGGACGGCGAAGCGGAGGTCGTTCTTCTCCTGCATCGACATCGACCCGTCGGGCGTTTGCGGCGAGACGGCGACGAGCGAGGCGCCGGCCGCGCGGATCCGGTCGAGCGCCTCCTGGTAGTCGCGGAGCTGCGTGTTGCAGTACGGGCACCACGCCCCGCGGTAGAACGTGAGCACGACGGGGCCCTCGGCCAGCCGCTCGCTCAGACGGACGGTCCCGCCCCCCACGTCGGGCAACTCGAAGTCGGGCGCGCGGTCGCCCACCCGAAGGGCTGAACCTTCGGCCATCTCGGCCGTGACCGTGTCGCGGTCGCTGACCGAGGGAGGCGGGCGCTCGGTCGAGGCGGCCTCGGCCGGCGCCTCGGCCGGGTCGGCGCAAGCGGCGAGGCAGAGCGCGAGGGCGAGTGGGAGAGCGGGGCGCATGGGCGGGGAGTGACGGAGAAAGGATCTGGACAGCCGGGAGCCGGGCTCGCTTACGCACGGCCGGCTCCCGGCTTCCCGGCGATCCGTCAGACGTCGGCTTCGATGGCCACCGGCTGGCCGTCCCAGATGGGGTAGTCGGTGTAGCCCTCGGTGCCGCCGCCGTAGAACGTCCCCCGGTCGGGCTCGTTGAGCGGCGCGTCGAGGCCGGCGGCCTGGGCCGCGAACCGGATCGGGAGGTCCGGGTTGGCGAGGAACGGGCGGCCGTAGGCGACGAGGTCGGCCGTTCCCGCCTCGACGATCGCCTCGCCCTCCTCGCGGTCGAACTCGGCACTCGCGATCACGGCGCCGTCGAAGTGGTCGCGGAGCAGGCCGATGGCGTCGAAGCCTCCGGTGCCATCGGTCCCGGATCGGGCGTTGGGGCGGACGCCGTGGAGGTAGACGAGCCCGGCCTCGCTCAGCAGCTCGGCCGCGGCGGCGAAAGTCTCCTCGGGCCTCGCGTCGCGGACCCCACTCGTCCCAAGCCCGAACGAGAACCGCGTGCCGACGCGCTCGCCTGGCCACTCTCCCAAGACCGCCTCGGTGACCTCGCGGAGGAACCGGAGCCGGTTCTCGAGCGAGCCGCCGTAGGCGTCGGTCCGCTCGTTCGTGCCCGACGACAGGAATTGCTCGATGAGGTACCCGTTGGCCGCGTGGATCTCGACGCCGTCGAACCCAGCCTGCCGCGCCAGCCGCGCGCCGTGGGCGTACTGGCGGACGGTCTCGGCGACCTCTTCGGTCGACAGCGCGTGCGGCGTCTCGAACGGCATCATCTCGAAGTCCGGCGTCATGGCCTTCCCCGGCGCCGCGATCGCCGACGGCGCCACGGGCAGCCTGCCGCCGTGGTACGCCGAGTGCGACACCCGGCCGACGTGCCACAGCTGGAGCACGATCCGCCCGCCGACGGCGTGGACGAGGTCGGTGACGGCCTGCCAGGCCTCGGCCTGCTCGTCGGTGTAGATGCCGGGCGTGTCGGGGTAGCCCTGCCCGCGCGGCGTGACCTGCGTGGCCTCGGCGATGAGGAGGCCGGCCGAGGCCCGCTGCGCGTAGTACGTAGGCGCGAGCGGGGTCGGGATCTGACGCTCGTGCCGGCTCCTCGTGAGCGGCGCGAGGACGACCCGGTTGGGGAGCGCCAAGGGCCCGAGGTCGAACGGAGTGAGGAGGGGGGAGGTCATGCGAGGGCGTGGTTGTTTGTTGCAACAACTATGCGATTGGGTCCGCGTTCCCCGGACCCTCGCATCTCCATCGGCCGTTCGCCGGCGCTCCATGGCCGATCCGACTCCGCCCTCCACCGACGCCCTCCTCGACGCCGTCCACCGCGCGGCGTTCGACTACTTCGCGCGGACGACGAACTGGGCCAACGGCCTCGTCGTCGACAACACGTCGGCGGGGAGCCCGGCGTCGATCGCGGCGGTCGGGTTCGGGCTGGCGGCGCTGCCCGTCGCCGTCGAGCGGGGGTGGGTGCCGCGCGCCGCGGCCCGCGGCGTGGCCCTCGCGACCGTCCGGTTCTTCCGCGACGCGCCCCAGGATGGGGCCACGGACGGCGTCGGCCACCGCGGGTTCTTCTACCACTTCCTCGACATGGAGGAGGGCCGCCGGTTCCGCGGATGCGAGCTGTCGACCATCGACACGGCGCTCCTCGTGGCGGGCGTCCTCTGCGCCGCGGCCTACTTCGACGCCGACGACCCCGCCGAGGCCGAGGTTCGCGACGGCGCGCACCGGATCTACGAGCGCGTGGACTGGGACTGGGCCCGCGACGGCGGCGAGACGGTGACGATGGGGTGGACGCCCGAGACGGGGTTCCTCCGCTACCGCTGGGAAGGCTACACCGAGGCGCTCCTGCTCTACGCGCTCGCGGCCGGCTCGCCGACGCACCCCGTCCCGCGCCGCGCCTTTGAGGCCTCGACGCGGCCCTACCGCTGGAAACGGATCTACGGCCATGACTTCCTCTACGCCGGCCCGCTCTTCATCCACCAGTTCTCGCACCTGTGGATCGACTTCCGCGGGGTCCAGGACGAGGCCATGCGGCGCAGGTCGGCCGACCTCGGCGAGCCGATGGACTATTTCGAGAACAGCCGCCGCGCGACGCTCGTGCAGCGCGAGTACGCGATCCGCAACCCGCGCGGCTTCGTCGGCTACGGCCCGACGGCCTGGGGCATCACCGCCAGCGACGGGCCCGGCGACGCCGTCGTGACGATCGACGGCGAAGAGCGGCGATTCTGGGGCTACCGTGCGCGGGGGGTGCCGTTCGGCCCGGACGACGGGACACTCGCGCCGTGGGCCGCGCTCGCCAGCCTGCCGTTCGCCCCGGACGTCGTGCTCGAGTGCCTCGACGAGCTGGCCGCTACGCACGGCGGCACCGGCGACACGTTCGGCTTCGAGGCCGCGTACAACCCGACGTTCCCCAACGGCGACGCCACGCTGGGGTGGGTCTGCGAACACTACTTCGCGCTGGACCAGGGGCCCATCGTGCTCGCCGTCGAGAACCACAAGACTGAGCTCGTGTGGGACCTCATGAAGCGGTGTGGCCCGGTCGCCGACGGCCTCCGCGCCTGTGGCTTCCGCGGGGGCTGGCTCGACACCGCCTGAGCCCGTCCGCCCCACCGCCCAGGCGGGGAGGGCGGACCAGGAACGGAGCGGCTCGGAGCCGGGGCAGAGCGATCCCGGCCTTGAGACCGGGGGCACCGCGACTAGCTTCACGGCGTAGTCCCGTCTCCCTACCCACCCGCCCGTGCCCGGTCCGACCGTCGAGAGCCTGTTCAAGCCGGTCCACCTCGCCGAGCACGCCCGCCGGCTGGCCCGGACGCAGGCCGTCGAGACGGACCCGTCGCGGGGGCGCTCGCTTCGGCCGCTCGTCCGCGACGCGCTCGGCGACCTCACCACGGCGTACCGTGCCCTCGCCGCGGCCGGTCGGACCGGAGAGACGCTCACGCCGGCGGCCGACTGGCTCCTCGACAACTACCACATCGTGCGCGACCAGGCGCGCGAGGCCGAGAGCGCCCTCCCGCGGGCCTACTACCGGCTCCTCCCCAAGCTGACCGCCGGGCCGTACCAGGGGCTGCCGCGCGTCTACGAGATCCTCGAGACGCTGGCCGAGCACACCGACAACGCCGTCGACCCCCAGCACCTCCGGACGTTCGTGGAGGGCTACCAGGAGGTCGAGCTCCTGACGCTGGCCGAGCTGTGGGCGCTCCCGATCCTCCTCCGCGTCGTGCTGGCGCAGCGCGTGGCCGCGCTCGCCCGGCCGCTACGCGAGGCCCGCGCCGACCGGGAGGCCGCCGCCGTGTGGGCCGCGACCATCGCGGAGCGAGAGGACCCGTCGGAGGTCGTCCACGACCTCGCGGCGATGGCCCGCGAACGGGCGCCTTTGTCGGGCCCGTTCGCCCTCGCGCTCGCCGCGGCGCTCCAAGCGCAGGGCGGCAGCGCGCCGGCCATCGAGTGGTTGGAGCACCGGCTCCGCGCGCGCCGCCTCACCCTCGACGACGTCGAGCGGATCGAGACGCAGCGCGAGACGCAGTGGCAGGGCTCGATCGCCAACGCGGTGCTCGCCCTCCGTGCCGCCGCGGCGGCCGACTGGACGGTGATCGTGGAGGCCCTCTCGGCCGTCGAGCGGACGCTCCGCGAGGACCCCGCCGGCGTCTACGCGAAGATGGACGTGAAGACACGGGACTCGTACCGGCACGTCGTCGAGCGGATCGCGCGGCGTTCGCCGGAGACCGAGTTCGGCGTGGCCGAGCGGGCGGTCGCCCTGGCCCGCCTCGCCGCCGAGGGCGACGCGCCCGTCGGCAAGGAGGTCGGCACGTGGGCGCCCGCTGAGGATCACGTGGGCCACTGGCTCATCGGGCCGGGCGCGCGGACGCTCGGCAAGGCCGCCGGCTACCACGCCGGCCTCGGGCGTCGGCTCCTCTGGTTCGCCGAGCGGCACCCGACGGTCGTCTACCTCGGCAGCATCGCGCTCGTCACGGCGATCGGCCTGCTCGCCGCCGTCCTCGTCGCCGACGCGGGCGGCGCCGACCTCGGGTGGCTGGCGCTCACGGTCGCCGCGGCGTTCCTCCCGCTTCTCGACTTCGCCGTCACGTTCGTCAACTGGAACGTCGTCCGGTTCTTCCCGCCCCGGAAGCTGCCCCGGCTCGACTTCGCAGACGGGGTTCCCGACGAGGACCGGACGTTCGTCGTCATCCCGACGCTCATCACGTCGCCGGAGCACGCGCGCGAGATGGTCGAGCGCCTCGAGGTCCACGCGCTCGCCAACCCCGACGCCGCGCTCCGGTACGGGCTCCTCACCGACTGGGCCGACGCTCCCGAGGAAGAGATGCCCGGGGACGAGGAGACGGTCGACGCGGCCCGGCTGGCGATCCGCCGGCTCAACGAGCGCGCCCGTGCGGCCCGCGCCCAGGGCGACGGCGCGCCCGGCGGCGACCGCTTTTTCCTGCTCCACAGAGAACGGAGGTGGAACGAAGCACAGGGCGTGTGGATGGGCTGGGAGCGGAAGCGCGGCAAGCTCGAGGAGTTCAACGACCTCCTCCGCGACCCCGACGCCGAGACGAGCTACGTCGTCGTCGAGGGCGACGTTCGCGAGGCGACGGAGGGCGACGCCATCCGCTACGTGCTCACGCTTGACGCCGACACGCGGACGACGCCCGACGGCGCGCGCGCGCTCGTGGCGACGGCCGCGCACCCGCTCAACCGGCCGCAGTACTCCGACGAGCGCGGCCGCGTGACGCGCGGCTACGGCGTCCTCCAGCCGCGCGTCTCGATCTCGCCCGAGAGCGGTCGGCTCACGATGTTCGCGCGCATCTACGCCGGCCGGCCGGGCGTCGACCCGTACACGACGGCGGTCTCGGACGCCTACATGGACCTCTTCGGCGAGGGGATCTACACGGGCAAGGGGCTCTACGACGTCGACGCGTTCCGGCACACGCTGGGCGGGGCCGTCCGCGAGAACTCGGTCTTGTCGCACGACCTCCTGGAGGGCAACCACGCCCGCGCGGCCCTCGCGACCGGCGTCGAGGTGTTCGACGACTTCCCGTCGCGCTACGCCTCGTTCGCGCTCCGCCAGCACCGCTGGGTCCGAGGCGACTGGCAACTCCTCCCGTGGCTCCTGCCGCGCGTGAAGGACGCCCTCGGCGAGTGGCGCAAGAACCCGCTGTCGGTCGTCGGCCGGTGGAAGCTGTTCGACAACCTCCGAAGAAGTCTCATGCCGCCGGCGCTCCTGGTCTTCCTGCTGCTGGCATGGACGGTCCTTCCGGGCTCGCCGTTCGTCTGGACGCTCATCGCCCTGTTCGTCCTCGCGTTCCCGATCTACGCGCCGGCCGCGCACGGCTTCCTGTTCCAGCCGCCCGACACCGTCACGTCGAGCTGGCTCCGGGTCGTCTGGGCCGACGTCGTGATGCACGCCCGCCAGATCGGGCTGTCGGTCGCGTTCCTGGCCCACCAGTCGGTCGTGATGCTCGACGCCATCGGGCGGACGCTCTGGCGGCTGTTCGTGTCGAAGGCGAACCTTCTGGAGTGGACGACGGCGCAGCAGGCCGAGGAGTCGGCGAAGGAGATTCCGGGGTCGATGTGGGCCTCGGTGGGCTGGGGCCTCGTGGTGCTGGCCTCGGTCACGCTCACCGAGCCCATCGCGTGGTTCACGGCCCTCCCGTTCGCCGCGGCCTGGATCGCGGCCCCTTGGATCGCGCGGTCCGTCAGCCAGCCCATCGACCTCGACGAGTACACGCTGACGAGCGACGACCGCCTCCGCCTCCGGTCCGTCGCGCGGCGGACGTGGCGGTTCTTCGACGAGGTCCTGAGCGACCGCGACCGCTGGCTCCCGCCCGACAACCTCCAGGTTCAGCCGTCCCAGGGCCTCGCGCGCCGGACCTCGCCCACGAACATCGGCCTCGCGGTCAACGCCGTCCAGGCGGCGCGCGACCTCGGCTACCTCCCGCGCGGCGAGGAGATCGCCCGCCTCGGGAAGATGCTGGACTCGGTCGAGGGGCTGGAGCGGTACCAGGGCCACCTCTACAACTGGTACGACACGCAGTCGGGCGCCGTCATGGCCCCGCGCTACGTCTCGACGGTCGACTCGGGCAACCTCGCCGGGGCTCTCCTCGTGCTGAAGCAGGGCGTGCTCGAAGTGACGGAGACGCCGTGGCCCGGGCGGCGCGTGCTGTACGGGTTCCGCGACACGCTCGCCCAGGTCGACGTGACGGGCGGCCCGGCGCGCGACGCGCGGGCGGCCGTCCAGCGCGTGCTCGACGAGCGGGCCCCCCGTGGGATCGCGGCTTGGCGCGAGCGGATCGTGACGGTCGACCGGCTCGCGCGCGGGCTCGCCTCGGCCTCGGCCCACGAGCACCCGGACGCCCGCGACTGGACGGCCGCGCTCGCCGAGCAGGCGCGGCTCTACGTCGAGGAGGTCGACGCCGTGGCCCCGTGGCTCCGCGACGGCGTGGGCCTCCCGGCCGGCCTCGCCGCCGACCTCGACGCCGCGACGACGCTCGGTGGCCTCGCCACCCGCCTCGACGCCGCGCTGGACGACCTCGACGCCGGCCCCGCCCGCCGGTCCATCGAGGCGGGCCGGGCGACGATCCGGACGTGGGTCGACGCCGCCCACGACCTCGCCGACCGGGCCGACGCGCTCGTCCGCGACATGGACTTCCGGCCGCTCTACGACGCCGAGCGCAACCTCTTCCGGATCGGCTACGACGCCGGGATGGCGCGGCCGGACCCGTACACGTACGACCTCCTGGCGAGCGAGGCCCGCCTCGCGTCGCTCCTCGCCATCGCCAAGGGCGAGGCGCCACCCGAGCACTGGTTCCACCTCTCGCGCCCGACGCGCGTGACGCGGGCCCGGCGCGCGCTGCTCTCGTGGAGCGGGACCATGTTCGAGTACCTCATGCCGGTCCTCTACACCCGGCTCTACGAACGGACGCTCCTCTACGACGCCTGCTACAACGCCGTCTCGCTCCAGCGGCTCTACGGCCGCACGAAGGACCGCCCGTGGGGGATCTCCGAGAGCGGCTACGCGCTCTTGGACCTGCACCTGACCTACCAGTATCGCGCCTTCGGCGTGCCGTACCTCGGCCTCAAGCGCGGCCTCGGCGACGACTACGTGGTCTCGCCGTACTCGACGCTCCTCGCCCTGATGGTCCGACCCGAGCGGGCGCTCTCGAACCTCGAGAAGCTCGACGACACGGGCGCCTTCGGGCCGATGGGCTACTACGAGGCCGTCGACTACACGCCGGGCCGCGTGACGGCCGACGGCGACACGCCGTTCTCGCTCGTCACGTCGTACATGGCGCACCACCAGGGGATGGGACTCCTGGCCCTCGCGAACGTGTTGGAGGGCAACCGTTTCCAGGAGCGGTTCCACCGCGACCCGCTGGTCCGCTCGGTCGAGATCCTCTTGCAGGAGCGCGTGCCGTCCGTCGTCGAGAAGATCGACCCGCACCCGCTCGACGAGACCGACGTGGAGCCGGTCGACATCACGCCGGTCGAGGCCCGCGTCGAGCACTTCGGGATCGAGAGCACCGAGGACCCGACGCCGCACGGGGCCCTCCTCTCGAACGGGCGCTACGCCACGCTCCTCACGACCTCCGGTACCGGCTACTCGAAGCTCAACGACGTGGCGCTCACGCGCTGGCACGGCGACCGGACGCGCGACGCCGACGGCTTCTTCGTCTACGTCCGCGACCTCGAGAGCGGGCGGTACTGGTCGAACGCGGCGCAGCCGGTGACGTCGGCCGCGCCGCCGGACCGGTACGACGTGTGGGTCCACCTCAACAAGGTCGAGACGGCCCGCGTCGACGACTGGATCGAGACGTTCACCGAGGCCGTCGTGTCGCCGGAAGACGACGTCGAGGTCCGCCGCGTGACGGTCACGAACTACGAGGACCGGCCGCGGACGATCGAGCTGACGAGCTACGCCGAGGTCGTGCTCCAGCCCCCCGCCGGCGACCTCGGCCACCCGGCCTTCTCGAAGCTGTTCGTCGAGACCGAGTACATCCCCAAGAACAACGCCCTCATCGCCACGCGCCGGCCGCGCGCCGAGAACGACGTCCGCCGCTGGCTGGTCCACGCCGTGGCCGACCAGGGCCTCGCGCGAGCTGACCGGGCGGCGATTTCGCCGCTCCAGTACGAGACCGACCGGATGCGCTTCATCGGCCGGGGCCGGACGCTCGACGCCCCGGCCGCGCTCGACCCCGGCACGCAGCTCTCGCGGACGGCCGGGGCGGTCCTCGACCCCGTCGTGTCGCTCCGGCGCGTCGTGACGCTCCAGCCGAAGCAGAGCGTCACCGTCGTGTTCTCGCTGGCGGTCGCGGACACGCGCGAGGAGGCCGAGCGGCTGGCGGAGCGCTACGACCACCCCGACGCCTCGCAGCGCGCCTTCGAGCTGGCCTCGACGTACGGGCTCGTCGAGTTGGGCCACCTCGGGCTCTCGGCGGAGGAGGCCCTCAACGCGCAGGAGATCGCCAGCCGTCTCCTCTACGGCGACCCGCGCCTCGCCGCGCCGCCCCACACGCGCCAGCGGAACGTCCGCCCCCAGTCGGGGCTCTGGGCCTACGGCGTCTCGGGCGACCTCCCGATCCTGCTGTTCCGGATCGGGCGGATGGAGGAGCTCGACGCGTTCCGGCTGCTCCTCCGGATGCACGCGTTCTGGCGCCGCCGCGGGCTCGAGGTCGACGTCGTCGTGCTCAACGACCACCCGCCGAGCTACGCCGACAGCCTCCAGGAGGCGCTCACGGCCGCCGTCGAGGGCTCGCCGCAGCGCGGCCTCCTCGGCCAGCGCGGCGGCGTGTTCCTCCGTCGCAGCGACGGGATGCCCGACGAGGACGTGACGCTGTTCCACACGGCGGCGCGCGTCGTCTTCCTCGGCGAGGTCCCGACGCTCCTCACGTCGGCGACGGTCGGCGTAGCCGACGCGCACGCCGTCGTGGCCGCACCTGCGCCCGGCGGTGACGGCCAAGCCTACGGCGGCGCCGAGGCGGTCCCGGCGACGCACGCCGACGCGGCGGCCCGCTACGAAGAACTCGGGATCGCGGCGGCCATGCCGGCCCCGGTCCGCGAGACGCTCCAGTTCATGAACGGCTACGGCGGCTTCGAAGACGACGGCCGCGCCTACGTCGTCCGCCAGCGGGGCGGGGCGGCGGACGAGCGGACGCCGCTCCCGTGGATCAACGTGGTCGCCAACCGGGCCGCGGGGTTCACGGCGACCGAGAGCGGCGAGGGCTACACGTGGGCCCGGAACTCGCAGCAGAACAAGCTCACGCCGTGGTCCAACGACCCGGTCACCGACCCCGCCGGCGAGGCCCTCTACCTCCGCGACGACGACGCGGGCGTGTTCTGGACGCCGACGCCGCGCCCGGCCCCCGCGCCGGCGCCCTACGAGACGCGCCACGCCTGGGGCTCGACGTCGTGGACGACCGCCTGGGGAGGCCTCGAAACCGAGACGACCGCGTTCGTCCCGCAGCGCGACCCCTTGAAGCTGGTCCGCCTGCGCGTGACGAACACGACCGACAAGGCGCGGAGGCTCTCGCTCTACCGCTACGCGGAGTGGGTGCTGGGCGAGCGCCGCGAGCCGAACGCGCCGTACGTCGTGGTCGAGCGCGACCTCGAATCGGGCGCGGTCCTCGCCCACAACCCGTACAACCAGACGTTCGGGACGCGCCTCGCGTTCGTGGCCGTCGCCGGCGCCGAGGTCGAGTCCGTGAGCGCGCGGCGCGGCGCGTTCATCGGGCGGAACGGGCACGCCTCGGCGCCCGACGCCGTCCGCCTCGGCGGGCCCCTCGACGGGCGGCTGGAGACCGACGTCGACCCGTGCGCCGCGCTCCGCGTGCCGCTGGCGCTGGAGCCGGGCGAGACGAAGGAGGTCGTGTTCCTCCTCGGCCAGGCCCCGACGGTCGCCGAGGTCCGCGCGCTCGTCGCCCGCTACGCCACGACCGAGGCTGCGGACCGCGCGCTCGACGACGTGACGCAGTTCTGGGAAGACACGCTCGGCGCGGTCCGCGTCGAGACGCCGGCGCCCGACCTCGACGTGCTCGTCAACGGCTGGCTGCTCTACCAGAACCTCTGCTGCCGCCTCTGGGGCCGGAGCGCGTTCTACCAGAGCGGCGGCGCGTACGGCTTCCGCGACCAGCTGCAGGACAGCCTCGCGATGGTCTACACGCGCCCCGACCTCACGCGGGCGCAGATCCTCACGAACGCTGAGCACCAGTTCACCGAAGGCGACGTGCTCCACTGGTGGCACCCGATCACCGGCGCCGGCATCCGCACGCGGTTCTCCGACGACCTCCTCTGGCTCCCGTACGCCGTCGGGTTCACGCTCGAAACGACGGGCGACGAGACGCTGCTGGACGAGGAGGCCCGGTTCCTCACGGCGCGCCAGCTGGAGGAGGGCGAGGACGAGGTGTTCCTGACGCCGCAGCCGAGCGGCGAGACGGGCTCGATCTACGAGCACGCCGCGCGCGCCATCGACATCTCGCTCACGAAGGGCCGCCACGGGATCCCGCTCATGGGCTCCGGCGACTGGAACGACGGGATGAACCGCGTCGGCAACGAGGGGGAGGGCGAGAGCGTCTGGCTCGGGTTCTTCCTCGCCCACATCCTCCACCGGTTCATCCCCATCGCCGAGCGCCGTGGCGACCGCCAGCGGGCCGAGACGTACACGGCGTATCTCGCCGATCTCGAACGGGCGCTCAACGCCGACGGCTGGGACGGCCAGTGGTACCGCCGCGCGTTTTACGACGACGGCACGCCGCTCGGCTCGGCCCAGAACGACGAGTGCCGGATCGACGCCATCGCCCAGGGCTGGTCGATCATCTCGGGCGTCGCGCCTGACGACCGCGTCGACTCGGTCCTCGACGCCGTCGACCAGCACCTCGTCGACGAGCGGGCCGGGATCATCCGCCTTCTCACGCCGCCGTTCGACATCACCGGGCACGACCCCGGTTACATCAAGGGCTACCTCCCGGGCGTCCGCGAGAACGGCGGGCAGTACACGCACGGCGTGCTGTGGGCCATCCGCGCCTTCGCCGAGGCGGGCCGGACCGACCGCGCGACGGAGCTCCTGCGGATGATCATGCCGGTCAACCACACGCGGACGCCGGCCCTGGCCGACCGCTACAAGACCGAGCCCTACGCCATCGCCGCCGACGTCTATTCGGTGGAGCCCCACGTCGGGCGCGGCGGGTGGACGTGGTACACCGGCTCGGCGGGGTGGATGTGGCGCGTGTCCGTCGAGACGATCCTCGGGCTCCGCCGCCAGGCCGAGGCCCTCGTCCTCACGCCGCGCGTCCCCGACGACTGGGACGGCTACTCGCTCCGCTACCGGACCGACGCGCGGGGGACCGTGTACGTCGTCCGCGTCGTGCGCGACGGTCCCGGAGGCGCCACCTCCGCCGAGGTCGACGGGGAGGCCGTGACGGTCGAGGGCGGCACGGCGCGCGTCCCGCTGGTTTCCGACGGCGCCGAGCACGCCGTGACCGTCCGCCTCGGATAGCGCGCCGGGGAGCCTCAGTGGGCCGTCGGCGGTGCCGCGGTGGCGTAGTCCACGCGTGCCAGCGACGGCCCGGCGAGCAGCCGCGCCAGTCGGATCTCGAAGGCCCCCCGGGCCCGCCCGAAGGTGACCACGACAAGCGACGGCCGCCGGTAGACGGTGACCTCCTGCCCCGCGCCGAGTCGGAGGAGCCGATCGGCGTCCTCGTGCGCGTGGGCCTCTGCCTCCTCAGGCGAGGCGTAGTCGTAGACGACGACCGTCCGGTTCTGGACGCGATAGACCGTCCCCTCGCCGGCGACGCCGAACGGGGTCGAGAACCCGACGGGGAGGACGGTCCAGCCCCGTACGAGGAACGCCCGCACGAGGTCGTCGTCGGTCTCGACGGGCGGGCGGGCGTCGGTCTCCGGGGTGGCGGGGGCGCCCGGGCCGGCACACCCGGGCCCGGCGGCGAGGAGGGCGGCGAGGGCGAGAGCGCGCATGGGCGGCGGGGCGGGGGAGGGCAGCGTAGGGGGCGCCGCGGGACCGGTCAAGTCACTCCGGCGCCTCCCGCTGAACGGCCCACTTCCCCGCGCGTTCAACCCCGCCGAGAGCCCGCCTCTCTACCTTGCGGAAGCCCTTCCGAGATCCCATGGCGTACACGCCCACGCACCCCGTCCGCTTCGTCACCGCCGCCAGCCTGTTCGACGGTCACGACGCCGCGATCAACATCATGCGGCGGATCCTCCAGGCCCAGGGCGCCGAGGTCATCCACCTCGGGCACGACCGGAGTGTCGACGACGTCGTCCGCACGGCGATCGAGGAGGACGCGCAGGGGATCGCCGTGTCGTCGTACCAGGGCGGCCACGTCGAGTACTTCAAATACATGGTCGACCTGCTCCGCGAGCGCGGGGCCGGCCACATCAAGGTGTTCGGCGGCGGCGGCGGCGTCATCGTCCCCGAGGAGATCGCCGAGCTCGAGGCCTACGGCGTCGCCAAGATCTTCTCGCCCGAGGACGGGATGCGGATGGGCCTCGAGGGCATGATCGAGTCGATGATCCGGGCGTGCGACGTCGATCCGCTGGAGGCCGCCCGGGGCACCGACGACGCGCCCGAGGCGGATGGGGCCGTCGTGGCGACCGCGCCCGCCTCGGTGGCATCGCGGACCGTCGCGCGGCGGCTCACAGCCGTCGAGCAGCGCGCGGCCCAGCCCTCCGGCGACGGCGCTCCGTCGCTCGCCCCCCAGTCCCCGGTCCCCCGTCCCGAGTCCCACGCCCCCGTCCTCGGCATCACCGGGACCGGCGGCGCCGGCAAGTCGACGTTGACCGACGAACTGGTCCGCCGGGTCTTGAACGACTTCGACGACGTCCACGTGGCCGTGCTGTCGGTCGACCCGACGCGGCGGCGGACGGGCGGGGCGCTTCTCGGCGACCGGATCCGGATGAACAGCCTGACCGGCGAGCACGCCGACCGCGTCTACATGCGGTCGTTCGCGACGCGCCAGGCGCACCGCGCGACGAGCGGGGCGCTCCGCGAGGCCATCGACGTGTGCCGCGCGGCCGGGTTCGACCTCGTGATCGTGGAGACGGCCGGGATCGGCCAGAGCGATACCGAGGTGGCCGAGCTCGTCGACGTCTCGCTCTACGTCATGACGTCCGACTTCGGCGCGCCGACGCAGCTCGAGAAGATCGGGATGCTCGACGTGGCCGACCTCGTGGCGCTCAACAAGTTCGAGAAGCGCGGGGCCGAGGACGCCCTCCGCGACGTCAAGAAGCAGGTCCAGCGCAACCGCGGCCAGTTCTCGACGCCCCCCGACGAGATGCCGGTCTACCCGACGATGGCCGCCCAGTTCAACGACCCGGGCGTGTCGCGGCTCTACCTCGCGCTGCTCGATCAGCTCCGCGAGCACGGGTTCGACCGCGCGTCGTCGCTGTTCGACGCTGAGACGCTCCCGGCGCTCGACCCGTCGGAGCTCGCGGTGATCCCCCCCAGTCGCCAGCGCTACCTCGCCGAGATCGCCGAGACGTGCCGGTCCTACCGCGACTGGGCCGAGGCGGAGATGGCCACGGCGCGGAAGTGGGGGCAGGCCGCCGGCGCGAAGGCGCAGGTCGAGAGCTGGGCGCCGGAGGACCGCGAGCAGATCGCGGGTCGCCTCGACGAGATGGCCGCTCACTGGTGGGGGCGCCTCGACCCGCGCTCTAGGGCGATCCTCGACAACTGGGACGCCGTCGCCGAGCAGTACGCCGACGACGAGCTCGTCTACCGGGTCCGCGGTCGGGACATCCGCCAGCCGCTCACGCGCGAGACGCTGAGCGGGACGAAGGTGCCCCGCGTCGCGCTCCCGCGGACGGAGGACCCCGGCGAGCGGCTCCGCTACGCGCTCCTCGAGAACCTCCCCGGCCATTTCCCCTTCACGGCCGGCGTGTTCCCGCTCAAGCGCGAGGGGGAGGACCCGACCCGGATGTTCGCCGGCGAGGGCACGCCGGAGCGGACGAACAAGCGGTTCCACCTCGTCAGCCTCGGGATGCCGGCGAAGCGGCTCAGCACGGCGTTCGACAGCGTCACGCTGTACGGCCGCGACCCCGACCCGCGGCCCGACGTCTACGGCAAGGTGGGCACGTCGGGCGTCTCGATCGCGACGCTCGACGACATGAAGAAGCTGTACTCCGGCTTCGACCTCTGCGCGCCGACGACGAGCGTCTCGATGACGATCAACGGCCCGGCGCCGACGATCCTGGCCATGTTCTTCAACACGGCCATCGACCAGCAGGTCGAGCAGGTCCTGAAGGCCGAGGGCCGCTGGGACGAGGCGGAGGCGCGGATCGCGGAGGAGTTGGGCGACGACCGCCCGCGCTACATCCCCTACGTCCCCGACTCCGCCGACCTCGACGCCGAGGCGGGCCTCCCTGAAGGGCACGACGGCTCCGGACTCGGCCTCCTCGGCACGTCGGGCCGCGAGCTCGTCGCGTGGGGCCTGCTGTCGGAGGACGAGTACCAGGAGATCCGCGCGAAGGCCCTGACGAGCGTCCGCGGGACGGTCCAGGCCGACATCCTCAAGGAGGACCAGGCGCAGAACACCTGCATCTTCTCGACCGAGTTCTCGCTCCGCTGCATGGCCGACGTGCAGGAGGCGTTCATCGACCACGGCGTCCGCAACTTCTACTCGGTCTCGATCTCGGGCTACCACATCGCCGAGGCCGGCGCGAATCCGATCTCCCAGCTCGCGTTCACGCTGGCCAACGGGTTCACCTACGTCGAGGCCTACCGCGCGCGCGGGATGGACGTCGACGCGTTCGCCCCCAACCTCTCGTTCTTCTTCTCGAACGGGATGGACGCGGAGTACGCCGTCATCGGCCGCGTGGCCCGGCGCATCTGGTCGGTGGCGATGCGCGAGCTGTACGGGGCGAGCGACCGGAGCCAGAAGCTCAAGTACCACGTCCAGACGTCGGGCCGGTCGCTGCACGCGCAGGAGATCCAGTTCAACGACATCCGGACGACGCTCCAGGCGCTCCTCGCCATCTACGACAACTGCAACAGCCTCCACACGAACGCCTACGACGAGGCCATCACGACGCCGACGGAGGAGAGCGTCCGCCGGGCGATGGCGATCCAGCTCATCATCAACCGCGAGCTGGGGCTGGCGCAGAACGAGAACCCGATCCAGGGCGCCTACATCATCGACGAGCTGACGGACCTCGTGGAGGAGGCCGTGCTCCTCGAGTTCGAGCGGATCTCCGACCGCGGCGGCGTCCTCGGCGCGATGGAGTCGATGTACCAGCGCGGCAAGATCCAGGAGGAGTCGATGCTCTACGAGCACCGGAAGCACACGGGCGAGCTCCCGGTCATCGGAGTCAACACGTTCCTGCCCGCCGAGGGGGCCGAGTCCCAGTCCGAGGTGGAGCTCATGCGCGGGACGGAGGCCGAAAAGCAGCGCCAGCTCAACGGGCTCGACCGGTTCCACCGGCGCCACGAGGCGGAGGCGCCCGCGGCGCTGGCGGCGCTCCAGCGCGTGGCCCGGGAGGGTGGCAACACGTTCGAGGCGTTGCTGGAGACGGTCCGCGTGGCGTCGCTCGGGCAGATCACGGTCGCGCTCTTCGAGGTCGGCGGGCAGTACCGGCGGAGCATGTAGCCCCGCCTCGGTCGCCCCGTCGGCGCACCGACGGGGCAGGGGACGGGTGAGGGTCGTCGCCGTGACCGGACCTCAGGGAAGCCTCAGGATTTGCCCTTGACACGACCCGTGCACGCGCCCACGTTGTGGCGCGACCCCCTCGAATCCCCATGCGCACCGCCCTCTGTCTGCTCGCCGCCGCCCTCGTCTGGGGGTGCGACGCCGCCGGCCCCGTCTCGCCGGACACGCCGGCCCTCTCGCCCGAGGAGGAGGCCGCTTACGCCGAGGACGCCACCGTCCTCGCCTTCCGGTATCAGCTGCAGGCCGGCGACCGGGACGCCGTCGAGATCCCAGATGCGCTCGTGCACGACCTCGCCGACGCCCTCATTCGCGCTCGGGCGTCGGAGGAGGGGGACCTCATCTTGGGGATCCGGGCGCGCGCGGCGCTTTCTCCCGTCCGCCTCCTCGTGGCCGTCGACCCCGAGGCGGCGTGGACCGGGGCCTGGCGGGCCGGCGCCACGGAGACGGGCGACGCGGCCGTCGACGCTCTCCTCGACCGGTACGGCCTCTCGCTCTCGCGCTACCTCGACGGGCTCGACCTCGCCGTCCTCCACTCGCCGACGGCGCTCAACACGGTCGCCCTGGCGGGCCGGTTCGCCGCCGTCGACGGCGTCCGCTATGCCGAGCCGGACGGGCTGGCCGGCGACGGCGACGACATCTCGGCCGTCCGGACGGACGACGGCTGGGTCCTCGACTTCAGCCGCGGCTCGGGCGACTGCCCGGCGGGCTGCATCGAGCGAACGTATTGGACCTTCGAGGTCGAACCCAACACGGTCAATTATTTGGGCTCGAGGAACCGTTAGGGTGATCCCCTCGCGTGCGGACTCGCGGAGGGAGGGAGCATCCCCCTCTGCTCCCCATGCGCAGCACCACCCTCGCCCTCCTCGTCTCGCTGGTCCTCACTGCCGGTGCGGCCGCACAGACCCCGCCCTCCGAATCCCAGATCCGTGCCGACGTCCGCGCGAACATCGCGGCGGACGCCACGGTCACCCTCCGCGGCAACGGATCCCGCCAGCTCAACGGCGGCGTCTACGAGTTCGTCCACTCGATCACGGCCCGCTACCCGCACTCCGAGGTCGAGGGCGTGGAGATCGAGGGCTACCACGATGTCGTGTACCAGTCCCACGGCTCCCGGTACGTCTTCGACCGCGTTCGGGTGGGCGACTGGCAGTACTTCGGCCTACCGGATCCCTCGAGCGAGGAAATCCTCGCGCTAATGGAGACGAAGCCCGCTGACGCCTATCCCATCGACGCCGTGGACCTCCCCCGGAGCATCGACGTGATCGACGGCGGCACGGTCAAGTGGCACAGCCTCGAGTCCGTCACGGTGCCCATCCGGATGCGCTACACCACCTACGACGGCAACGAGCGCGAGTTCGTGGACTACGAGTGGGACACGGACGTGCGGCTGTATCGCGAGTCCTTCGAAGCCCCGTGGACGGGCTTCATCCGGGGCGGCTCCATCGGGAGCGCTGACGAGGTCGGTCGTCGGCCGGGTCAGCCGGGGACCCCGAAGATCTCCGAGGCGGTCGACAACGCCGCGTCTGCGGCCTACGCCGCGACTCTGCCCGACGTTCAGGTGCCCGAGTTTCGGTCCGACATGGAGCTTGCGAAGTACCTCTACCAGGCCTTCCGCGAGACCACGGATCGGCCGACTCTGGAGGCTACGATTCGGGCCGTGCTGCCGGCTGATGCCTTCGTTGCTGGAGGCAACGGGGCCGTAGACCTCGCAACCCAGATGTGGATCGACGAACGACTGGACGCGCTGCTCAAAGGGGAGATCTCCTTCCGCGATCACACGTGCCCCTCGCCCGCCTACGACGAGGAGCGGTACCGCCGAGAGAACGTGATCGTGTTCAGCGACATCTTCCAGACGCACCCGCGTGGCGGCAAGGTGGCCCTCTCGGTTCGGGCCTCGCCCGAGCAAACGGGCTACCGCAACGGCCAGCCCGTCGCAGGGGGGTACACGTTGAACGACCTGTCGGTCTACATCACGACTGACGAAGACCAGCTTGCGTGGCTCCGCTCCTTCGACGACACGTCGAGCGTGTGCTCGGCGTCGGGGCAGGCCGTTCAGGCCGCGACGCAGGGGGCCCAGGAGGCGACGGAGGGGACCACGGACCGCGCGCGCGGCGCCGTCGAGGGGGCGGTCCAGGAGGGCCGCCGCCGGCTCGGTCGGCTCCTCGGTCGCGGCGGGAACTAGCCCGGCCCGAGCGGGGCCTCGTCCCAGTTGCTCTCGGCCGGCGGAGCGGCGCCGCAGCGCCCCCCGCCGGCCGTCTCACTCTAAGGCGCCCGGCCGTGCCAATCGGGCGGGGAGCTCCTGTCCTCGCGGATGGCACGCTGTCGTAACATCGCGGGGGGGGTGAAGGGAGCCGCGGGCACGTGGTAACGGCGGTTGCAACGGAGGCCGCACTACGCACACTCCCACCCTGGCTGCCCATGTCTCGTCCCTCCAAGTCCCCCGCCTACGTCGAGGCCATGATCCGTGAGGCCGTCGCCCACGTCGAGGCCTGCATCCGCACGCCGCTGGCGGACCTCGGCTACACCGGCCCCGAGTCGGGCCTGGCGCTGACGGACGGGCAGCACGACTTCCTCGCGGGCTACATCTGGGGCGGGCTCCAGCGGCTCCTCGAGATGGGCGAGCTGACGTCGGAGGACGACGTCGAGCGCGCGGCGAACCGGCTCTACGCGCGGCTCATCGGGCCGTTCGACCGGGACCTCCGGCCGTGGCACACGTGGGTTGTGCGGGAGGGGCTCCAGCACATGCAGCGCCCGCACGCGCTCCTCGGCTACTGCGCCGGCCGCGGCGACGTGATGGAGCGGATGCGGGCCCACGAGTTCCGCACGGCGCTCGGCCCGGCCCTCGCGAACCTCACGGGCGTCGACCTGGGCCCGGAGGACACGGACACCCAGATGAACCGATAGACGGCGGGCGGCCCGGGGCGAGTCGGCCCGCCTCGACGTCGAGGCGGCGAGAGCCAACGACCATGTTGCGGAACGAAGGACGGCCCGGCGGGCTCTACACCCCGTGCTCGCCGCCGCCCTCCGCCGCCCCGGCACCGTCCTCCTCGACGCCCCGCGTCCCGACGCCGACACCGGCCGGCGGGGCGCATGGCTGTTCACGTCGCCGCGCTGCGCGCTGGCGGCGCGCACGCTCGACGAGGTCGGCCCGCTCCTCGACGCCCTCGATCGTGCCCTCGGCGAGGGCCATCACGTCGCCGGGGTCCTGAGCTACGAGGCGGGCTACGCGATCGAGCCCGACCACGTCCGCGACCCGCCGCTGGATCCGGCCGTCCCGCTCGCGTGGTTCGGCGTGTACGACGCGCCGACGGACGTCCCGGCTGAGGCCGTCGACGCCGCGCTGGCGGAGGCCGGACCCGTCCGGGTCGAGCGCCCGACGTTCGCGCTCGACGAGGCGGCGTACGGCGGACGTGTGGCGGCCATCCGCGCTCACATCCGGGCCGGCGACGTGTACCAGATCAACCTGACGGCGCCGTTCCGCTTCGGGCTCGACGGCGACCCGCTGGCGCTCTTCGGCGCGCTCCGTCGCCGCCAGTCGGTCGCCTACGGCGCCTTCGTCCGCCTCGAGGCCGAGGCGGGGGGAGCTGCCGTCGCGTCGGTCTCACCGGAGCTGTTCTTCCGGGTCGACCCCGAGGGGGGCGGGCGGACGATCCGGGCGCGGCCGATGAAGGGGACGGCGCCTCGGGGCGGCTCGCCCAGCCACGACGACGCGCTCGCCGAGGCGCTCCGGGCCAGCCCGAAGGACCGCGCCGAGAACCTGATGATCGTGGACCTCCTCCGGAACGATCTCGCGCGGGTCTCCGCGCCGGGTAGCGTCCGCGTGCCGGCGCTCTTCGAGGCCGAGCGCTACGAGACGGTCACGCAGATGACGTCGACCGTCACGGCAGCACTCCGGCCCGACGTCGGCCTCGGCGACGTGCTCCGCGCGCTCTTCCCGTGCGGGTCGATCACGGGCGCCCCGAAGCTCCGCGCCATGCGGATCATCCGCGACCTGGAGGTCGGCCCGCGTGGGGTCTACTGCGGGGCCATCGGCTACGCCGCGCCGGGCGGGGCCTCGGGGCTGAGCGAGGCCGCGTTCAACGTCGCCATCCGCACGGCCGTCGTCGCCGACGGCGTCGGGCGCTACGACGTGGGCAGCGGGATCGTGTGGGACAGCGACCTCGATGCGGAGTACGCCGAGTGTCTCTTGAAGGCGCGCGTCTTGACCGACCTGGCCGGATGAGCGCGCCGCGGCTCCTCGAGACGATGCGGGCGGAGGGCGGGCGGATCGCGCTCCTCGACCGCCACCTCGCCCGCCTCGGGGCGAGCGCCGTCACCCTCGGCTACCGGGCCGACCTCGACGCGGTCCGCGAACGCGTCGAGGCGGAGGCCGCTGGGGGAGGCGTTCGGGGCGTCCGGCTGACGTTGGGGGAGGAGGGCGATGTCCGGGTCGAGTCCTGGCCGCTCGCGGACGCGCCGTTCCGGACGGCGTGGATCGACCCCGAGCCCTTCGGGGACGCGGGCACGTGGCGGACGGCCCACAAGACGACGGAACGCGCCGCCTACCGCGCGCGCCACGACCGCGCCGTCGCGCGCGCCGCCGACGAGGCGGTCCTCATCAACGGCAGGGGCGAGGTCACGGAGGGGACGCGGACGAACGTGTGGGCGGAGATCGACGGCCGCCTCTGGACGCCGCCGCTCGACGCCGGCGGCCTGGGCGGCGTCATGCGGGCGCACGTCCTCGACACGCGCGCCGAGGCGGGCGAGAGGCGGCTGACGCCGGGTGACCTCCGCGCCGCCGACGCCGTGTTCCTCTCGAACGCCCTCCGCGGTTGGATGCCGGTGGCGCTGGTCGAGTAGAAGCCGCTCCGGGTGACGAAGAGCGCGCGGCCCCGCCCGCCTCGGCGCCGAGGCGGGCCGGGTCGACCCCGACGCACCGAGGACCCGTTCCCGCCGGGGGCGGTATGCTCCGACCCCTCCGTCCCCGACCTATGAACAGCATCCTCGACCTCCTCGCCGACTCGATCGGCGGCGACAACATCGGTCAGCTGGCCGGCGCCATCGGCGCGAGCCCGCAGCAGACGCAGACGGCCGTCTCGGCCGCGCTCCCGGCGATCCTCACGGCGCTCAACCGGAACACCAACTCGACGGACGGCGCGCAGGCCCTCGCGGGCGCGCTCGACCGCGACCACGACGGGTCCCTGCTCGACCACCTCGGCGGTTTCCTCGGCGGCCAGCTCACCGGCAAGCAGGCCGACGGCGGGGGCATCCTCGGCCACATCCTCGGCGGGCAGCGCCCGCAGCCCGCATGTCGAGCAGGGCGTCGCGAAGGCCTCCGGGCTCGACATGGCGCAGGTCGCCAAGCTCCTCCCTCTCCTGGCGCCGATCGTCATGGCCGCGCTCGGCAAGCGGAAGCGCCAGGCCGACCTCGACGGGGCGGGCCTCTCGGGCATCCTCGGCGAAGACGCCACGCGCGCCCGACAGGCCGCGCCGTCGGGCGTCCTCGGCGCGCTGTCGGGCTTCCTCGACAAGGACGGCGACGGGAGCATCCAGGACGACGTGATGCAGCAGGCCGGCAAGGCCGTCCTCGGGAAGCTGTTCGGCCGCTAGCACGCTCCGTGCGGGAATCTGGAGGGGGAATCGGCAGACCGCTGGTCCCAACCTCCGCCCGTGTCCAGTCCTCCAACCCCTCGGTTCCATGCCCCTCGACCTCGACCGCTACCGCATCGCGCCCGGCGTCCCCGTCCGCCTCGGGGAACGCGCCACCGACGACGACGGCGGGTTGACCGAAGACGAGGCCGAGGACCAGCTCGACGACAACATCGACCGGGCGCGCGACCTCCAGGAGGCGCTCTACGCCGAGCGCGAGCAGTCCGTCCTGTTCGTGTTTCAGGCCATGGACGCCGGGGGCAAGGACTCGACCACGGAGAGCGTGTTCGGGCCGATGAACCCGCAGGGCGTCCGCGTCGCGTCGTTCAAGGCGCCGACGGAGGAGGAGCTCCGGCACGACTTCCTGTGGCGCGTCCACAAGAAGGCGCCGGAGAAGGGGATGATCCGCGTGTTCAACCGGTCGCACTACGAGGACGTGCTGATCGTCCGCGTCCACGGGTGGGCCGAGGCCGACGTCATCGAGCGGCGCTACGAGCACATCCGCAATTTCGAGGCGCTCCTCGCCGACGCCGGGACCCGCGTGGTCAAGGTGATGCTGAACATCTCGAAGGACTACCAGCTCGAGCGCTTCCGCCGCCGCCTCCGCCGGCCCGACAAGCACTGGAAGTTCAACCCCGGCGACCTCGACGAGCGGAAGCTCTGGGACGACTACATGGACGCCTTCGAGGTCGCCATCGAGCAGACGTCGACCGAGGACGCGCCGTGGTACGTGGTCCCCGCCGAGACGCGCTGGTACCGCGACCTCGTCGTGAGCGAGATCCTCCTCGACACCCTGGAGTCCATCGACCCGCAGTACCCCGAGCCGGACTTCGACCCGGACGAGTACCCGCCCGACAGCATCTCGTGAGCGGCATCCTGTGGCCGGCGTAGGAGGGGAGGCCAGCGTAGGAGGCCCCGCCTCGGCGCCGAGGCGGGCGGGGTCAGCCGGCGAGCGCGCGGGCCATGGCGAGGGCGCCCTCGACGGGCTCGGCCTCGCAGCGCGAGACGTCCCAGCCCGGGAGGTGGCGGTCGAGCGCGGCCTCCAGCGCGGCCCGGTACACAGGCTCCCCCGACAGCCCGCCCGCGTAGGCTAGCCGCTGGCGGAGGCCGTCGCCGGTCCGCGTGGCGAGCCAGCCGGCCTGCTTGGCGAGGCCGTTGACCTCGGCATGGAGCGCGGCCTCGGCGGTCCAGTCGCCGGCCTCGACGGCGGCCAGCAGGAGCGGGCAGAACGAGGCGAGCGGTCGGCGCTCTGTGTAGACCGCGGCCATCACGTCGTCGGCCGTCGTCAGGTCGAACCGCTCCGCGGCGATCTCGGGGAGCGTCGAGGGGGGGCCGCCGTCGAGCGCGGCGAGGAGGACCCGGAGCGCGGCCCGGCCGAGTGCGGCCCCGCTCCCGTCGTCGCCCAGGACCGTGCCCCAGCCGCCGGCGCGGACCGTCTCGCCGTCCTCGGTCCGGGCGAACACGAGCGAGCCCGTCCCGACGAGCAGGAGCGCGCCGCTGCCGTCGCCCCAGGCGGCGTGGTAGGCGATGTCGGCGTCGTGCGTCACGGTGAATGGGGCGCCGTCCAGGTGCGGGGCGAGTGCGGAGGAGACGGCGCCGCGGACGGAGTCGCGGCCGGCGCCGGCGAGCCCGACGGCCACGCCTCCGAACGGGACGCCGCCGAGCTGCCCCTGCGCGTCGGAGAGGAGGGCGGCGACGACGGCCGCGGCCGCCTCGGGGCCGTCGCGGAGGGCCTGCGCGGCCGGGCCCTCCAGCCGGCACGAGCAGTCGCCGGCCATCGCAAGCGCGGCCGTCTTGGTCCCTCCGGCATCCACGCCCACGAACAACAGATCGGACACTACGATGGGGGGGCGAGGGTGAGCCACTCCGCCGGCATCGGGTCCGACGGGGCGAGGGTAATCACGGGACCGTCCGGGCCGGCGTCGAGGTCGACGCCGGAGGCCGCGAACGGACGGAAGGTGGGAGGTCGGAGCGTCATCGCGCCCGTCCGGAGGTCGGTCCGCACGGTCCACACGGCGCGGCCCGGACGGGCGTCGGGGAAGACGATGGAGGGGCCGGGTAGGAGGGAGGTCGGGTGCCCCCCGGGCGCGCCGTAGCCGTTGCGGAACCGCCGGGCCGCGGCCGAGCGCCGAGTCCCGAGGACGGGGAACTGGGGGCCGCCCTGGATCCGACCCCACCGCCAGTCGGTCGGGAGGGGGCCGTAGCGGTCGCGGAGCTCGGCGCGCGCGATGCGGAGGGTCGAGGGCAGCAGGGCGGCGTCGAGCGAGTCGGCGGGGTCGGGGAGATGCCCGGTAAAGTCGCGGTGGGCCTCGAGCCACCACTCGAACAGAGACGGGGCGATGCCGTCGGCGCGGTAGGCGCCGTCCCATCCGTTGAGGTAGGCGTACGGCGCCTGGAGCACGTCGTCGAGCGAGTCGCGGGCGCCGAGGCCAGCGATGAGGCCGCGGAGCCGATCCCGGGCCCACGCGCTCGTGACCTCTCGGTCGGCGGGCGTGATGGGCCGGAGTGTCGAGTCGGAGACGAGCGAGTCGGGCGGTGGGGGCGCCCCGCGCGGCGCCGCGGCGAGGACCTCCGCGGCGTACCGGGCGAGCGAGTCCTGCGCGACGAGCGTGGTCCCGTTGGCGGCGAACGCGAGCGGCGAGCCGAGGACCCGCACCTCGGCGCGCGTGGCGACGAGGCCAGCACCATCGAGGAGCGTGAACGAAGCCGGCACGCGGCCGGCGCGGAGCGCGCGGAACGCCCCGAGGTCGGTCCCGAGGCGGAAGCCCCTCCACCGGACGCGCCACCCGCGGCCGAGGCTGTCGGACGCCGCGGCTGCCGTCGTGTCGGGCCGCGCGCCGTCCCGGCCTGCGCGGAGGACGAGGCCAGTCGTGTCGCGGGCCACCTCGAGGAGCGTCTCGTCGCCGTCGCGCTCGACGATCCGGCTGTAGACGGGCGGCGGCTTCGGCCCGCCATAGGGC
The DNA here is from genome assembly GCF_002283365.1 of Rubrivirga marina. Taxonomy (NCBI): domain Bacteria; kingdom Pseudomonadati; phylum Rhodothermota; class Rhodothermia; order Rhodothermales; family Rubricoccaceae; genus Rubrivirga; species Rubrivirga marina. The sequence continues at coordinate 4,270,064 of NZ_MQWD01000001.1, read as the reverse complement.
TCGAGGCGGAGGCCGGAGCCGAGGAGGACCCCCCAGCCGAGCCCGCCGCTCCACCCGCCCGGCGAGACGAGCGTGCCGGGGATCGTGAGGGCGAGCGTCTCGCGGTCGGGCGTTCTCAGAATGGCTGGGGCCAGGAGGCCGAGCGCGGAGTCGCCCCCGGAGACCTGCTGCACGAGCTGGCGGCCGGTGCCGGACGTGTCGGCGGCGAGCGTGTAGGCCCGGTCGTAGCCGCCGTCGGGCACGCCGAGGAAGGCGCGGAAGGCGGAGTCGGCCTCGACGAAGCGAGCGACGGCCGTGTCCGCGCGGGCGGCGCGGAGCCACGTCGAGTCGGCGGAGGGGGCGGGCGCTGCGAGGTAGGCGTGGAGGCGCTCGACGGCCAGCGCGTCCCACGGGGCCCACGCTTCGGGGACCACGTCGGCCACGATGAACGCGTCGCCCTGCGCCACGCCGGGCTGGGCGAAGGCGGCCGAGGCGCCGCGGGCGTAGGCGTCGAGGACGGCCCGGTCCGGCTCGGGGAGCGCGTCGTAGGTCCGCCGGGCGAGCCCGCCGAACCCGAGCGCGCGGGCGTGGAGGTCGAGCGCGCGGGCGTCGGCGCCGAACCATTCGGACAGCCGCCCCTGTGCGGCCTGGCGCCACAGCGCGGCGGCCCAGCCGTGGTCGGCGGCGTGCACGTAGCCGAGCCCGGCCGCGAGGGCGACCTCGTCCTCTCCCTCGATCCACACGCGCCCGCTGTCGCCCCACGCGATCGTGGCGGGCGCCGTCAGCCCCGCGACCTCGACGGTCCCGTCGTGTGGGGCCGTGGTCCCGTACGCCAACACGCCGACGGCCGCAGCGAGCGCCGCCGCCAGCACGAGGACGACGCCGAGGGTGAGGAGCAGACGGGCCAAGGCGAGAGGGGAGGGGGCTGGAAGCTAACCGAGGTCCGCTCCTACTCACACGTCGCGTCGGCGCTCCCGAGGGATGAGCAGGCGGGGCGAGGACGGACGGCTCGTCCGCCTCACTGGCGGCGGGTGAGGAACGCGGGCATCTTCCCGCTTCCCGCTTCCCGCTTCCCGCTTCCCGCTTCCCGCTTCTCATGATCGCCCTCGTCCAACGCGTCTCCTCCGCCTCCGTCCACGTCGACGGCGAGACCGTGGGGGAGGTCCGGCGCGGCCTCTTGGTCCTGCTCGGGGTGGTCGACGGCGACACCGAGGCGGAGAAAGACTGGCTGGCGGACAAGGTGGCGCGCCTCCGCATCTTCCCCGACGACGACGGCCGCATGAACCGGTCGCTCCAGGACGTCGGCGGCGGGGCCCTCGTCGTGAGCCAGTTCACGCTCGCGGGCGACGCGCGGAAGGGGACGCGTCCGAGCTACGCCCGTGCGGCCCGTCCGGAGGTCGCCGAGCCGCTGTACGAGGCGTTCGCCGCCGCCCTCGCCGAGCGGCTCGACGGGCCCGTGGCGACCGGCGTGTTCGGGGCCAAAATGGAGGTCGCGCTCGTCAACGACGGGCCCGTGACCCTGTGGATCGAGCGCGCGCCCGACGCGTGAGCCGGGGACTTCCTGTCGACTTCGGCCGCCTCGGGTGGCGCGCGGCGCCAGTCGGCGGCACCTTCCGTCCGTTCTTCCTCCCGACTCGAATGCTCCGATCGCTCTTCCTCGCCCTGCTCCTCGTGCCCGCGCTCGCCGCCCAGGACCGCTACGTCGCCGTCAACGCGCGGGTCTACACCGTCGACGAGACGACGCCGACGGCCGAGGCGTTCGCCGTCGAGGACGGCCGGTTCGTCGCCGTCGGCACCGAGGCCGACGTGACCGGGGCCCACGCCGACTGGCCCCGCCTCGACCTCGGCGGGCGGACCGTCGTCCCCGGCCTCATCGACGCGCACGCCCACCTCATGGGGCTGGGCGAGGCGCTCCTCCAGGCCGACCTTGTCGGGACCACCTCGACGGACGAGGTCGTCGAGCGCCTCGTCGCCTTCGCCGAGGACGTGCCCGAGGGCACGTGGATCATGGGCCGCGGGTGGGACCAGAACGACTGGGGCGGCGACGGCGCCTTCCCGACCCGCCAGGACCTCGACGCGGCGTTCCCCGACCGGCCCGTCTGGCTCGGCCGCGTCGACGGGCACGCCGGCTGGGCCAACACGGCCGCGCTCCGCGCTGCTGGCATCGACCCCGACGCGCCCGCGCCCGCGGCGCCCGAGGGCGGCGCCGTGATCCGCGACGACCAGGGCCGGCCGACCGGCGTGTTCGTCGACGCCGCGGAGGCGCTCGTGGCGAACGCCATTCCCGCGCCCGACGAGGCCTATTACGCCGAGGCGCTGGAGCGAGCGCTCGCCGCGACGGCCGAGGCCGGGCTGACCGGCGTCCACGAGGCCGGCGTGCCGCTGGCGGTCCTCCCGCTCTACCAGCGGTTCGCAGCCGAGGGCCGGTTCCCGATCCGGAACTACGCCATGATCACCCCGCCCGGCATCGCCCCGTTCTGCGACCGGAACCCCGACGGCATCGACGAGCCCCGCCTCGTGGTCCGCTCGGTCAAGGTCTACTCCGACGGCGCCCTCGGCAGCCGCGGCGCCGCGCTCCTCGCCGACTACGCTGACGACCCCGGCAACCGCGGCCTCCTGTTCCAGGACGACGACGCGCTCGAGGCGACGGTCCGCGCGGCCATGGTGTGCGGCCTCCAGGTCAACACGCACGCCATCGGCGACCGGGCCAACCGGCAGGTCCTCGACGCCTATGCCGCCGCCATCGACGCGACGGGCGGCGGGCCGGGCCGGCACCGCATCGAGCACGCCCAGATCCTCTCGCTCGACGACCTCGAGCGGTTCGTCGCGCTCGGCGTCATCGCCTCCGTCCAGCCCACGCACGCGACCAGCGACATGCCGTGGGCCGGGGACCGGCTCGGGGATGAGCGTCTGAAGGGCGCCTACGCCTGGCGCCGGCTGAGCGACAGCGGGGCGCGCCTCGCGCTCGGCAGCGACTTCCCCGTCGAGCGCGTCTCGCCGCTCCTCGGGTTCTACGCCGCCGTCACCCGTCAGGACGCCGACGGGATGCCGCTCGGCGGGTGGTTCGGCAACCAGGTCTTGACGCGCGCTGAGGCCCTCCGCGGGTTCACGCTCGACGCCGCCTACGCCGCCTTCATGGAGGACGAGGTCGGGAGCATCGAACCCGGCAAGCGGGCCGACTTCGTCGTGCTCTCGCAGGACCTCATGACGGTCCCTCCGGAGGAGATCCTCGATACAGACGTGGTGGCGACCTACCTCGACGGCGCGGCCGTCTACGAGGCCGACTGAGCCCGCCCGCCTCGGCGGCTCTCCTGAGCGAAGCCGCCTGCCCTGAGCGAAGTCGAAGGGAAGGGCCGAGGCGGGCGGACCCGACGACGGGCCCCCCACCCACAACGAGCCCCCGCCCCGACGACGTCACGGGGCGGGGGCTGGGGGGCCAGGGATCGGCCCGGACGGTCGCCCGATGGTGATGGGAGGCGACCTCGGCCGGTCGGGGTGGCTCACGAATCCCCTTCCGGCCGTAGTCAGGTGTGTTCGCCGCGAGGCCCGAGGGTGGTGGGTGGCCCCGTGGCGAACGACCCCAAGGTGCGGAGTCTGGGGCCGAAAACCTTGGGGACGGGCTGCGAGAGACGTGAGGGTTGTCTGAGGGATTCCCTCCAGACGGCTTGCTGGGGCCGCTTGGGAGCGTTTTGGGAGATCGTCCGTAGCGTATGCCGACCGCCAGCGCTATCGTGAAGGGGGCCCCCACCGACCCGGGCACCACGGAGCGCGCCGGGCCGTTTGGGGCACACGAGGCCGCCCTCCGCCCTCGATCGTCCGGGCTCTGGCGGCATCCCTGGCACCCTCTACGACGTCACCGCATGGAACCGGCACAGCCGGCCGACCAGCCAACCCTCACCGCCCCGTTCCGCGTGGGCGCCTGGATCGCGGAGCCGATGGCCAACCGGCTCACGCGAGGGGACGACGTGCGCCGTGTCGAGCCGAAGGTGATGGAGGTGCTCGCGGCGATGGCGGCCCGGCCCGGCGAGACCGTCACGAAGGACGAGTTCATGGCCGAGGTCTGGACCGGGACCGTCGTCACCGACGACGTGCTCGCGCGGTGCATCTCGGAACTGAGAAAGGCCCTCGGCGACAAGGCCCGGAACCCGAAGTACGTCGAGACGCTCCGCAAGCGAGGCTACGCGCTCATCGCGCCCGTCGAGCACGACGTAGACCTCGACCTCGCGGCCTCGCCCACGATGCCGACCGGCGACGGGGCCGTCCCGTTTATCGTCGGTCGGGACGAGCCCATCACCGGCCTCGACGTCCGCCGCCCGGTCCTCCCGCAGCGGACGCGGCCTGTGGCCCTCGTGTGGGGGCTGATCGCGGCCGCCGTGACGCTCGTGGGGGCGTACGTCGCCTACCGCGCGGGCGTGGCCGGCGTCCGGCCCCTTGCGGCCGTGCCGGTCACCAGCACGCCCGGCGACGAGCGCGACCCGGCCCTCTCGCCTGACGGTGAGCGCGTGGCCTTCGCGTGGGACGGCGGAACGAACGTCCCAGGCGAGGGCCCCCAGTTCGACATCTACGTCCAGCCGACGGCTGGCGGCGCGCCGACGCGCCTGACGATGCAGCCGGCCGACGAACTCAGCCCGGCCTGGAGTCCCGACGGCGAGCGCGTGGCGTTCGTCCGCTGCGGGATCGGCGGCGACTGCGGCGTGCACGTGGTCGACGCGGGCGGCGGGGCGGAGGAGACGCTCGTGGCGTCCGGCGACCTCGCCATCACGGACCTCGTGTGGAGCCCTGACGGATCGCGTCTCGCCTTCTCGGGCCGCCGTGGCCGGCAGGGCGCCTTCAGCCTCCACCTCCTGCCGCTCGACGGCTCGCCGCCGCAGCGTCTCACGTCGCCGGCCTCGACGTACCCCGGCGACCTCAACCCGGCGTTCTCGCCCGACGGCCAACAGCTCGCGTTCGTCCGGACGGAGCTCGACGGGCGGCAAGACGTGGCGGTCGTGACGGTCAGCGGCGGGCGTGTGCGGCGGCTGGCGCGCGAGCAGAAGGGCGTGACGGGGCTCGACTGGACGCCCGACGGGAGTGAGGTCGTCTACGCGGCCAACCGGGAGGGCGCGGCCGGGCTGTGGCGTGTCGGGTTGGCCGGCGGCGACCCGCGCTGGGTGGCCCTCGGCGCCGACGGCGGCGAGATCGCTGGCCCCTCGGTCGGGCGCCGCGGCGGCGTTGCCTTCGCGCGCCAGCAGGTCCGGTCGCAGGTCGTGTCGGTCGGGGTGGGCGTCGAGGCGGAGGGGCTCGTGCCCTCGACCCGCGACGACCGACAGCCGACCGTCTCGCCCGACGGCCAGCGCGTCGCGTTCGTCTCGACGCGCTCGGGGAGCCACGAGGTCTGGGTCACCGGCCCCGACGGGTCGGGCGCGAACAAGCTCACGGCGTTCGACGGCGTCCGCGTGAGTGGCCCGCGGTGGGGCCCGGACGGCCGCCGGCTGGCGGTCTCGGCCCGCCCCGAGGGCAACGCCGACGTGTTCGTGGTCCTGCCGAACGGCGAGGTCCGCCCGCTCACCGACGATCCGGCCGACGACGTGGCCCCGGCGTGGTCGCGGGACGGGAACTGGGTCTACTTCGCGTCGAACCGCGGCGAGCGCTGGCAGATCTACCGCGTGCCGTCGGCCGGCGGCGACGCCGAGCCGGTGACGGTCCACGGCGGCGTGGCGGCGGCCGAGGCGCCCGACGGCGGGCTCCTCGTGCTCCGGCCCGACCAACGCGGCCTCTGGCGCCTGCCCGTCGTCGACGGCGAGGTCCGCGACGTGCGCGCCCAGCGGATCAACGTGAACCTCTCGCCGGCCGACTGGGCCAACTGGACCGTCGTGGGCGACGAGGTCTACGTGCTTCTCCGCGACTACGAGCGGCGGGGCTCCGTGGCCCGCGTCGACCTCCGAACCGGCCGCGCCGAGCGGCTGGCGGCCGTCGCCGACGTGCCCGAGGACTCCGGCCTCGGCGTCTTCCCCGGCGGCCGGCGGTTCTTGCTCTCCCGCCTCGACCGCGCGGACAGCGACATCGTCTGGGTCGAGGACTTCGAGTAGCCCGCGCCGCGTTCAGGGCATTCGTCAGCCCGGCGGCGGTTATCCTGACGGGCCCCGCCGCCGCCATGCAAGACGCCCCCCTCGAGTTCGGATCGACCCCCTGGTTCGTGGTGATGCTCCTGGCCGGCATCGCGGTCGGCGTCGTGATCGCCATCGCGCGGACGATCTTCCGCAAGGACGAATGAGCCCCCTCACCGACTCGTTCGGCCGCCGGCACACGACGCTCCGGCTCGGGCTCACGGAGCGGTGCAACCTCCGCTGCGTCTACTGCATGCCGGCCGAGGGCGTCCCGCTCACGCCGACCCGGCAGATGCTCTCGACCGACGAGATCGAGCGCCTCGCCCGCGTGCTCGCCGAGGTGGGAGTAGACAAGATCCGGTTGACCGGCGGCGAGCCGCTCGTGCGGAAGGACGCCGTCGAGGTGGCGGAGCGGCTTGGGCGCCTCGGCCTCCGCTCGCTCGCGCTCACGACGAACGGTCTGCTCCTCGAAGACCGCCTCCCGGACCTCCGTGCCGCGGGCCTCACCGACCTCACGCTCTCGCTCGACACCCTCCGCGCCGACCGGTTCGAGGCCGTCACGCGCCGGCCGGGCCTCGATCGCGTGCTCTCGGCGCTCGACGCCGCGCTCCGCCTCGGCTATCGGATCGACGGCCCCCGCTCGCTGAAGGTCAACGTCGTCGCCCTCCGCGGCGTCAACGAGGACGAGGCGGTGGACTTCGCGGACTGGGCGGCGCGGGAGCCGATCGAGGTCCGCTTTATCGAGGTCATGCCGTTCGACGGGAACGGCTGGGACCGGTCGGAGCTGGTGCCCTACGCCGAGACCCGGGCGCGCATCGAGGACGTCCACGGTCCGCTCGACGCGCTCGATGACGGGCCGCACTCCACGGCTCGGACGTTCTCGCGCCCCGGCTGGCGCGGCCGCGTCGGGTTCGTGGCGAGCATGACGGTTCCGTTCTGCGCCGGCTGCAACCGCCTCCGCGTCACGGCCGATGGGGCGCTGAAGGTGTGCCTGTTCGGGGCCCGTGAGGTCAGCCTCCGCGACGCGATGCGGGGCGGCGCGACGGACGCCGACCTCCTCGAGCTCGTTCGCCGGTCGCTGGCCGGCAAGGCCCGCGCTCATGCCGGCATGGACGTCCTCGCCGCCACGGAGAACCGGCCGATGATCACCATCGGCGGCTGACGCCGGGTGGCCTCGCCTCGGCGCCGAGGCGAGGAGAGGCGAGCCGGTCGGCGAGCGCCATCGGAGGGGGCAGGTGACGTCGCGTGTCCGGTCGGCGGCCGGGGTCAAGCCGCAACGCCGTCCCCCTGGAACTCGGCCCTCGAAAACGCCCGAATCCGTTCGCCGCGCCCAGGTATCTTCGAGGGCGTTCCCCCGCCGCTTCCATGACCGAGACCCCTACCCTCAGCCACGTCGACGACCAGGGCCAAGCCCGGATGGTCGACGTCAGCCAGAAGACCTCGACGGCACGGACGGCGGTCGCGGCGGGCCGCGTGATCGTCGGGGCCGAGGCGCTCCGGCTCATCCGCGAGAACGAGATCCGCAAGGGCGACGTGCTCACGGTCTCGAACGTGGCCGGCGTCCTCGGCGCCAAACAGACGAGCCGGCTCCTCCCACTCTGCCACGACGTCAACCTTCAGAACGTCGAGATCGAGTTCTCGCTCGACGACGAGGCCGGGGCGGTTGACGTCCGCGCGATCACGAAGACGGAGGGCCCGACGGGCGTCGAGATGGAGGCCCTCACGGCCGTGTCCATCGCCGCGCTGACGATCTACGACATGTGCAAGTCGGTCACGAAGGAGATCGAGATCACGGGCGTCCGGCTCCTCGCCAAGACCGGCGGGCGGAGCGGCGACTACCGCCGGCCCGCCGGGCCGCGCAACAACTAGACCCTCGGCGGGCGTACCGGCCGCCGCGTACCTATGAGACCTATGGAAGACCTCCTCGGCGTCGGCAGCCTCATCGTCATCCTCGGCGCGGTCCTGTTCGGGATCGTGATCCTGTACTTCGTCCCGGTCCGGCTGTGGATCACGGCCATCTTCTCGGGCGTGAAGCTGAGCCTGTTCCGCGACCTCGTCGGGATGCGGCTGCGGAACGTGCCGCCGGCGGCCATCGTCCGGCCGCTCATCACGGCGCACAAGGCGGGGATCCCGGTCGAGCCGCCGCTCCTCGAGGCCCACTACCTCGCCGGCGGCCACGTCCAGCAGGTCGTCAACGCGCTGATCTCGGCCGACAAGGCGAACATCGACCTCTCGTTCGAGCGGGCGACGGCCATCGACCTCGCCGGCCGCGACGTGTTCGAGGCCGTCCAGGTGTCGGTCAACCCGAAGGTCATCGAGACGCCGCCGATCTCGGCCATCGCAAAGGACGGGATCCAGGTCCGCGCCATCGCGCGGGTGACCGTCCGGGCCAACATCGAGCGGCTGGTCGGCGGCGCGGGCGAGGAGACGATCATCGCCCGCGTCGGCGAGGGCATCGTGAGCACGATTGGCTCGTCCGACACGCACGCGATGGTGCTGGAAAACCCGGACAACATCTCCAAGACGGTCCTCTCGAAGGGCCTCGACAACGGGACGGCCTTCGACATCCTCTCGATCGACATCGCCGACGTCGACGTCGGCGAGAACATCGGGGCCAAGCTCCAGACCGACCAGGCCGAGGCCGACCTCCGCGTCGCCCGGGCCAAGGCCGAGGAGCGCCGCGCGGCGGCCGTCGCCTCCGAGCAGGAGCAGCGGGCCAACCTCGTCGCGGCCGAGGCCGAGATCCCGAAGGCCATGGCCGAGGCGTTCCGCCAGGGCAACCTCGGGATCATGGACTACTACAACCTCCGCAACATCGAGGCCGACACCGAGATGCGGACGGCCATCGGCGGCGGGCCGGGCGGCGGGACCCAGCAGCAGAGCTGAGCCGCGCCGACTCCGGGGCCGAACTCGATCGCGCCCGGCCGGCGCGGACCGCCGGCCGGGCGCGACGCGTCGCCCTGAGTCCGCTACAGGCTCACGCCGAAGACGAGGAAGCTCCGCTCCGAGTCCGGGTTGACGATCAACGCGGCCGAGACGGGCAGGGAGAACGCGTCCGTCAGCGGGATGTCCTTGGTGGCGCCGAGCGACAGGTTGATGAGCGCGGCGTCGTCGGTCGTCCCGTAGAACGGGCTGCCGGTCGTCCCCTCCGGCGGGTCGAGGGCGAATACGGCCCCGGCCGCCGCGCCCCACTCGAGGCCGCCGAGCTCGAAGCCCGTGCCCAGCTCGACGTAGGTCGGGAAGTCCGAGGCGTTGTAGAACGCCGTCGCCACGAGCAGGCTCAGCGGGACGCTCTCGGGCGCGAGCTGGACGAAGGCCTCGAGCGTGTGGGCCCCAGCGTAGTCGCCGTCGAAGTTGAAGAAGTCCGAGCTCTCGGCGCCGTTCAGGATCGGGTAGTAGTAGTCCGTGATGCCGAACGAGGCCGGGCCGGCCGAGGCGCTGACGTAGAAGTCCTGCTCCGCGAACGCGGGCCCGTCGCCGAAGCTGCTGATCGAGTACGACGCCCACGTCCCGACCTCGACGTTGTCAAACGTGACGGCGAGGGTCGGCTGGATGTTGATCTGGTCGCCGTAGTCGATGCCACGCCAGACGTAGCGGCTGACGATGTCGGCGCCGAGCGAGACGCCAGGCTGGGCGAGAGCCGTGGGCGCGGCGAGGAACAGCGCGAGCGCGAGGAGCGAGCGGGGCATGAGCGGAGGGGTAGGTGGGTGGAACCCCCTATTTATTTTTGCGACGTGGCCGTTGGCAACACCAAGTCCAAACTGAAAAGCGCTTCCGCCTAAAAAATCTAGTCTGCCATGACCTCTGGCCTCTCCCTTTCCGCGCGGGTAACGGCGTTCGCCGCCGCCGCCGCGCTGTCCACGACCCAGGATGTCGTCCGCTCGGTCCTCCCCGTGTTGACCGACCAGGCCGACCCCGAACTCGTCGCGGAGGAGACCCTCGCCCTCGTCGCGACGGTCACGGCGCGGGCCGCCGAGGTCGGCCTCCGCGGGCACCCCGACGTGCTGGCCGCCGTGGGGCCGGCGCTCGCCGAACTCCCGTTCCTCTACCACGACTTCCTCCTGGGCGCGGCCGTCGTCGCGACGGGGGCCGAGGGCGAGGTCGAGCCCGACCAGAGCGTCTACGCCCGCCTCGACCGGAAGGCGGCGTTCTACGCCGTGCACCTCGCGCCCGGCCGGTTCCCGGGTCCGTCGCTCCTCCGCGAGAAGCTGCCGCTGTGGATGGGCCGCGTCTCGCCGCCCAAGCTCCCGACGTCGCCCGACGCGCGCCTCGCCGAGACCGGCCTCGTCGACGTGGTCGCCGCGCACGCGCGGCTGGTGACGGCGTTCGCGCAGAAAGCCGCCACAGAGGCCGAAGCCGGATAGAGGCGGGTCAGTCCTCGAGCCGGACCGCCGTGCCGTACGCTAGCATCTCGGCCATGCCCTGGCCGACCTGGCTCGTCGTGAACCGGACGTTGATGACGGCGTCGGCGCCCAGGCCGAGGGCGTCCTCCTTCATCCGGTCGAGAGCCTCATCGCGGGCGTCCCGAAGCATCTCGGTGTAGCCGCGGATCTCGCCGCCGACGACCGACTTCAGCCCGGCCATGAGGTCCCGCCCGACGTGTTTGGCCCGGACGGTGTTGCCGTAGACGACGTCGAGGTGCTCGAGGATGGTCTGGCCGGGGATGTGGTCGGCGGACGTGATCGGGATGAGGGGGGCGGGCATCGGTCGAGGGGAGGGGCGCGAGGTCCGGGGTTCAACGGAGACGCCTCGCCGGAGATGCGGCCGCCTCGGCGCCGCGCCCGAGGCCGGCGGACCTAGCGGACGAACAGAGCCTCGGCCTCGCCCGGCGCGGCCTCCCGGCCCTCCGGCGACTGCGGGTCGAACACGCGCGCGGCGCCCTCTCCGAGCAGCCCCGCCCGCCCGTCGGCGACGCGGACGGCCGTGCCCTCGGGCAGACCGACGACCGGCGACTCGGGGTTCGCGGCGACGAACTCGGCGAGCCGCTGGGCGCGCGTCTCGCCCTGGTGCCCCGGGGGGTGCGCGTCGGTGTAGTGGGGGTTGATCTGGACCGGGACGAGCCCGAGCGCGTCGAGCGACGGCGGCTCGACGATGGGCATGTCGTTCGTCGTGCGGACGCTCGGGCACGCGAGGTTCGAGCCGGCGCTCCACCCGACGTACGGCGCGCCGTCGGCCACCCGCTGGCGGATCGCGTCGAGGAGCCCGTGGCGGTACGCCTCGCGGAGGAGGTGGAACGTGTTGCCCCCACCGACGAACACGGCGTCAGCCCCGGCCACGACGCCAGCAGGATCGGCCGAGGCGTGGACGCCGACGATCTCCAGGCGCAGCCCGTCGAGCGCTTCGCGGACGCGGGCGACGTAGTCGTCGTACGCGAACGTCACGGCGGCGTACGGGACGAACGCCACGCGCCGCGCGTCCCCGACGGCCTCGGCGATCCAGTCGCGGGCGTGGGCCAGGTAAGGCCGGCCCGGCGAGGTCGAGTTGCTGAGGAGGAGGAGCGTGGACATGCGAGCGCGGGAGGGGGCGAGGGACGAACTCGCTCATCCGACGGGAGGTCCGCGTGCCTAGACGTCGATCTCGACCAGCAGCTCGTTCTTGGCCACGGCGTCGCTCGCGGTGACGTGGACGGCGGCGACGGTGCCGGCGGCGGGGGCCGTCAGCTCGTTCTCCATCTTCATGGCCTCGAGGACCACGAGCCCCTGGCCCGCCTCGACCTCGGCGCCGGGCTCGACGAGCACGCGGAGGACGAGGCCCGGCATCGGCGCGCGGACCTCGCGGTCGGCGGCCGTGTCGCCGGCGTCGAGGCCGAACCGCTCCAGCAGGAGGTCGGCGTCGGTGCGGGTCTCGACCTCGACGGGCGCGCCATCGACCCAGACGCGCGTGGTGCCCCCGTCGCGCTCGACGGTGACGACGCGCGGGCGGCCGTCGGCGACGAGGAGGACGGTCTCGGCGTCGCCGGTCGCGCCGAGGCGGGTGAGGCGGGCGTCGAGCGGTTCGCCGTCGGCGGTCAGGGCGCCGTCGGCGCGGTCGAGCGAGAGTGACGTCTCGCCGGTGCGGAGGTGGAGGGCCATGCCGGAAGATACCGGGCCGCCGCGCTAGCCGAGGGCGTCGGCGATGCGCCGGGCGGTCTCGTCGAACGGGCGGTACGTCAGGCCGAGGTCGCGACGGGCCTTCGACCCATCGTAGCGGTGCGCCGCGGCGGCCGTCCGAGCGGTCTCGCGGGTGAGGCCGGGTTCCGCGCCCGTGAGCGCCGCGCTCACCTCGGCGAGCGCGCCGGCCGTTCTCAGAAGCCACGCCGGCGCGGTCCGACGCGGCGGCGCGGCCCCGGCCGCCTCGGCGAGGGTCTGGAGGAGGTCGGCCCACAGCCGGTTCTCCGCGGCGAGGACGTAGCGGGCGCCCGTCTCGCCGTGGGCGCACGCGAGGCGGAGGCCGGCCGCCACGTCCTCCACGTCGACGACGGCCGTGCCGCCCGGTGGCGCGAGCGGGACGCGCCCCGCGGCGACGCGCTCCGCGAGGGCGAACGTCCCCTCACCCGGTCGGCCCGGCCCGAAGATGAGGGCCGGGTTGACGAGGACGGCGTCGAGCCCCTCGGCCACGCCGCGCAGCACTTCGAACTCGGCGTCGCGCTTGCTGACGGCGTACGCCGTGTTCGCCTTCGATGGCGTCCACACGGCCGTCTCGTCGATGACGCCGCCGGCCCGCTCCGGCCGCCCGAGGGCGGCGATGCTCGACGTGTGGACGAGCCGCTCGACGCCCTCCGCCAACGCCGCGTTCACGACGTGCGCCGTCCCCCGCACGTTGACGTCGCGGAGCCGCTGCCGCGCCCCGCGCCCGAAGGCGACGACCGCCGCCACGTGGTAGACCGTCCGGACGCCGTCCATCGCCCGATACACCGAATCGGCGTCGGTCACGTCGCCGATGGCGTGCTCGACTCGGCCGGCGGCCTCCCCGAGGTGGGCGAGGTCAGAGGTCGCGCGGCGGAGGATCCGCACGGGCGCGCCCTCCGCCAGCACCTGGCGGACGAGGGCGGAGCCGACGAAGCCCGTGGCGCCGGTGACGAGGATCACGGAGCTGCCAGCGTCACTTCGCCCGCGTAGACGTCCCGCTCGCCGCCGGGCGTCAGGAGGCGGAGCGCGCCAGTGGGGGCGAGGCCGAGGACGCGGCCGGCGACGACCAGCGCACCGCTCCCGGGGTCGCGCACTTCGATGGCGTCGCCGACCCGTTCGAGTCGAGCCTCGACAGCGCTGACGAGCGCGGCCGGGTCCGCCTCGGCGAGGGCGAGGAGGCCCGCGAGCCGGTCGAGGATCGGGCGGAGCGGGGCGAGCCGGGGGACGGGCTGGCCGGTCTCCAGGCGGAGCGAGGTCGCGGTCTGGTCGAGAGGCGGAGGGAAGGCGTCCTGCCCCACGTTCAGCCCGACGCCGAGGAGCACGCAGGCCTGGCCGCGCGACCACGTCGTCTCGGCGAGGACGCCCGCCAGCTTCCGCCCCCCGACGCGGACGTCGTTCGGCCACTTGAGGCGGGCGTCGGCGCCGAACGCGTCGACGGCCTCGGCGACGGCGAGCCCGGCCGCGAGCGGGACGAGGCCGACGCGGTCGGCGGCGAGGTCCGGGCGGAGGACGACGGTGACGAGGAGGCTCTGCCCGGGCGGCGCCTCCCACGCGCGGCCATGACGCCCACGCCCGCCGTGCTGGTGCTCGGCCACGACGACGGCGCCGTGCGGCGCGCCCTCGGCCGCCCACGCCGCGGCCTCGTCCATCGTCGAGCCGGCCGACGCGAGGTGCCGGATCGGCGTGCCGAGCGTCGCCGCGGCCGTCACGTCCCGGAGGCGCCGCGCGGCCGGATCGTCCACTCGGTGCGGACGCGGCTCGGAGGGGAGAGCGGGACGTCGGTCGCGGCGTCCGTCACGACGCGGCGCGGGACCCAGCCGCCGGCGTGGGGGGCGAGGTCGACGCGGACGCGGCTCCGCTCGGTGTAGATCGCGGCGTCGGCCCGCCGCTCGACCTCGATGGCGCCCACGCGACCGCCCTCGGTCACGGCCGCCCACACGCGCCGCACGCCCTGTTCGGCCGTCGTATCGGTGAGGACGGCCTCCACCAAGCGGAAGCTGACGCCGCCGATCGTCGTGTCGCCGACGGCCGCCAGCCGGTACGCCTCGCGCGCGACGGGGTCGACGTACGGCGGGTCGTCCGAGAGCGCCGAGGCGATGGGGTCACGGAGGCGTGGGGCCTCGTCCTCCTGCGGCGTGCCGGCGAGGACGCGAGTCCCGTTGGAGCCGTAGGCGATCGCGACCGTCTCGCGGTCGAGGGGCTGCCCCCCAGCGCCGAGGGTCGTCACCGTCAGGTCGGCTTCGTAGCCGTCGGCGTCGAGGTCGGCGAAGGCGTCGGCGACGGCCGAGGCGTCGACCGCGTCGAGCAGGCGCAGGGCCTCGGGGTCGGCGGGTGGCGGGGCCGGGTCGGGGTCGGCGCAGCCGACGGCGGCGAGCGCGAGGAGGGCGAGGGCGGGGAGCGAACGCACGGGCACGAGGATACGCGCGGTCAGAACCCGCCCCCCGGCGTACGGTTGCACTCGACCCTCCCCGGACGCCCCATGCCCTTCGACCCCGAGCGCCGCGCCGCCGAGGCCGCCGCCCGCGCCGCCGCCGCCTTCATCCGTCCTCATGCGGGTGGATTGTCCGCGGACGACCTCCGCGCCAAGGGCGTCCACGACCTCGTCTCGTTCGTCGACGAGGGCGCGCAGCGGATCGTCCTCGACGCGCTCTGCGAGGCGTTCCCCGACGACACACTCGTGGGCGAGGAGGGAGAGGACGAAGGCGTCGACCTCGACCGCGGCCGGGTCTGGATCGTCGACCCGCTCGACGGGACGACCAACTTCGCCCACGGCGTCCCGCCCTACGCCGTGTCGATCGGCCTCCGCGTCGACGGCGTCGGCGAGGTCGGCGTCGTGCTCGACGTGGCCTCCGGCGAGCTGTTCTCAGCGGTCCGCGGCGCCGGCCTCACCCTCGACGGCGCTCGCGCCTCGGTGTCCGACACGGCCCGCCTCGACGACGCGCTCGTCGCCACCGGCTTCCCGTTCCGCGACTACCGCTGGATGGACGGCTACCTCGAGACCGCCGAGGCGCTCATGCGCTCAACGCGCGGGCTCCGCCGCCACGGCGCCGCCGCGGTCGACCTCGCGTGGACGGCGGCCGGGCGGTTCGACGGGTTCTTCGAGGCCGGCCTCGCGCCGTGGGACGTGGCCGCCGGCGTCGTGCTGGTCGAGGCCGCCGGCGGGACGGTCACCGGCCTCTGGGACGGCGCCGACCCCGTGACGACGGGCGGCCTCGTCGCCGCTGCGCCCGGCGTGTTCGACGCGCTCCGGGATGCGGCGGCGCCGCTCGGTGACGCGTTTCGGCGAGCGGTGGGGACCTAACTGGCGCCGAGGGCTTCAGGTCGAGGGATCCACGGCGATACCTCAAAGACCACCACCCTGGCCCCATGTCCGCCCCCCGACCGACCATCCTCATCGCCGACGACTACCCCGAAAACTGCCAGCTGTTCGAGATCTACCTCCGCAAGGGGTACGACGTCGTGACGGCCCAGTCCGCCGAGGAGGCCGCCCGGCGGCTGGCCGGCGGCGGCGTCGACGTGGCCCTCCTCGACTTGAACTACCAGGGCGGGATGACCGGGATCGAGCTCGTCCAGCAGATCCGCGCCGACCCGCGCCTGAGCACACTCCCGACGCTCGCGCTCACGGCCCACGCCTCGCCGGAGGACCGCCGCCGCTGCCTCGAGGCCGGCTTCGACGCCTACCTCTCGAAGCCCGTCATGAAGGCCGACATGCTGGCGGCCGTCGAGAAGCTCCTGGCGTAGCGTCGCCTGCGGTAGCACGGAGGCCGGATCGTCCGAGCCGACTCCCTCCGCCTCGGCGCCGAGGCGGACGAGGTCGGAGCGGCGAGGGCGCCGGCGGCAGGCGCCGCCGGGCCGGCCGTAGCTTGGGGGCCCCCTCCCGACTCCCCTTCCGATGGCCGACTCGAATGGTCTCCTCGCCGGCAAGACCGGCGTCATCTCCGGCGCGCTCGACCCCGACTCCATCGCCTGGGCGCTCGCCGAGGCCGCCCACCGCGAGGGCGCCCGGTTCGTGCTCACGAACGCGCCCGTCGCCCGCCGCTTCGGCCGCCTCGACGAGCTCGCCGAAGCCACCGGCGGCAGCCCCGTCGTCTACGCCGACGCCACGGCCGACGACGAGCTCGAAGACCTGTTCGCTCAGGCGACCGACGCGCTCGGCGGGCCGCTCGACTTCGTCGTCCACTCGATCGGGATGGGGATGAACGTCCGCAAGGGGCGGGCCTACGAGGAGCTCAAGTACGAGTGGTACCAGAAGTCGCTCGACATCTCGGCCATCTCGCTCCACAGGATGGTCCGCGCCGCGCTCGCCAAGGACGCGCTCGCCGACGGCGGGTCGGTCCTCGCGATGAGCTACATCGGCGCGCAGCGGGTCTTTTCGGAGTACTCCGAGATGGGCGACGCGAAGGCGCTCTTGGAGAGCATCGTCCGGAGCTTCGGTTACCGGCTCGGCCGGCGCGGCATCCGGATCAACGCGGTCTCCCAGAGCCCGACCAAGACGACGGCCGGTGGCGGCATCCAGGGCTTCGACGCCATGTTCGACTTCGCCGAGAAGGTGGCCCCGCTCGGCAACGCCGACCAGGCGTCCTGCGCCGACTACTGCGTGACGCTCCTCAGCGACTACACGCGGATGGTCACGATGCAGACGCTCTACCACGACGGCGGCTTCTCGGCGATGGGCATCTCCGACGCGCTCATCGAGGGGATGTACGGCGACGTGCTCGGCGGCGACGACGCGTGACCCGTTCCGCCTCGGCGACTCGCCCGACCGGTCCGCCGAGGCGGGCGCACCCGTGACCGCGCGCGGCGTCTCGCTCGTCCTGCTGGCCGTCGCCTTCGTGGGGGGCGGCGTGCTCCACTTCGTGAAGCCGCGGCTGTTCGAGGCCATCGTCCCGCCGTCGCTGCCGAGCCCGCGCACGCTCGTCCTGGTGTCGGGCGCGGCCGAGATCCTGGGCGGCGCCGGCCTGTTGATCCCGGCGCTTCGGCCGTGGGCGGGGTGGGGGCTGGTGGCCCTCCTGGTCGCCGTCTTCCCGGCGAACCTCTACATGGCGCGGGAGTCCGAGCGCTTCCGCCGTCTCGCGCCCCGCTGGGTGCTTCTGCTGCGGCTGCCGCTGCAAGCCGTCCTCATCGCCTGGGTCCTGTGGGCCGCCGACTCGCTCTCGCTGTTCTAGTCCCGCTGGTGGTCGCCGTCGGCGGGTGCGGCGAGAGCGCCGTGGACGACGGCGTCGAGGCGCCGCGCCCCCAGCCCGGCGTCGACGTCTGGCACGTCCGGGCGGACATCACCCTCGACCCCGCGACGCGCCAGCTCGACGCGACGGCGGCGCTCGACGTGGTCCACCCCGACACGCTCGGACGCCTCGTGTTCGGCCTCGAGGACGCGCTCGAGGTGGTCACGGTACGCGTCGACGGCGAGACCGTCCTGTTCTGGCGCGAGGGCGACGCCCTCGACGTCCCGCTCGCGGGGGCCGACGACTCGTCCCGCGTCGAGGTCGCCTACCGCGGCGTCCCGGAGGCCGGGCTCTACGCCGACGCGTTCGCGGGGCAGACGGTCGTCTACACCGACGGCTGGCCCGACCGGACGGCCGGCTGGCTCCCAGCGGTCCACCACCCGTCGGACCCCGCGACGCTCGACCTCACGCTCGACGTGCCCGAGGCGGCCGAGGTCGTCGCCTCCGGCCGCGCCGTCGGCGACTCGCTCGCGAATGGCCGGCGCCGCGCCCGGTTCGTCCTCGACGAGCCCGCGCCGCCGTACACGTGGGCCTTCGCCATCGGCGACTTCACGGTGACGGAGCAGGACGGGCCGGTCCCGATCCGCCACGCGCTCCTCGCCGCCGACGCCCACCTCGCGTCTCGGCTCGGGCGGACGCCTGAGATCCTGGAGACGCTCGCCGATTTCCTCGGGCGCTACCCGTACGAGACCTACGCGACGGTCCAGGTGCCGATGGCCTACGCCGGCATGGAGAACGCCGCCGCGCCGTTCCTCCGGGCGGAGCTGTACGGCGCGACCGCCGAGGGCCGGAATCCGATCGAGGAGGTCAACGTCCACGAGATCGTCCACCAGTGGTGGGGCAACGCCGTCGTCCCGGACGACTGGCGGGACCTGTGGCTGAGCGAGGGGGCTGCGACGTACTTCACGACGGAGGTCTACGCCCGCCTCGACGGCCCGACCGCCGGCCGGCGCTTCCGCACGCTGATGTCGCGCGAGATCTCGGCCCGCGACGCCGCCCGCCCCCTCGTACCCCAGTCCTACGACGACCCCGGCGACGTCCTCTCGGCGACGGTCTACCAGAAGGGCGGCGCCGTCTTCCACCTGATCCGCCTCACGATCGGCGACACGGCATTCTTCGAGGCGATCCGCCAGATCCAGCGCGACTACGCGGACCGGCCGCTCTCGACGGACGAGTTCCGCGCGGCGCTCGAGGCCGAGGCCGACCGCGACCTCGGCCCGCTCTTCGAACGCTGGGTGTATGGCGAGGGCGTCCCGACCCTCCGCACACGCTGGGACGAATCCACGCGGACGCTCTCGTGGTCCGTGGAGGGCGATGGCGGCACGCTCGCCGGCGTCCCGTTCGAGCTCTACGTCCGCCAGGGCGACCAGTCGTGGTTCGTCCCCGCCACCGACGGCGTGTTCTCCCCGCCCGGCGACGCGCGCCCGGCCGTCGAGCCCGTCGGCGTGCTGCTCACGGTCGAGCGCGACTAGGCCCGCCTCGGCGCCAAGGCGGGGCTACTCCGAGCAGCGGGCGACCGGCCCGCGGCACCGAGCGGTCTCGTACACGACCCGGTCCGAGCGGATGGCACCGACGAGGGCGCCGATCTCGGCCCCGCCCGCGGCGCCGAAGGCCGCGCCCTGGAGCGGGCTGAACGTGAGGAACCCCTCTCCGTCCAGGGCGCCGAGGTACGTGTCGAGGAGGCCCACCACAGCGACGCCGATGCCGATCCCTTGGAGGGCACCGTGCCCGTCGCGCCGGAAGGCGACCGCCCGGACCTCCGCGGTCGGCGCCGAGCGGGCCTCGCCCGTTTTCTTGTCGATCCACGTCGTCACGTCGGGCGCGACGTGGAGCGAGCGGACCTGCCGGCCCCGCTGGCCGTCCAGGTGGAGGACCGGGTGCCCGCGTTCGGCCCGCGCGTTGACCTCCGCCCGCGTCGCCGCCGACGAGAGGTCGGCGGGGCGGGTGTGCGTGCAGCCGGCGAGGCCGAAGGCGAGGAGCAGAACGGCGAGGCGCATGGGTCCGCGGAGCGTGCGGACCGACAGTAGCGACGGGCCCGAGCCCGCGACTGATCCGTTCAGACTACCGCACCTCAGTACCTCCACCTCGGCGCCGAGGCGGGGAGAGCCGGGCTACTGCGGCGCCCCGGTCGCGCCGTAGATGATGGCTGGCTGGACGCCGAAGGCCTTCGCTTCCTCATTCTGCGGCAGCGGCACCGCGCGGATGTCGAACATCATCTGGGGCGCGAAGTTGGCGATGGCGACCGTCCCGCCGTCCGTGTTCGCGCCGAACAGCCGGCGGACGTCGTTCATCAGCGTCGGCTGGGCCGAGACGCTCGCCCCGTCGACCGACTGGAGCGGGGCCATCACGATCGGGACCTGCGGGTCGAAGGCCACGTTGCCCGACACCTCGCCGTCGACATCGTCCTCCACGTCGTAGAGGTCGAGGATGCGGTACACGGCGCCGGTCCCGAACTTGCCGGCGAACACGGCGGCCTCGGCGGCGCCCTCGCCCCACAGCACGCCGTTGAGGAAGAACAGATTCTCCCGGAGCGTGAAGTCCGCCAGCCGGTCCTGCGGCCAGTCGACCTGGAAGGCCCCGCCGGCGTTGTAGGCGAACAGGTTCCGCTCGAAGACGGTCTCCTGGAAGCTCTCCGACGTGTGGAGCTCGACGGCCGAGACGTTCGACGAGGTCGGGTCCGGGTTGTAGGGGAAGTTGGCTAGGAACGAGTTGTTCCGGACCACGAGCCGCCCGTACGGCGCTCCGATCCGCCGGCCGTAGGTCTGCGTCTCGAACGCGAGGAGGTTGTTGAGGAAGAAGTTGTTCTGCACGATGACCTCGCCGGAGACGCCCCGCGGCGGCGTCATCCCGAGGCGGACCGTCCCGCTCGCGCCGTTGAGGAAGATGTTGTCGGCGATGACGACGCGCTCGGCCTCCATCTGCGCCCACGACATGAGCGGGTAGTTCCGCGACTCGCCCTTGACGAGGCTGTTCGTCCGCGCGTCGTACTTGTTCGACGGCGCGGCGTCGAGGATCAGCCCGCTGATGACGAGCTCCTTGAGCGTCGTCCGGCTGGCGATCTGGAAGATGGCGCCGTCGCGGCCCCGGATCGTCGGGACGCTCACCGCAAAGGCGAACGGCTGGCGACCCGAGAAGTCGTCGTTGAAGCCGGCGAGCAGCTTGAGCGTGCCCTCCGGGTTGTCGATCCTCGGCACGCGTTGGATGCCACCGCCGAACTCGCCGTCGTACTCGCCCCCGGCGACGCCGACCGTGACGGTCCGGCTGCCGCCCTCATTGAGGATCTCGGCGGCCTTTTGGAGGCCCCGCCAGAGCTTGCGCTCGGCGAAGATGGTGGAGCCGTTCTCGCGGCTCTCGGCGAACGCGTACGCGGGCGTGCCCCGCTGGGCGACGAGGATGATGACGTCGGCCTGCGAAGCGCCGTTCGATGGGCTATCGTCTGACGCGGAGGAGACGGGGCGGGCTGTGGGGTCGAGGACCACGTTCAGGGCGTCGGCGGCGGAGCAGCCGGTGGCGGCGAACGCGATCGCGAGGAGGACGAGGCGCATGGGGCTGAGAGGGTGTCCTCGCTCCCTCCGCGAGGTCCCCCGCCTCGGGGTCACCGTCGGGGAGGTGGTGCGAGGTTCTTCCGAGACCTCACGGCCCGCCGGGGCCCAACGCACGACCTTCTACTCCTCACTCCTCACTCCCCCGTGCTCCCCCGCGTCCTCGTCGTCACGTACTACTTCCCGCCGGCCGGCGGGCCCGGCGTGCAGCGGACGCTCAAGACGGTGCGGTACCTCCGCGACGCCGGCTACGAGCCCGTCGTGCTGACCGTCGAGGCCGGCGCGTTCCCGAGCACCGACGCCAGCCTCGCGGCCGACATCCCCGAGGGCGTCGAGGTCATCCGGACGACCGCGCCGGACCCGATCACGGCCTACGGTCGGCTCTCCGGAAAGGGCGCCGACGCCGTCCCGACGGGGGCGGTCTCCGGCGCTGGCATCATGTCGAAGCTGGCGCTGTGGGCTCGGGCCAACGTGTTTCTGCCAGACGCGCGCGTCGGGTGGGTCCCGTTCGCCAAGCACGCGGGGCGGCGGATCCTGGGGCGGGCCGAGCGGGCGCAGGAGGCGTTCGCGGCCGTCCTGACGTCGGGCCCGCCGCATTCGGTCCACCTCGTCGGCCGTCGGCTCCAGCGGACGGGTGTCCCGTGGGTCGCCGACTTCCGCGACCCGTGGACCGAGATCAACTTCTACGGCGACCTCCCGATGTCGCGTGCGGCCCGCGCCGTCGACCGCTGGATGGAGCGCCGCGTCCTCCAGGGTGCCGACGCCGTCACGACCGTCAGCCCGACGTGGGCGCGGCTCCTGACGGAGCAGGGCGACCTCCCGTCGTCGAAGGTCACCGTCGTCCACAACGGTGTCGACGAGGCCGACCTCGGGGCCGCCGCGGGCGTGGCCGTCCGCGACGACGCGTTCGCGCTGACGCACGTCGGGAGCTTCTACGCGACCCGCGACCCGCTGGCCGTGTGGGAGGCCGTCCGGCGGCTGCGTGAAGCGGGCGAGGCCGAGAAGCTGGTGATCCGGCTGGTCGGCCGCGTCGACGAGTCCGTCCGCCAGAGTGCCGAGGCGGCCGGGGTGCCCGTGGAGGTCGTCCCCTACGTCCCCCACGAGGAGGCCGTCCGCGAGCAGGCGCGGGCGGGGCTCCTGCTCCTCTCCATCGAGCCGTTCGCGGCCGACCGCGGCATGATCACGGGGAAGCTGTACGAGTACCTCGCGTCGGGCCGGCCCGTCCTCGGCGTCGGCCCGGTGGGGGGCGACGCGGCGGCGCTCCTCGTCGAGACCCGCGGCGGCGTCCTCCTCGCCCGTGACGACATCGGGGGCATCGCCGACGCGATCCGCCGGCACTACGACGCCTGGGCCGGCGGCACGCCGCTCGACGGCGCGCCCTGGGAGGCCGTCGTGCCGTACACGCGCCGCGCCCAGACCGCCCGCCTCGCCGAGGTCATCCGCGGCCTCGCCCGCCGCTCGGCCCGATGACGATCGCCGTCGCCATCTGCACCCGCGACCGAGCGCCGATCCTCATGGAGACGCTCGCCCACCTCCGCGCCCGCCTCGGGGAGTCGCCGGAGGGGGTCGAGGTCCTCCTCGTCGACAACGGCTCGACCGACGCCACGCCCGAGGTCGCGGAGCGCGTCGCCGACTGGCCCGCGTTCCGGGCGGTGGAGGAAGAACGGCCCGGCCTCAGCCACGCCCGCAACCGCGCCCGCCACGCCACCGAGGCCGACTGGGTCGTCTACCTCGACGACGACGCGTTCGTGTGGGACACGTGGCTCGACGCCCTCTGCGAGGCCGTCGCCCAGCCGGGCGTCGTGCTCGTGGGGGGCCCCATCGCGCCGCGGTTCGAGGCCGAGCCGCCGCCGTGGTTCGACCCCGACTCGGTCCGCCGCACGTTCGGGCCGGAGGGGCCGCTCTCGGATGCGGCGGCGCGCGAGGGATTCTCGGGGGGCAATCTCGCCGTCCGCCGCGCCGCGCTCGACGCCGTCGGCGGGTTCGACCCCGGCCTCGGGATGATCGCGGGCCGGCTCGGGCTGGGGGAGGAGACGGAACTCGCGAACCGCCTGGTCGAGCGCTACGGCAACGCGACGTGGCACGCGCCGCGGATGGGCATCGACCATCTGGAGCCAGCATGGAAGCAGCGTCCGGGCTACGTCGCGCGGCGGGCGTTCGTCAACGGCCGGCAGGCGTGGCGCTACGTCGGCGGCGGGCGCGGGCGGAAGGCCGGATTCAGCGCGCTCAAGGCGGCGAAGCAGGTGGCGACGGGGCTCGCGCGGCTGCCCCTGGCGGTCGTCCGGCCGCGGGCGCTCCACGGTGCGCTGCGGGGACTGGCGACCGGGGCGGGCGCGCTCGTGGGCGTGGGTGCCGCGTTACGGGGCGGAGGGCGGTAGGCCCGCCAAAGTTCACCGCGACCCGAACGGCCGCCCGGTAGCTTCGCGACCATGTCCGACTCGACCCCGCTCCGCGTCGCCATCACCAACGTGACGCTCGGCAACGGCGGCGACGCCGCGATCCTGCTCGGCGTCGAGCGCGCGCTCCGGGCGGCGCTGCCGCCGTTCGAGATGACGCTCTTCGAGACGCAGCCCGAGGTCGCCCGGAAGGCGTTCCCGCAGTACGACATCGAGACGGGGCTGGCCAGCGTGGCGTGGCCGCAGATCGCGAGGGGCATCCCGGCCCGCGCCCGCCGAGCGGCCCGCTGGCTCGAGCGCCGGCCGCGCCTCGTCGCCGCCGCGAGGGCGTGGAGGGCCGGCCGCCACGGCCTCGCCCGCGCGCTCGCCGGGCCCGACGGCGCCGGCCCGTTCGAGGCCGTCGCCACCGCCGACGTCGTCGTGAGCACGGGGGGGACCTACTTCGTGCCGGCCTACTGGCTCGGCCCGCGCTACCTCGAGTTCGACGTGCTCCACGCACTGGGTCAGCCGTACGCGCTCTACACCCAGTCTGTCGGCCCGTTCGACACGATGCCCAAGAGCCGGCTGAAGCGGATCTTCGAGGGCGCTCGCGTGACGCTCCTGCGGGGCCAGCGGAGCAAGGACTTCGTCGACGAGATCGCGCCCGCGACCCGGGCCATCGTCCGGGCCGACGCCGCCTTCGCGCTCGCCGAGGCCGACCAACTGGCGGCGGCGAGGGAGCGGACGTGGCCCGAGCGTCCGACCGTCGCCATCTCGGTCCGCGACTGGCCGCACTTCACGACGAAGGACGCCGCGGAAGGGATGGCGACCTACAAAGCGTCGGTGGCCGCCGCCGCGACGCACCTCGTCCGTCAGCACGGCGCGCGCGTCCGGTTCCTCTCGACCTGCCAGGGCCGCCCGAAGTACCGGTTCGACGACTCGGCCGTGGCGCTCGACATCGTCGGGCTCCTCGACGCGGACGTCCGCGAGGCGGTCGAGGTGGACCGGGAGGCGCGGGACCCCTACGCGATCCGCGACGCCTACGCCGAGGCCGACCTCGTGATCGCGACGCGGATGCACGCGGCCATCCTCGCCCTCGCCGCCGGCACGCCCGTTCTCGGGATCGCCTACGAGTTCAAGACGGAGGAGCTGCTGGAGGAGCTCGGCGTCGAGGGGTGGACGGAGGACATCGAGACGGTCACGCCCGACCGCCTCGTGGCCCGCGTGGACCGGGTGCTGGCGGAGCTCCCCGAAACGCGGGCGCGCCTGTTCGACGGCGTCGAGCGGATGCGGCAGAGCGCGATGGAGTCCGGGGCTCTCGTCGCCGAGGCGTTCGCCGACCGGATCGCGGCGGCGACGCGGCGGGGCTAGGCCGTGCGGCGCGCGACGACACGACGCCCCGGCCCGCCTCGGCCCTTCGGCTCCGCTCCGGGGAGCCGCCGAGGTGGGGGGCGCCGCTGATGCTCCGCCGCCTGTTCCGCCAGAGCACGACGTACGCCGTCGCCAGCGTCGTCTCGAAGCTGACCGGCTTCGCGCTGCTGATCTACTACGGCGACCCCGAGTACCTGCCGAAGGCCGAGTTCGGCTACCTCGGCGCGCTCGACGCCGCGAAGGCGCTCGTGTTGCTGGTGGCCGGCGTCGGGCTCCCGCTCGGGATCATTCGGTTCGCCTCGTCTTCCGACCTGTCCGAGCGAGAGCGGGCGCGGGTGCCGGCGACGGCGCTCCTCGTGGCCGTCGTGGCGGGCGCCGTCGCCGCCGCGGCGGGGTGGGCGTTGGCGCCGCTCGCGTCGGAGGCGCTGGTGGGCACCGCCGCCCGCGCCGAGGCCGTCCGCTGGCTGTCCGTGTTCGTCGGCTTCAAGACCGTCGCCGACGTGTCGTACACGGTCCTTCGGCAGCGCGAGCGGGCCGGGGCGTTCGTCCTCATCGGCGTGGTCGAGGCGCTCCTGCTCGTCGGCGCGGTGATCGCGTTCTTGCTGATGGGGGAGGGGCTGACGGGCGTGATGAAGGGGTACGCGGTCTCGGCCGCCGTCGTCGCGTGCTTCGTGACGCCCGTGCTCCTGTCGCGCGTCGAGCGCCGCGTCGAGTGGGCGCTGATCCGGCCGATGCTCCTGTTCGGGCTCCCGCTCATCGCGTCCGGCATCGCCTCGCGGTTCCTCAACATCGGCGACCGGTTCCTCCTCCTGGCGTACCTCGGCCCGGAGGCCACGGCCGTCTACGAGTGGGCCGCGCGGTTCGGCGGCGTCGTCAACGTGTTCCTCGTCCAAAGCTTCGTCCTCGCGTTCACCGTCCTGGGGTTGAAGTCGCTCGACGAGTCGGGGTCGTCGGACCTCCATCGCCAGTCGTTCCGCCACTTCGCCGCGCTCGCCGGCTGGGTCACCCTCGGCCTCGGCCTGTTCGTGGCCGACGTCAGCCGCCTGCTCACCGACGACCCGGAGTACGTCGCGACCGAGGCGCTGGTCCTCCTTATCGGCGGCGGGTTCGCGTTTTACGGGCTCTACTTCGTGGTCGTCAACGTGCTCTACGCGGCGGGGCGGACGGCGGCGGTCGCGCTCACGGTCGGCGCGGCGGCGCTCCTGAACCTCGGTCTCAACGCGGTCCTCATCCCGACGATGGGGATCGCCGGCGCGGCCGTCGCCACGCTCATCGCCTACGCCGCGATGGCGCTCGGCACGGCCTGGATGGCACAGTCGTCCATGGCCGTGCGCTATCCCTGGCGCGTGCTCGTGTGGGTCGGCGCGCTCGTGGCCGCCCTTTTTCTGTTGGCTCAGCCCTCTGGGGAGTGGTCCGTCCCGACGCGGCTCGCGCTGCGCGTGGCGCTCGCGGCGGCGTACGTCCCGGGCCTGTTCCTCCTCGGTGTCTACCGGCGGGACGACCTCGGCCGGGCCGTGGCCCTCGTCCGGGAGCACGCCGGGAGCACGACCGAGGCGGGCGACCCCGAGGATCGTTGACGGGGCGGAGGCCGTCGTAGATTGGGCGGCCGGCGCGACGCTGCGCCCCCTCTCTTCTACACTCAGACAGATCCCATGCCCAACGGAGACATCGGCGCCGCCCTCGGAATGGTCGAGACGCGAGGCCTCGTCGGCGCCATCGAGGCGGCCGACGCCATGGTCAAGGCCGCCCGCGTCAACCTCATCGGGAAGGAGCAGATCGGCGGCGGCTTCGTCACCGTGATGGTCCGCGGCGACGTCGGCGCGGTCAAGGCCGCGACGGACGCCGGGGCCGCCGCCGCCGAGCGCGTCGGCGAGCTCGTGTCGGTCCACGTCATCCCGCGCCCGCACACGGAGGTCGAGGCGATCCTCCCGGGCGAGTAGCCCCGTGGCCGAGCCGACCTCCGTCCCCGAGGGCGCCCTCGGCCTGCTCGAGACGCTCGGGCTGGTGGCCGCCATCGAGGCGGCCGACGCCATGCTCAAGGCGGCCGACGTCCGGCTCGTCCGCCAGCAGCGGACGGTGCCGGGCCTCGTGACGCACCTCGTGACCGGCGAGACGGCGGCCGTCCAGTCGGCCGTCGACGCCGGGGCCGCCGCCGCCGAGCGCGTCGGCCGCGTCGTGGCCCGCCACGTGATCCCGCGGCCGGACCCGAGCGTGTGGCGCGTCTTCGGCGGCACCGCGAGGGCCCCGGTCCCGCCGGCCGCGCCCGCCTCGGCGGTCTCGTCGACCACGCCGGAGCCGGCTGACGACTACGAGGACCGGACGGTCCGCGAGCTCCGCCAACTCGCCCGCGACCGCGACGACGACCGGCTCCGCGGCCGGGCCATTGCCGCGGCCACCAAGGACGAGCTCGTGGCGTTCCTCCGGGCCTCCGAGTGATGCCCGACCCGCCGCGCCCTCGACCCACGCTGACGTCGGTCCGCGACCGGCTCCGCGCGCTCCTCCCGAGCGCCGAACTCGTGGACGAGGGCGACGAGCCGCCCGGCCGACGGAGCCTCGCGATGTTCCTGTCGCTGGTCGTCGCGCTGGTGATGTGGTTCAGCTTCAGCATGCGCGAGACGTACCCGCTCACGATGCGGATGCCGGTCGTGATCGCGCAGACGCCGCCGGGCTCGGCCCTCCGCTCGCGGCCGCCCGAGGTGGCCACGGTCACCCTCCGGGGGGAGGGCTGGACCCTCCTGTCGCTCACGCGGCGGACGCCCACCATCACGGTCGACGCCGAGAGCCGTGTCGTGAGCCTCGCCGCGGCGCTCTCCGAGCTCGGCCTGCCCGACGGCATCGAGGTCCAGGCCGTCACGCCGCAGGCCGTCGAGCTCGACCTCGACACGGAGACGAACCGGCGCCTGCCCATCCGCCTCCGCGAGCGGATCGGGACCGAGGTCGGGTTCGACCTCCTCCGCCCGCCGCGGCTCTCGCCCGACTCCGTGACGGTCACCGGTGCGCAGTCGCTCCTCGGCACGCTCGACTCGTGGCCCACCGACCTCCTCGTGGCTCGGGACGTCGAGGACTCGTTCACGCGGATCGTCGCGCTGGCGGACACGTTCGGCGGGCTGCTCCGCCCGTCCGTCGAGGCCACGCGCGTGCAGGTCGACGTCGGCGAGTTCACAGAGGGCTTCCGGGACCTCCAGGTCGAGGTCGAGAACGTGCCGCCGGGCGTGCTCGGCGTCCGGTTCGACCCGCCCCGCGTGCGGGCCGTCTTCCGCGTCCCGGCCGCCGGCGACACCTACGACCGCGCCCTCAACTCGCCCCGCGTCCGCGCCGTCGTCGACTTTTTCGACATCGCCCGCGACACGACCCGTCAGGACGGGCAGGTCCCGGTCTCGCCGCGCTGGCCCGACAACCTCGACATCCGGAACGTCACGCTCCAGCCGGCCCGCGTGGGCTACTTCATCCAGCGCCCGGCCGCGCCCGAGCCGGGGGACGGCGGGGAATAGGGAGAGAACGCACAGTCGGGCGCGCGAGGCGCCCGCTTCTTCCCGCGCCCCCAACGCCGGATCATGCTCTTCCTCGCCCTCGCGGTCGCGTGCAGCCTCGCGATCGCCGTCGTCTTCAAGGTCGCCGAGCGGCGCGACCTCGACCGGACCGCGCTGCTGACGGTCAACTACCTCGCCGGCGCCGCGCTGGCGGTGGCGCTGCAGGGCGTCGAGCCGCCGGCAGGGCTCTCGGGCGGCCTCGTCGCGCTCGGCGTGGGGCAGGGCGTCCTGTTCATCGTCGGCTTCTGGCTGTTCGCGCTCGCCATCCGCGAGGCGGGGATGGGGCTGGCGGCCGGCGTGATGCGGCTGTCGGTCGTCGTCCCGTTCCTCGCGTCGTGGCTGATCTGGGGCGAGGCGCCGACGGCGTGGCAGCTCGTCGGGCTGGCGCTGGCCGGCGGCGCGTTCTTCCTCGTCGCTCGGCCGGCCGCCGAGCCGCCCGGGAAGCTCGGCCCGCCCGACCTCGGCGACGACTCGCCCGAGGCGGGCGTGACCGATGGCAAGACAGTCGGCGTGCTCGCGCTCCTGTTCCTCTCGGGCGGCCTCGTCGACGTCAACATGAAGGTGTTCCGGGAGTCGTTCTCCGTCGCCGCCGGCGGGACGACGCCGATCGCGACGTTCCTCGTGTTCGTGTTCGGCGTGGCGTTCCTCGTCGGCGCCGCGGTCGTCGTGACGACGGGGCTGCGGACGGGCCGGTGGCCGAGCCGCGCGGCGTGGCTCTGGGGCACGGGCCTCGGGGTCGTCAACTACTGCTCGGCGGAGTTCCTGCTGCGGGCGCTGGAGCGGCTCGACGGGACGGTCGCGTTCCCGGCCAACAGCGTCGCCATCGTGTTCGGCGCGGCATTGATCGGCCGAGTCGTGTGGCAGGAGCGGCTGTCGCGCGCCAACCTCGCCGGCCTCGGCCTCGCCGCCGCCGCCCTGGTGCTGCTGGCGGGATGAGGGGGCTGGCTCCGCTCTCGGAACGAGGGAGAGGGTACGAGGAACGGGGAGAGCGCGGGCGCCGTGGGTCCCCCGGCTGCCGGCGCTCCGGTGGCGACTCTGCCCGCCTCGACACCGAGGCGGGCGGACTTGGCCCCCGTGGTCTGGGCTGCCGTCCGGCCATCGCGTCTGACGCGCATGGCCTCTCCACCATGTCATCCCGAGCGGAGCCGCGCAACGGCGGAGTGGAAGGGTCGTTGGCGAGCCCTGCAGCTGGTCATCGCTCTCGGCGGTCGGCTTGAGACGCGGCCGCGCCAGAGATCCTTCGCCTCGCTGCGCTCGCTCAGGATGACACGGAGTAGAGCGAGTGCCTGGCCGGTTGGCGACGCGGTCCGCCAGCAGGCACCTTCCGTTCCCCGTTCCCCGTTCCCCGTTCCCCGTTCCCCGTTCCCCGTTCCCGAATCCCCGCTCGCCCCGCGTCGTACCGGCCCCATGCCTGAGTCCCCCCGTCCCCGCCGCGTCGGGATCGTCATCGGTCTCGCGTTAGCCGCGGCGCTGGCTGTCGCCCTCGCCCTCGGCGTCGCGCTCGTCCGCGGCGGCAGCGGGCTGACTGAGGAAGATGTCCGGACGCTCGTCCAGACCCGCATCGAGAGCGAGGCGGCCGAGGGGTTCGTCGTGACCGGCCGGCTGTCGTCCACGCTGTCCGGGTCGAGCGCGCGGCGCTGGCGGCTCCGGCTCCTCGACGTCGAGACGGGCCGGGCCGAGGTCACCGTCCACGTGCCGGCCACGATGACGTACGGGTTCTCGCTCGACGACTTCGACGCCGAGGCCATCCGGTTCCGCGAGGACGGCGTGGTCGAGGTCGTCCTCCCGCCGCTGAGCGTGTTCTCCGTCGAGCCCCAACTCGAGGACGCCGACGTCGAGATCGACCTGAGCGGGCAGGCCCGCCTCACGCCGTCGCTCACGGAGCGAACGGTCGAGCAGACGCTCCACCAGGTCCGCCCGGCGCTCCGGCGCCAGGCCGAGGAGCACCTCGACACGTCGCAGCAGCCCCGCGTCAACTCGGCCCGCGCGCTCCGCCGTGTCCTGGCCTCGCCCCTCGAAGCCGCCGGCGTGAACCTGGACGACGTCCGCTTCCGGTTCGTGATCGCGCCCGGCGACACGCTCGACGTCAACGCCGAGGGCTCCCGCCGCACTGTCCCTCCCGAATGACCTGGCCCTGGTCCCGCCGCCCCGCCCGCGACGTCCCGCTCTACGTCGACACGCCCGCCGGCCTCCTGTCGGCCGACGGCACGCACTACCGGACGACCGAGCCGCTCCTGCGCGAGTACGCCAGAGAGGTCGTCGAGGCGGTCGGCCTCGGGCCGCTGCTGCTCCGGGCCGGCGTGTGGCTCCGCTCGCCGCAGACGGTCGCCGTGCTCCTCCTGCCGGCCCTCCTGCTCGCGCTCCCGTGGTGGGGCGCGCTCGGGACGGTGCTCCTCCTCTACGCGCTGTGGAGCGCCGCCGCGCCTGGCCTCGTGCTGCCCGGCGCGATCCCCGCGTTGAAGGTGATGGAGCAGCCGGTCGTCCAGGGCCTCATCTACATCGGCGTGCTGAGCGCGTTCGCGTCGGCCGGGATGTTCGCCGCGGTGTGGACCGGCGTGGCCGGCTTCGTCGCGTTCCGCCTCGGGCTGGTCGACAACCTCCTCGGGCCGATCGTCCGCCCGATCCAGGCGTCGCTCCACCCGCTGCCCCCGGCCGACCAGACGCTCCGGACCCTCATCGTGCGGGAGGCGCTTCGCCGCGGCCTCTCGCTGCCGGGCATCGACGCCATCGAGACGCGCGTGCGCGAGTTCTGGAAGCGCGAGCGGAGGTAGCGCCCGGGCGGTCGGCCTACCTTCCGGGCTCCGCCCCCGTCCTCCCGCTCCGTGCTCGACACCCCCTGGCGCCGTCTCGCGGCGACGCTCTTCGATGCGCCCCACTCGGGGCGGATTCTGGTGCGGATCGAGGTCGACGCGGAGCCCGTCGAGGCCCACCTCGCGGCGACGCCCGGGGCCCAGCGCGCCGTCGGGTTCCTGCCCTTCGTCGCGGCCGCCGCCGCCCGCGCGGTCGCCGAGGACGTCCCGGCGCTCAACGGGTACCTCCAGCGAGGGCGCGTCCGAGCGCGCGACGGCGTGACGGTCTCGATCACAGCGCCGGTGCCGGGGCAGGGCGGCCTCCTCGCGCTCCCGCTCCGCGACGCGCACGTGGCGTCGGCGACGGCGCTCGCGAGCACGTTGCGGGCGCAGATCCGCGGGCTCCGCGACCGGGCGAAGCGCGGGCCGCTCGCCGAGTACGTCCTGGCGGGCCTCCCGTGGCCGCTCCGCCACGGCGTCTTCCGCGCGGCCCGCGGCCTGGCCCACCTCGGCGTGCCGATGGCCCGGTTCGACCTCGCGCCGGAGAGCTACGGCGCGCTCGTCGTGACGAGCATGGAGCCGGTCGCGCGGGGCTACGACCACGACCGCGGCGCCTTTACGGAGGCGTTCGTCCCGCTCTTCCCGGCTGCCCGGAACGCGTCGCTCGTCGCCGTCCTCCCCCCGCGCGAGATGCCGGCGGCCGTCGGGGGGGAGGTCGTCGTGCGGCGCCGGGCCGTCCTCTGCTTCACGTTCGACCACCGGCTCGTCGACGGGCTGGAAGTCGGGGCCTTCATCCAGAGCGTCCACCGCCGACTGCTCGACCCCTCCGCTCTCGACCGCTCCCCAGACTCCGACTCGTGACCGACGTCGCCCTTCCGCCCGGACCGAAGAACGCCGCGATCCTCCGAGAGCTGCCCCGCTTCCGGAGGGGCGTGTTGGCGTACCTCGTCGAGCTCAGCCGGCGCTACGACGACCCCGTCGTCCACCTCCAGTTCGGTCCGGGTGCCAGCTTCGTCGTCAACCATCCGGACGTGGTCAAGGAGTTCCTCGTCCGCGTGCCGGAGCGGTTCTCGCGGTCGCGGTGGCTGGGCGAGCTCCGCAAGCTGGTGGGCGCCGGTCTCCTCTTTTCGGACGAGACCACGTGGGTCGAGCAGCGGAAGCGGCTCCGCCCGGCCTACGCCCGCGGCCACGTCGCCGTGGTGGACGAGGCGACCCGAGTCGAGACCGACGCGCTCGCCGACCGCTGGCGCCGCGTGCCCGGCGCCGTCGTCGACGTGCAGGAGGACGCCAAGCGGGTCCTCCTCCGCGCGCTCGTCCGCATCATGTTCAGCCCCGAGGCGCCTGTCGACGACCGGCAGGTCATCGCGGACCTCGACGCGGTGCTCCAGTTTGTCGGGATGCGGAGCACCGTGATCCGGCAGAACCTGGCGCTCGTCGGCATCCGGTGGCGCGAGACGGCCGTCCGCGGCGCCCTCGCCCGCCTCGACGCGTTCATTGCCGACCTCATCGACGGGACGCGCTCGGGGCGGTACTCCGCCGGGCTCCTGCTCGCCACGCTCCTTGAGGCCGAGGCGCGCGGCGAGGTCGACGCGCAGAACCTCCACGACGAGATCGGGACGCTCCTGGTGGCCGGCTTCGACACGACGTCGGCGCTCGTGACCTTCGCCCTCTGGAGCCTCGCCGCCCGGCCCGACCTCGCGGACGCCGTCCGCACCGAGGCCGAGGCGGACGACCGGCCGGTCCTGGAGGCCGTCCTCCGCGAGACGCTTCGCCTCTACCCGGCCGTCTGGGCCATCCACCGAACGGCCACCGAGGACGTCGAACTCGGCGGGTTCACGGTCCCGAAGGGCGAGCACGTGATGGCCTCGCCGTTCGCCCTCCAGCGGAACCCGGCGTGGTGGCCCGACCCCGACGCGTTCGCGCCAGCGCGCTTTTTCGACGCGCCCGACAACGACGCGCTCCTCGGCATGGAGTACCTCCCGTTCTCGCACGGCCGCCACACGTGCATCGGCAAGCGAATGGCGCTCCAGCAGGCCCGCCTGATGGTGTCGGAGCTAGTCGCTCGGTTCGATTTCGAGCAGGTCGGCGGGCCGCCGCGGCTCGTCCCCGGCGTCATCATCCGCGCCGCCGACGGGCTCCCGCTCCGCGTCACGCCGCGCTGAGCCCGCCCGCCTCGGTGGGATGGGGGAGAGAGGCGGGTGCCCTGCGTTGCCTCCGTTCAGCCTCGTTCGTCATCCTGAGCGTAGCGAAGGGCCTTGATGAGACGCTACCGGTCGCTGGCTGCGCCTTCGACGAGCGGGAACGACGGCGTCGAGATCCCTCGCGGCCGTTCAGGATGACGTCTCTGCGTGTGGACCTTCCTCCGCCCCCTTCCACATGTCATCCTGAGGAGCGGGGCGACGAAAGATCACGTGTCGGTACCCTCGCCACGTCGATAGGCCACGAGGCTGAGTCCAACGAGATCCTTCGCTCCGCTCAGGACGACAGGAGGAGAGGATCGGCACCGGACCGAACGACTCCGGCCCGGCCGAACGGAAGCCCGAGGCGGGGTCAGCCGCCGCGGAGCTTCGCCAGGACGTCGGGGTCGAGGAGGTCCGCCAGCGACTCGCCCGAGGCGGTCGGGGCCTCGCCGCGATTCGAGCGCCCCCCCTTGCGGTCGTCGCGGCGGTCGCCGCCCTTCGGCTTGGTGCCCCGCGATCCACCAGAGCCCGGCTGCGACGGTGCGCTGGGCGCCGCCGAGGGAGCGGCCTCGGCGGACGGCTCGGGCGTCTTGCTCGACAGGTCGAGCGTCTCGCGGACGACGGGGCCGGGGCCGAGCGACGCCGCGGCCGGCTTCCGACGCGGGGCCGACGGCGCCCTGCCCGTCGACAGGTTGAGCGTCCGCCCGGCCTTCACGTCGGTGTCGGCGGGGGCGGGCGGGAGCGGCGTGGGCTCGGGCGGCGGCGGGGGGGGCGCGCCGGTCGAGAGGTCGAGCGTGCCGCCGGCGCGCACGTCGGACTTGCGGGGAGTCGGGGTCGAGTCGTCGGCCATCATCGGAAAAGGTCGGCCCGGAAGCTACGGGCTACTCGGGGGCGGCTTCGCTCGTCCCGCCCACGACGTCGAACCCAGCCCCCTCGACGGCCGCGACGAGTTGCTCGCGCGTGGCCTCCGGCCCGGCGTCGACCTCCGCCCGCCCGATCTCGACCGACCGGACGACGGCGTTCGACACGCCGGCCAGCGCCTCGCGGACGGATTTGACGCAGTGGTCGCAGGTCATGCCCTCGATCTCGAGGACTTCGACGTGACGGTCGGGCATCAGCTTCATGGTCATGACAGGGGAGGGGATGGAGAGAGGGGAGGGTGCGCTCGCCCTAGGCGTCACGCCGAGCGGAGCCGGAGCGCGTTGCCGATCACGAACAGGTCGGAAAACACCATCGCGAGGGCGGCGAGCATGGGGGAGAGGAGGACGCCGAGGGCCGGGTAGAGGACGCCGGCCGCGACCGGGATCAGGACCACGTTGTAGGCGAAGGCCCAGAACAGGTTCTGGCGGATG
This sequence comes from Rubrivirga marina, assembly GCF_002283365.1. Taxonomy (NCBI): domain Bacteria; kingdom Pseudomonadati; phylum Rhodothermota; class Rhodothermia; order Rhodothermales; family Rubricoccaceae; genus Rubrivirga; species Rubrivirga marina. The sequence goes on along the minus strand of NZ_MQWD01000001.1, from coordinate 4,235,531 downwards.
TTGCGAAGCGTGGCCCGCGCGACGCCGACGGCGCGACCGACGGCCTCGATGTCACCGCCCGCGAGGACCACGTCGCCGGCCTCGATGGCCACGTCGGTGCCCGTGCCCATGGCCAGCCCGGCGTCGGCGCGAGCGAGGGCGGGCGCGTCGTTGATCCCGTCGCCGACGAAGGCGACCACGCGGCCTTCGGCCTGGAGCGCGGCCACGGCGTCGGCCTTCTCGTCGGGGAGCACCTCGGCCCGGACCGTCTCGATGCCGAGTTGCTTGGCCACGGCGCGGGCGGTCGTCTCGGCGTCGCCGGTGATGAGGGCGAGGTCGAGGCCACGCTGGCGGAGTGCGTCGAGCGCCGCCCGCGCGCCGGGCTTGATCGGGTCGGAGACGGCCAGGAGCGCGGCCGGGGCGTCGTCGACCACGACCCACACGGGCGTCTTGCCGTCGGCGGCCAACGCCTCGGCCCGCTCGCGGTCGGTCGGGTCCAGCGCCACGCCGAGGCGGTCGAGGTAGCGCTCGGCGCCGACGGCGACGCGCCGCCCGCCGACCGTCCCGGCGACGCCGTACCCGGGCACGGCCTCGACGTCGGCCGCCTCGGGCGCGCCGGGGGCGTACTCGACGAGGGCGCGCGCGATCGGGTGCTCGCTCTGCCGCTCGACGGCCGCGGCGAGGCGAACGGCCTCCTCGGCGTCGAAGTCACCGAGCGCGACGACGTCGGTGACGGCGGGGCGGCCGACGGTGAGCGTGCCGGTCTTGTCGAACACGATCAGGTCGGCCTCGGCGAGCGCCTGGAGGCCGGCGCCCTCACGCACGAACGCGCCCTTCTCGGCGGCCCGGCCCGTGCCCACGAGGACCGAGATCGGCGTGGCGATGCCCATGGCGCATGGGCACGCGATGATGAGGACCGAGACGGACGCGACGAGCGCGTACGTCAGCCGCGGGTCGGGTCCGACGAGCATCCACGCGGCGAACGTGACGGCGGCCGTGGCGAGCACGAACGGGACGAACACGCGGACGACGCGGTCGGCGAGCGCCTGGATGGGCGGCTTCGAGCCCTGCGCGTCCTCGACCATCCGGACGATCCGCGCGAGCGCCGTCGCCCCGCCGACGGCCATGGCCTCGACGGTCAGCGCGCCGGTCCCGTTGACGGTCCCCGCTGCGACCGTGGCCTCGGGCTCTTTCTCGACCGGGACCGGCTCGCCCGTCATCGCCGACTCGTCGACGAACGACCGGCCCTCGACGACCGTCCCGTCGACCGGCACCCGGGCGCCGGGCTTGACGAGGACGCGGTCGCCGACGGCGACCTCCGCCAGTGGGACCTCGACCGGCTCGCCGTTCCGGAGCGCGAGCGCCGTCGGCGGCTGGAGGTCGAGGAGCGCGCGGATGGCCTCGCCGGCCCGGCCTTTCGCGACGGCCTCGAGGTAGCGGCCGGCCAGGATGAGCGTGATGATGGTCGCCGCGGCCTCGAAGTAGACGTGGTCGGCCCCGGCCGGGAGGACGCCCGGCGCGAGCGTCGCCACGACCGAGTAGCCGTACGCCGCCGACGTGCCGATCATCACGAGCGTGTCCATCGACGGGGCGCCCGAGCGGAGCGCGGCCCAGCCGGCGCGGAAAAAGTGGAGGCCCGGCCCGAACTGGACGGCCGTCCCGAGCGCCAGCAGCATGAGCCGGACGGGCTGCGTGCCGAGCGTCGCGTCCACCCACGCGTGCCCGCCGGGGACGAGCATCGGGACCATCTCGAGGAGCCAGATCGGGATCGTCAGGCCGACGGCCCACCACAGCCGCGTGCGTTGGCGGTCGCGCTCGGCGTCCTTGGTGGCGGCGCGCTCGGCCTCGTTCCGGGCCGCGGCCTCCGTCTCGGCCCCGAAGCCCGCCTTCCGGATGGCCTCCGCGATAACGTCGTCCGAGAGCCCTGGCCGGGCGCGGACGGTCGCCCGCTCCGTCGCGAGGTTCACGCCCACCTCGGCGACGCCGTCGAGGCGGGAGAGGACGCGCTCGACGCGGGCCGAGCACGAGGCGCACTCCATGCCCTCGACGCGGAGGGTCACGGTGCGGTCGTCGGGGGGCGGGGCGGTGGCGGGCATGGTCACGGAGAGGCTGTGGACTCTCTCAACGCCCTGGACCGGGGTCCAGGGTTGCGTGAAGATTCCGGCTACGGATCTGGCACGGCGAGCGCGCGGAGCACGGGGCACTCGGCTCGGGTGTCGTGGCGCCCGCCGCAGGCGTCGGCCAACTCGGCGAGGGCGTCGCGCGTCTTCTCTAGCTCGGCGATCCGGGCGTCGAGGTCGGCGATCTTCTCGACGGTCCGCTCGCGGACGGCCTCGGCGTCGGCGTGCTCGTCGCGCGAGAGGGCGAGGAGGTCCGCGGCCTCGTCGAGCGTGAAGCCCAGGGCCTGGGCGCGGCGGAGCGCGCGGAGCCGTCGGACCGCGTCGGCGTCGTAGTCGCGGAAGCCGCCCGCCGTCCGGGGCGGCTCGGCGAGGAGCCCGCGCCGTTCGTAGTAGCGGACGGTGTCGACGGAGACGTCCGCGGCGTCCGCGAGGCGCCCGATCGTCACAGCGCCGCGACGACGCGTTGGAGCCGCTCGCGGACCTCCGTCGCGACCTCCCCGAGGCCGGCGTTCTCGACCGCGGCCATGCTCGCGACCGGGTCGACGGCGGCCACCTCGGTGCGCCCGTCGCCGAGGTCGCGGAGGATCACGTTGCACGGGAGCATCACGCCGATCCGCGGCTCGGCCTGCATCGCCTGGTGCGCGAGCGCCGGGTTGCAGGCGCCGAGGATCTTGTAGCCCGGCACGTCCACGTCGATCTTCTTCTTGAGCGTGGCCTGGACGTCGATCTCGGTGAGAATGCCGAAGCCTTCGTCCTGGAGCGCGGCGGTGGCACGCTCTTCGGCAGCGGCGAGGTCGGCGTCGAGGGTGCGGGTAAAGGTGTAGTCGGCCATCGGAGGGGGAACGGAGGGATCAGGACTGAGCGCGCCACCAGAGCCAGACGCCGACGACGGCGTCGAAGCCGAGGCACAGCCACAGGTACCACTCCGGCGCGCCGGGGTGCCCGACGGCGAGGTCCCAGATCGGGTGGAGCAGCCACCCGGCCGCGGTCCACCCGAGGAGCCCTCGAAGCCCGAGCGCGGCGAAGGCCCCGAACAGCACGACCCCGCCCACCTCGACGCCGAGGCCGGCCCAGCCGGCGCCGGCCGCGCTCGCGAACCCGACGTACACGAGCGCGGCGACGACGAGCCCGCCGGCCCACCACGCGCGCGCCGGTCGGCCCCGCTTCCGGCGCCCGGCGGCGATGTAGGGGAGGGCGAGCGCGGCGCCGAGCAGGATCCAGAGGAGGTTCATCGGAAGGCGGAGAGGGCAGGGGCCTTGAACCCGCGTCCTGAGCCCCCAGCGGGCTTAGACGTCGACGACGGCGGTCCGGACGGTCGCGGTGGCAGGATCGGTCCACGCCACGAGGGCCTGCCCACCGAGGGCGACGACGTGCGGCATCCCGCTGCTCCGGCCGGCGGCGACCGTCGCGACGGGGACCGACTCGCCGCGCGTGCCGTCGGCCGCGACGCGCCGGAGGCGGAGCTCGGCGGCGTCGCCTACTGTCGCGAGCCAACTCACGACCGCGCTCCCATCCGGCATCAGCGCCACGCCGACGCGTCCGATCGGGCTCTCGCCATCGATCCGGACGCGCTCGCCCCACGTCGCGCCGCCGTCCTCGGAGGCCGCGAGTTGGACGCGCGCGCCGTCCCCCTCGGAGTACCACGCGAGCGCCACGCGGTCGCCGCGCGACGCCAGCGCCGGGCCGTTGACCGGGCAGCCTGCGATCGTCCAGCCGTCGGGGTGCGGGATTGTCGGGTCGGTCCACGCGCCGTCCACGAGACGGACGACGGCGATGTCGCGCACTTCGGCCGCGCTCCGGTCGCGGTAGGCGACGACGAGGCCGGACGGCGTGGCGGCGGCGGCGGTCGGGCAGCAGTCGCAGGTCCGGGTGTCGAGCTCGGCCTCGTCGGCGAGCGCGCCGCTCACGTCGAGCGCAGCGTAGCGGAGCGTCATGGCACCGCCGCCGTGGCCGTGGCCACCCTGGTTCCGCCCGTCGAGCCACACGAGGCCGGTCCGGCCGTCGGGTAGGGCGACGGCCGAGACGAACCCGTGCTCGGCCGCGCGGCCGTCGTCGTGGAGGAGCCGGGGCTCGGTCCACCCGCCCCAGCCGGCCGCCGTCATCTGGCGGACGGCCGCGTCGTAGGCGTAGGGCGAGTCGTCGCCCGGGTGGCGCGGGAGCGTGTGGGCGACGAGCCGGCCGTCGGCCGTTTCCATCACGCCCGGCGTGTCGGCCCAGTTGACGAACCAGTCCGTGCCCTCGGCGGCGGTGCGGGCGTCGGTCCAGTGGTCGACGTCCCACCGGGCGTAGCGGAGGGCGTGGCCGCTGTCGGCGGGCTCGACCCAGGAGAGGAGCGGCCGGCCCGCGCCGTCGAGCGCGAGGCGCGGGGCGAGGGCCCCGGAGTCGGCCGGCACGGCGACCTCGCCGGCGGCGACGGGCGCCGCCTCGGGCGCGGCGCCGACGGGGTCGGGGGCGTCGGCGCAGGCCGCCAGGACGAGGGCGGCGAGGAGAGCGGGACGGAGTCTCACGGCGAGCGGGCTCGGCATGGGCGCAGGATACGCCGCCGCCGGGCCCGCCTCGGTCGTCACGGGGGCCGGGCTAGGGCCGGGTGTTGCCCTCGACGTGGGCGAAGACGGCGCCGTCGCCGGCCTCGTCGAACACGATCACGTCGTACGGGTCGCGGCGGTCGCCCTGCTCCATGCCCGGCGAGCCGATCGGCATCCCCGGGACGGCGAGGCCGCGCCCGGCGGGCTGCTCTTCCAGCATCCGGGCGACGTGCTCGGCCGGCACGTGGCCCTCCACGACGTAGTCGCCGACGACGGCCGTGTGGCACGACGACAGGTGACTCGGAACGCCGAGGCTGTCCTTGACGGCGCCCATGTCGGTCCGGTCCACGCTCTCGACCTCGAAGCCCGAGGCCTCGAGGTGCTCCACCCACATCGAGCAGCAGCCGCACGTGGGGCTTTTGTAGACCGTGACGGTCGGCGCGTCGGCCGGGGCGACGGCCGAGGCGGGCACGATCGCGGCCTCCTGGGCCTGTGGCGCCGGCTCGGCGGGCGCGGCCGGCGCGTCCTCGACGCGGCAGGCGGTCAGGACGAGGAGCGGGAGGAGGAGAAGGAGTGGGCGCATGGGGCTACTGTTCGGTGCCGGGGGTGAGGGCCTCTTCAACCTCAGAGGTCGCGTCGGCCGTGCCCGTGGTGGGCGGAGGTTGGGTGAGTTCGACGGGGGCGCCAGGGGCCGGGGCGAGGGGCGCCGTGACCTCGGCGTCGAGCGGCTCGACGACCTCGGCGTCGCCGCCGAGCGGCGTGGTCTGGGGCGCGCCGTCGTCCTCATAGTACCCGTCGCTGGCGGAATGGACGGCCTCGGCGCCGTCGGGGCGGCCTTCCCAGGTGCAGCCGGCGAGGACAGCGAGGGCGAGCAGGGCGGAGAAACGGAGGGGCATCGGGGTGAGGGAGAGTCGAGGCGGTGGGACGCGTCGGCCCCGGCGGAGGGTCCGGCTACTCGGCGTGACCCCTGAGCCGGCCGTACGCCACGATCTGTTCCGGCGTGAGCGCGTCGCGCATCCCGAGGTGCGCCCGGAGGTGCGCGGCCCGGAGCCGGCCGCGGAGCTCGGCGATGTGGGCCGTCATCCGGCCGACGGCATCCGGGCTCGCCTCCTCGTACGCGAAGAGGGCGTCGAGGTGGTGCTCCGCCTGGACGATCCGCTCGCCCAGGGGGACCGCCTCGGCCAGCATGTCGGCGCGGAGCCGCTCGGCCGTCGCCCGCTGCTCGGCGTCGAGGCCGAGGTCGCCGGCCAGTTCGAGGACGTGGAGGGGGCCAGGGTAGTGGTTGAGCTCGGCCGGCCGGGCCATGCCGAGGCCGTGGCCCTGACGGAGCCCGGCGACCTCGTCGGCCGTGAGGCCTGCGGGCCCGTCGGTGGTCGGCGCGGCGCCGTGGGCGGCATGGCCGTGCTGCGCGCGGAGCGGGACGGCCAGGGTGAGCGCGAGCAGGGCGGCGAGGGCGAATCGAGGCATCGAAGCGGATGCTAGGGTTGGACGGTCGCGAGGACGGGCGCTCCGTCGCGGAGGAGCGGGCCGTCGGCCTCCCCCGACCCGAACTCGAACCGGCCGATCGCGCCCGTGTCGTCGTGGAGCATCACCACCAGCGGGACGCCGGCCTCGGCCCCGCTCAGCTCGACGGGGACGTCCTCCGACACGCCGTGCTGCACGAACGCCCGCCCGACGATCTGCGACACGTCCGGCCGGCCGCCCTCGCCGGCGGGGTGGACGACGAGCCAGGCGTCGGAGACGACCTTGACCGAGTCGACCACGAGGACGTCGCCGACGAGCGGGGCCGCGCCCAGGAACAGGGCCGGCGCGCCGGGCACGGGGCCCGTGAGCTCGGCCGACCCGCCCTCGACCGGCGGCACGTCGGGCGGGAGGATCTCGCCCTCGACGTCCGACCCCTCGAGGTCGGCGATGAACGCCTCCATCTCGGCGATCTCGCGCCGCTGGGCCAGGATGATGTCGTCGGCGAGGCGGCGGACGCGCGGGTCGGAGATGCTCGCCCGCTCGCTCGTCAGGACCGCGATCGAGTGGTGCGGGATCATCGCCTTCATCCACGCCACGTCGCCGACGGCCGCCTGGCTCCGCGCGAGCCACAGCGCGACGGCGAACACGAGGGCGCTGCCGGCGACGATGGCGAGGTTGGCCCGCCGGTCGTCGTACATCTTCCACATGAACGCCAGCATCACGACGGCCATCACGGCGCCCATGTAGAGCGCCATCCAAAACTTCGTCTGGCTCCACCAGACGTGGTCGGCGGTGTAGACCGTCGAGTACATGAGGCCGAACATGATCACCGTCGACGTGATGATCATGGCGAAGAAGCGTTTGTAAGACATGGCTGGGGCGGCGAGCGGACCGAGGCGGGAGGGGCTAGGTAAGAGCGATGCCGTCACGGGCGAGCTGGGCGGGGTCGGCCGGGCCGGCGACCGTCCCGGGCGGGTGGTCGTACCAGCCGGGGTCCCGATCGTAGTCGACCGGCTTCGGGCGGACCTTCAGGTTGGTGTACATCCCGCCCATCGTGATGTATCCGAACGGTCCCATCTGGCCGACCATCGGGATCGAGTTCTCCGGGACCGGCATGTGGCCGGACTCGACGTGCGCGCCGTGCTCGTCCATCCCCGCCTCGCCCATCGTCATGTAGCCCGGCGCGACGGGCTGGACCTGGCGGTCGAGCGTGGCCGCGTCGACGCCGGTCATGTTGGGGACGCCGTGGCCCATCTGGTTCATGACGTGGTGCGTCATGTGGCAGTGCATGGCCCAGTCGCCGAGCGCGTCGGCGGTGAACTCGACCGTGCGGGTGCTGCCGACGGGGACGAGGACCGTCGTCTCGGGCCACTGCGCGGCGTCGGGGATCCGGCCGCCGTCGGTGGCCGCGATCTTCCAGACGTGCCCGTGGAGGTGGATCGGGTGGTGGTCCATGGGCGAGAGGTTGCCGAACCGGATCCGCACGCGGTCCATGTGGCCGACGACGAGCGGGTCGGTGCCCGGGTAGGCCCGGGCGTTCATCGTGAGCACGTTGAAGTCGCTCATTTCGTTCGGGTCCGGGCGGCTCGTGCCCGGCTCGATCCGCCACTCGTGGAGCATGATGGCGACGTCCCGGTCGAACCGGTCCGCGCCCCGCTCGTGGACGACGAACATCCCCGTCAGCCCGAGGGCGATCTGGGTCATCTCGTCGTGGTGCGAGTGGTACATGAACGTCCCGTTCTGCGTGATCGGGAACTCGTAGACGTAGGTCTCGCCGGGCGGGATCGGCGCCTGACTCAGCCCGCCGACGCCGTCCATCCCGGACGGCAGGAAGAACCCGTGCCAGTGGACCGTCGTGGCGACGGGCAGCCTGTTGGTCACGTACACCCGGACGCGGTCGCCCTCGACGGCCTCGAACGTCGGCCCGTGGACCTGCCCGTTGTAGCCCCAGCACGTGGCGGTGAGGCCGGGCGCGAACTCGTGCTCGACCTCCTCGGCGGTGAGGTGGTAGACCCACACGCCGTCGGGCCCCCGGGAGCCCGTGATCGACGACCCGTTTGGCGTGTGGACGCGTGGCGGTCGGTCGCCGACGTACGGCGTCGAGAGGTCCCGCCTCGGCGCTGAGGCGGGGGGAGCCGGCCGGCCGGCGGTGCGGCTCGCGTTCGCTGCGGCGACGGAGTCGGCGGCGAGCGCGTCGGCGGCGGTCTGCGGGTCCCAGGTGGCGGGGAGCGCGGCGGCGCGCGAGATCCGGCCGAGCGTGGCGCCGCCGACGGCGGCGGCGCCGGCCCTCAGCCAGTCGCGGCGGGAAAACGTGGACATCGGGCTAGTGGCGGTCGGGGGTGGGCATCGAGGGGCCGGCGGCGGAGAGCGCGAGCCCGCCGTCGAGCGGCGGCATCCGGCCCTGGAGGAGCAGGTCCAGGTCGGCGCGCGCGGTCCAGTAGGCGGCGAGGGCGTCGGCATACGCGCGGGCGGCCTCGGCCTCCTGGCGCTGGGCCTGGAGCACGCCGAAGACGCCGGTCTGCATGGCGTTGTACTGGCGGAGCGTCTGGGCCGAGAGCTCGGCGCGGAGTGGGAGCACCGTCGTTTGGTAGTGGAGTCCGGCGCGGCGGGCCGTCGCGAGGCGCTGCGCGAGCACGCGGGCGGCCGACCGCACGTCGACGGCCACGGCCTCGTAGAGCGCGCGGGCGCGGCGGAGCTCGGCCCGGCCGGCGGCGCGTGCGGCCTGTCCCTGGTCGAACAGGGGGAGGACGACCTCGGCCTCGGGGCCGGCCTGCCACTCGCCCTCCTCGCGCTCGAACTCGCCGCCCGCCTCGAGGTCGGGGAGGACGCTCTCGACGTTCGCGATGCCGAGTCGGGCCGCGGCCGTTTCGACATCCTGGCGGGCCGCGGCGAGGTCGAGGCTGGCCTCGACGGCCAGTCGTTCCAGCGCCGCCGCGTCGACGACAGCGCCGGGGAGGTCCGCCTCGGTGGAGGTTCGGACGAACGGGAGCGGGCTCTCGGCCGGGACCGGTGGGAGGGCCGTCGGGAGGTCGATCGCGGCGGCCGGTCCGCTGAGGCCCATCAGCCGGACCAATGTTTCGCAGCTCTCCGCGGCGGCGCCCTCTGCCACGAGGAGGTCGAGGCGGGCCTGCTCGTAGAGCGCCTGCTCGGCCAGGAGATCGACGGCCGGGACGTTGCCGGCCTCGCGGAGCAGCCGGGCCGCGGTGTAGCCGGCCTCGGTGTTCTGGACGATCCGCGCTTGCATCGCCAGTCGGAGTTGGTCGGCCTGGGCCCGGATGTAGGCGGTGCGCGTCCGGGCGGCGAGGTCGAGCACGGCGGCGGCCACACGGTACCGGGCGGCCTCGTAGGCGCTCCGCGCGACGCGTTTTCGCAGTGGGAGGTAGAACACGTCGAGGAACTCGAACGCGACGTTGAACCCGAGGTCGGGGGCACCGCCGCCCTCGATGGGCCACAGCGCGCGGGCGCCGAAGACGGGGTTCGACAGGAGTCCGGCCTGGACGAGGGAGGCCTGCGCGACGCCGAGGTCCTCGTACGTGGCCTGGAGCCGGCGATTGTTGAGGAGCGCGATCTGGACGGCCGCACCGGCCGTGAGGCTGTCGGCGAGGAGCGAGTCGACGGCGGCTCGGAGGGCGGCGTCTTCGGCAGTCCCCGTCGCCCAGGCCACGCGGGAGTCGGTCCGCTCGGCGAGCGTGGCCTCGACGTCGTCGAACGCGGCCTGGGGACGGACGCCCGCGCAGCCGCCGAAGCCGACGGCGCCGAGCAGCAGAATGAGGGAGAGGCGTCTCATCGGTGCGTCCCCATCCCGTCGTGGTGCGTCTCGGTCTCGGGGGGAGACGGCACGGACTCATCGCGCGTCCCGCACATCGCCATGGCTTGGCCGAAGTACGGGTTCTGGGCGTCGCCGGGCGGCTGGAGCCAGACGCCGCCGTCAGGCGCATGGGCCATGCCGCAGGTGAACCGGGCGAGGTCGTACCCATCGGGTACGCCCACGGCCTCGACGAGCGCTGCGAACGGGACGCTGAGGGCGCCGAACGCGGCGCGCGCGGCGTCGAGGTCGTCCGCCTCGGCGAGCGCGTCGGCCGACTGGCGGACGGCGGCGACGGCGTCCGCCTGACGGTGCCAGACGTGCGGGTCGTCAGCCGGCGGGGTCGCGGTCCAGGCGTCGACCGCTTCGGCGAGCGCGTCGGCGGCGTCGGGCGCCAGCCGGTCCGCTGCGAGCGCGTCGTGGACGGCGAGGTAGGCGTCGAGGACCGGGCGGATCGGGGCCTCGGCCGACGCGGCGGACGGCATCGGTTCGGAGCTCGTCGCGGCGTGGTCCATCGGCCCGTGATCCATCCCCTCCATGTCGTGTCCCTCCGTCTCGGAGGGCGACGGGTGAAGAGCGGCGGGGAGGTCGGGCGCGGGGGCCGGCGCCAGCGGCGCAGCGGAGACGGCGAGCGGGGCGGTCGGCGC
>NZ_MQWD01000001.1:4189041-4224970 GCF_002283365.1 Rubrivirga marina | reverse complement strand
GGGTGGGGCGGGGCGACGGCCACGCCCGAGGGCGCGGCGCACCCGGCCAGCAGGAGGCCGGGGAGGGCGACGAAGCGGAGCATGGTGGGATCGGAGAGGGGCGCACGCCCGGTCCTCGGGCGGCGCACAAGACGGACCAGCCCGATGGGGCTGGCGGCGACGTCACGCCGCACACACGGCGTGGGCGGACGCGCTCAGGCGTCCGCGTCCTCTCAGATCAGGAACCGCTGGAAGACGGCATGGAGCCGCGCCGTGCGCGGCGGGGGCGACGCGCACGGCTCGACCGTCGGCACGACCGGCTCGGCCTCGACGACGACCTCGAGCGCTGCCGGCGCGGGGACGGCCTGCGCGGCCGACACGACCACGGACGGGGCGTCGGAGACGGGCGCCTCGGCGAGGCAACACGGCGAGGCGCAGTCGTGGAGGCCGTGCCCGTCGGCGGGCGGCGCGGGCTCGGGAGCCGGCTCGTCGTGGCACGGCGGGGCCTCGTCGTGGCCCGTCGGCATCAGGCCGTGCTCCATGGGCGCCTCGCCCCTCGGCATCGCGTGACCGTCGTGCGCCGCGTCCGCCATCGCGTAGAGGCACGCGGCGCTGGCGGCCGGCCCCGCGAGGATCGCGAGGGCCACCACGAATGCGGGCAGGCGGAGACGACGGAGGAGGGGGAGCACGGGGCGCCGGCTATCTTCGGCCTCAACGTACGCCCCCCTGCCGTCATGTTCCGCTCGCTCGTTCTTCTCGCGTCCCTCGCCGTCCTGGCGCTCCCCGCCACGGCCCAGACAGTGGAGGTGCTGCCCGGCCTCGACGGCGACCCCGTCGTCCTCGTCGTCCACGGCGGGGCCGGGACGCTCCTTCGGGCCGACATGACGGACGCGACCGAGCGGGCCGTCCGCGGCGCGCTTGAGCAGGCGCTCCGCGCGGGCCACGCCGAGGTCACCGCCGGCCGGTCGGCCCTCGACGCCGTCACCGCCGCGCTCCAGGTGCTCGAGGACGACGTCGAGTTCAACGCCGGCCGTGGCGCAGTCTTCGCCTCCGACGGGACGGTCCGCCACGACGCCTCAATCATGGACGGCGCGTCCGGGCTGGCGGGCGCCTCGACGGGGACGATGCACGTCCGCCACCCGATCGCCCTCGCGCGGCGCGTCATGGAGGCCTCGCCGCACGTGCTCCTCTCGGGCGAGGGGGCCGAGGAGTTCGCCCTCCAGCAGGGCCTCGAACTCGTCCCGAACGAGTTCTTCCACACGGATAGCCGGCGGCAGTCGCTCCTCCGCGTGCAAGAGGAAGAGCGGTCTGCGACCGGCCTCGCCGTGCCCGCCCCCGAGCCGTGGCAGATGACGGGGACCGTCGGCGCCGTCGCGCTCTCCGCGGAGGGCCACCTCGCGGCCGGGACCTCGACGGGCGGCATGACCAACAAGCGGTGGGGCCGGATCGGCGACAGCCCCATCATCGGCGCCGGCACCTTCGCCGACGACGCGACGTGCGGCGTGAGCGCGACGGGCCACGGCGAGTTCTTCATCCGCCTCGGCATCGCCCGCGACGTGGCGGCTCGCATGGCCTACCTCGGCGAGTCCGTGGACACGGCCGCGAGCCACGTCATCGGCGAGACGCTCACCGAGGCGGGCGGCACCGGCGGCATCATCGCGCTCGACGCCGGGGGCAACGTGTCGATGCCGTTCAACACGGAGGGCATGTACCGCGGCTACATCACCCGGAGCGGCCGGGTCGTGACGATGATCTACGGGGATGAGTAGAGATGGCCGCCCGGATCTCCGGTTCGCTCTGCTCGCGGGACCTAGGGATGAGGAACTGGAAACCGGTAGAGGGTGCTCGCTCGCGCTGACGGGCGGCTGACAGGGGGAGCTCAGACCTTCCAAGCCCCAATCCCCCGCCCTCATGGAGCCCCCCTACGACGTCGTCGCCGCCAGCCACGCCCTCGCGGAGGCCGACCCCCGCATGGCCGAGACCGTCGCGCGGATCGGTCCGCCGACGCTCACGCTCCGGCCCGTCGAGACGCTGCCGGGGCTGCTCCGGTCGATCGTCTTTCAGCAGCTCTCGACGAAGGCCGCGGCCACCATCCACGGCCGCGTGCTCCGTGCGTTCGGGGATGGCGAGACGCTCGACCCCGACGCGCTCGCCGCGGCGCCCGACGAGGACCTGAGGGCCTGCGGGCTGTCGCGCGCGAAGACCGCCGCCGTCCGCGACCTCGTCGCCCGCCAGCGCGCCGGCACGCTCCCGAGCCGCGCCGACCTCCTGGGCCTGGCCGACGACGAGGTGGTCCGCGCGCTCACCGAGGTCCGCGGGGTCGGCCCGTGGACGGCGCAGATGGTCCTCATCTTTAACCTCGGCCGCCCCGACGTGTGGCCGACGGCCGACCTCGGCGTGCAGGAGGGCCACCGGATCATCCACGGCCTCGACGCCCGGCCGACGCCGCGCGAGATGGCGGCCATCGGTGAGCCCTACGCGCCGTGGCGGAGCGTCGCGGCGTGGTACGGGTGGCGCGCGCTCCACGCCGCCCGTGGCGACGAGTAGGGGTTACGTCAGAGGTCGGGCCGAGTCTAAGGGGCGTCGTCCCCCGCGACTCCAGCTCAGGCTCATGCACCGACTTCTCTTTGCGGGACTCCTCTTGACGGCCGCGGCGGGCGCCCAGACCAACCCCGTCCACGACGGCGAGATGTCGTGGCGGACGTACGCCGCCGAGCGCTCTGCCCGCGTCCGCGTGTACCTCTGCGAAGACGAGCGACGGCCGCGGACGGTCGTCATCGACGAGCGGGCCGACAACGGGGGCGTCGTGACCGACGAGGCCCAGTACCTCGCCGACCTCGTCGGGCGCGAGCTCGGCTTCGACCCGACCGCCGCGACGTTCGTGTTCCGGTTCACGCCCGCCTCGTTCGTCCCGGACGCCGCCGAGCGGGGCAAGACGCTCCTGCTCCGCGCCACGTTCGGGCGGACCGGGACCGGCGCGCTCGCCTCGCCGACGTGGCGGGTCATCGGCGGCGAGGACCTCGCGGAGTTGACGGATCGGGCGCTCCGCTAGGGGCGCGTCGGATTCGACCCGCTCTCCATGCTGCCTCCACAGAAACAGGGAGTTCCTGGGGAGCAAAATGGGCGCGCGTGCGTAACGATTGTCTCAACAAACGTTCCCCAACGCACGGCTCCGCCCATGTCCGCCCCCACCGACGTTCGGAAGACCCTCCGCCTCGACGAACTCTCCGAGGCCCTCCGCATCTCGCGCCAGACGCTCGTCCGCTGGACGGACCGCGGCCTCATCAACGCCGACCTCGGGTGGGGCGTCTCCGACAGCAATCAGGAGACGCGCCTCATCGAGGTGGACGACTCGACGATCGAGTTCCTGGAAGGCTTCGCGGGCGAGTACCGCGAGGACACCGTGAGCCGGACCGAGGCGCGGCGCCTCCTCAAGCTCATCGACCGGAACCAGGTCCAGAAGCTGATCCGCCAGGGCAGCATCAAGGCCCGGAAGATCAAGGGCGAGACGCGCGTGTCCGTCGGCAGCGTCGAGGACTACCTCATGACGCTCGAAGGCGAGGAGGCGTAGCGCGACCCGGGCCGCCTCGATGAGTCATCGGGCGGCCCCGGCCAACTCGGGGTGAAGGGGCATCCCGGCCGCCCCGGGTTCGTTCCGTGGGCGTCCCTCCCCGTCCGCGATGAACTTCCTCTCGAACCCCATCGTCGCCCGCCTGTTGTGGGCGCTCCCGCTTCTCCTCGTCGTCATCGCGATCGCGACGACGCGCGCCGGGCTCGAGCAGCGCGCCGTCGCTGAGGCGGGCGAGGTCGTCGAGGCCGAGGTCACGGGGCTCACGCTCCGCGAGCGGAGCGAGATCACGACCGGCCAGGTGGGCCTCCGCTACACGCCGCCCGGCGCGGCGGCGCCCGTCGAGCGCGACGTCGAGCTCCCCATCATCCTCCTGAAGGAGATCGAGGTGGACCTCGCCGAGACGCCGGAGGGGGAGACGCTCCGCCTCCCGATCGTCGTGTCCGAGGGGTCCGACCAGATCGTGATCGCGTCGCACCGGCGGGGGACGTGGCTCCTCACGCTCAGCCTGGCCGCGATGGCCGCGTTCGGCGCCGTCGTGTCCGGCCTCCTCGTCGGCGGGTGGAACCGGTTCCTCGCCCGCGAGGGCGACCCGGCCCTGAAAACGACCAGCGGCGTGCCGGCCTAGCCCGCACGCCGCCTGCCGCAGAGCCACGGGGGCAGGGCCTAGAAGATGACCCCGACGTGGACGAGGTGCGACGACTCGAGGCGCCGGAAGTCGTCGCCGGTGAAGCCGTTGAGCAGGCCGGCCGCGCTCTCGATGGGCGACGTGTCGGTCGAGGCCGTCCGGAACGAGTAGCCGACCGAGGCGCCCATGGTCGTGCCGAACAGGTCGCGGGCCTCGGTCTGGAGCATGACCGTGTTCGAGCGCAGGCCGTAGGCGAGCGGGTCGCGGGCGCCGCCGGGCAGGCCCATCACAAAGTCGCCCTGGATGCCGGCCCCGGCGACGTACGTGCCGAACGCGCGGAGCTTGCGGGCCGGGGCGCCGGCGGCGAGCGGGACCTCGACGGCCGCGCCGATGCCCGTCCCGAGGTCGCCCTGGCCGATGTGGATGGAGGTGTCGTCGCCCTGCACCTCGACGGACATGTCGCCGAGGAAGTAGCGGTAGGCCGACTGCGCGCGGAGCGGGACGAAGACCGAGACCGCCGTGCGCTCGCCGAACGAGGCGACCGGGACGTTGGTCCCGAACCGCATCTCGATGCCGGAGACCGTCATCGTCTGGATCTCGCCGGTGGGGGCGATCCGATCCTCCGAGCCATAGAAGCCGGAGAACGCCGAGGCGTCGCCGTAGAACCCGAGGCTCGTGACGGTCCCGTCGTAGGCGACGACGGGCGCCTCGACGCCGCCCGGGCGGTAGGTCAGGTCGAGCGACTGGGGGCCGACGTCCATCGCGGCCTGCTGGGCGAGCGCGGGGACGGCGAGGACGAGGGACAGGAGGAGCAGACGCATGGCGGTGGGGGCGGGGTGGTGGGAACGATGACCCGCTGCCGAGCGGGACCCGATGCTTTGACCCTCAGTATCGGACCCCAATCGAGGTCCCTTAATCCCTTCCTGTAGGCCCCATCGGACGCGTGACTCTCGTACCCAACCGCGGAAGTATATGACCGAACGTGACCGGATCCTCCTCTCCCTCCGCCCCGATGTTTACGCGTCTCCAGCGGCGGCCACGACCGAACTCGAAGCGTTTCTCCACCGGACGCTCCGGCCGGTCCTCAAGCTCCAGAACGAGACGCTCCTCGCCCTCGTCGCCGCTGACGTCCGGAAGCGGGTGCCGGGCTTCGACGGGTTCGCGCCCGACGACCAGCGGGAGCGGCTGGCGGAGACGCTCCGGCGCGACTCCCGGCTCAAGCGCGTGTTGCTGGGCGTGGTCTACGGCGCGCTCACTCAGGGCGAGCTGGCGTTCGCCCTCGCCCACGAGCCGGAGGTCCGCCGCCGCGTCGTGGCGCTCCTGGCAGAGCGGGTGACGAGCCAGACGGGAACCGTCGCCGGCGCCGTGTGAGGGCAAGGCCGCCGGTGATCGTTTCGCGAACCGCATGAGGTCGGCCGCCTCGATGCCAACTTCGGCGCACCGGGCCGACCCTCCACTTTGGGCTCGCGTGCGTGATCGCTCTCTCCCAGACGTGGCCGACCGGGGCGACTCCGGCGTCCTCTGACGCCATCGCCGACGCGCTCGCCGAGAGCGGCTGGGCCGTGACGCCCGGCTTCCTCACGGGCCCCGAGGCCGCGTCGCTCCTCGCCGAAGGCCACGCCCTCCGCGCCGGCTTCCACCGTGCCGGGATCGGCCGCGGCGGCGGCCACCAGGTCGCGGCCCAGGTCCGCGGCGACGAGGTCCTGTGGCTCGACGAGCAGACGGAGTCGTCGGCCCAGCGTCGCTACCTCGACCGGATGGCCGAGCTCCAGGCGGCGCTGAACCAGGCGCTCTTCCTCGGCCTGTTCTCCTACGAGACGCACTTCGCCGTCTACCCGCCCGGCGCGTTCTACAAGCGCCACCTCGACGCCTTCCACGGGAGCAAGGGACGGACGCTCTCGTGCGTCCTCTACCTCAACCCGGCCTGGACCGACGCCGACGGCGGCCACCTCCGGCTCTACCTCGACGGCGAGCACGCCGAGCCCTACGTCGACGTCCGGCCCGAGGCGGGCACGCTCGTGACGTTCCTCAGCGAACGGTTCGAGCACGAGGTCCTGCCCGCCACGCGCGAGCGGGCCAGCGTGACCGGCTGGTACTCGGTCCGCACCTAGCCGGCCTCGGTCAACCCGTGGGGCCGCCGAAGCCGACCGAGCCGAGCGCCTCGGGGTGCCGCTCGACGTAGCGGTCGAGTTGGCGCGCGGCCCGCTTCTGGACGGCGCGGCGGAGGATTGGGGTCCACCCGAGGAGGAGGCCGGAGAGTCCGAGCGCCTGCCGGCTCCACCGGCGGAAGTCGAACCGGTCGCGGTGCGTGCGGATGAGGCCGTCCTCGAACGTGAAGGCCGCCCCGACCTCGTTGCGGACCGGCCGGCCCGTCTGGGTAAACGTGTAGGTCGCGACCCACCGCGCCGATCCGACGTCGTCATCGGCGTCGATGTCCGAAGCTGTGACGATCAGGTCCTCGCCGCGGGCGCAGAGCATCCGCCACATGGCGCCGACCTGGGGGCCGCGGAGGTCGAACACCTCGTCCTGAAACCGGACGTCCGGATGGTAGCACGCCGCCATGGTGTCGCCGTCCCGCCGGGCGAAGGCGTCGTAGAAGCGCGTGAGGAGGTCGGCGTGCGGGTGCGGCATGGCGCGCGGGGCGATCCGCAACGTACGGTCCGCCGCCGGGCGGCCCCGGCCGGGACACGTGCGAGTCTCGGTTGAGGAGGGTCGGGTTGCCGCTGATACGTCCATGACGTCCTCGAACCCGCCATGCCTCGCCTTCTCGTAGTCGCTCTCCTCGTTCTCGCCGCCGCGTCCGCGCACGCGCAGTCCCTCCCCGCAGAGGCCCGCGCCGTTCTCGGCGACTGGACCACCTATGGCGACGAGGGGCGCGAGGCTCAGGCCGTCATCCGGCTCACGGCGGACGGCGGCGAGCTCCGAGGCCAGATCGTCCGCCTGCTCCCGACGCAGCGCCATCCGACGCCGACGTTCCGCTGCGGCGACTGCGAGGACCGGTACGAGGGCGTCGACCTCCGCACGGTCCCGCTCTTTGAAGGGATGCGGTGGCAGGGCGACGAGTTCGCGGGCGGGCGGATCGTCGACCCCACGAATGCAAAAACCTACCGGGCTGTGGTCCGGCTCGACGGGCCCGACCGGCTGGAGGTCCGCGGGTTCATCGGCATCCGGGCGCTCGGGCGGACGCAGGTCTGGCGCCGGGCTCACTAGCCCACCCCGGCGACTCTCCCGACGGAGTTGCCTAGGCGGAGGGGGGCCGCCGTTCGGCTGGCTCTCCAGGTGGATCTCGCCGCCTCCCCCGCCCGGCCTGGCGGTGCGCTCCCCGATCCCCTCGGCGGTTCGTTCGGTACGGCCAGTGGGACAGGCCGCTTTAGGAGTCCGCCGTCGCCGACGGTCCGCGAGTCGGGGTCGAGCCGTTGGACCGACGCAGCGTGATGAGCGTGAGTTCGGGGCGGCAGTTGATCCGCACCGGAACCGTCGAAAAGCCGATGCCACGGTTTACGTAGAGCCGGTTGCTCGGGGCGCCGAGCGAGTCGAGGGCCCACCCGTCGGCGACGACCTCGCCTTGCCGGACGATGTCGAGCCACGAGTTCTGCTCGCCAGGCAGGAGGCGGATCTGGCCGCCGTGAGTGTGGGCGGCGAGCGCGAGCGGCGCCTCCCCGCCGCCGATCCCGCGGTACGACTCGGGGTTGTGCATGAGCACGAGCCGCGGGGCGCCTTCGGGCACCGCCGCGAGCGCGGCCTGCGGGTCGCTGGCCTCGGCCCAGACCGAGCCGATGCCCGCGACGTAGAGCGTGTCGCCGCCGCCCGGGGCGGGCACGCCCACGGCCTCGTTCTCCAGCACCGTCGCGCCACTCTCCCGGAGCCGGCGCGTGAGGTACTCGGCGATGGGCGGCCGCTCCTCGCTGTGCGTCTTCATGAGCGAGTAGTCGTGGTTTCCCAGCACGGCCACGACCGGGACGCCGGCCTCGAAGGCCGGGCCGAGGAGGGCCACCGCGCGGTCGGCCTTCGCGGAGTCGGGGTGGTAGAGGAAGTCGCCCGCGACCAGGAGCAGCGCGGCCTCGTCCTCCACGGCGTCCTCGACCGCCTCCGCCACCATGGCCTCGTTGTCGAGCCACATGCCGATCTGGAAGTCGGCCACGAGCGCGACCGTCTGGCCGTCCCAGCCGCCGGGGAGGTTCGGGATCTCCGCCTCGAACGACTTGTCGTCAAGGAGCAGGCGAGGTTCGATGGCGACCCCGTAGACGACGAGCAGGAGCACCAGGAGGCCGAGGCCGGCGAGGACGCGGGTGAGCATGAGGGGTGGGAGGGGAGCGGCTGGAAGGATACCCGGGCTTGCGCGCGGCGACCGCCTCGGCGACTCGCTCGACGGAGCCGCCGAGGCGGCGGAGGTCAGGCCTCGTCCCGGAGCGACTCGCCGGTTATCGAGCTGTCGAGACGTCCTCGGCGTCGGGCAGAGACTCGTGGTAGATCTCGCCGCCGAGCGCTTCGAACTGCCGGGCCTTCTCGCGCATCCCCTCCGGGATGGCCGCCTCGACGTCGACCCCGTGCTCGGCGGCGTAGTCGCGGACGTCCTGGGTGATCTTCATCGAGCAGAACTTCGGCCCGCACATCGAGCAGAAGTGGGCCACCTTTGCCGACTCCTTCGGGAGCGTCTCGTCGTGCATGGCGCACGCGCGCTCGGGGTCGAGGCCGAGGTTGAACTGGTCCTCCCATCGGAACTCGAAGCGGGCCTTCGAGAGCGCGTTGTCGCGGGCCTGCGCGCCGGGGTGGCCCTTGGCGAGGTCGGCGGCGTGGGCTGCGATCTTGTACGTGATCACGCCCTCGCGGACGTCGTCGCGGTTCGGGAGGCCAAGGTGCTCCTTCGGCGTCACGTAGCAGAGCATGGCGCAGCCGAACCACCCGATCATCGCCGCGCCGATGCCGCTCGTGATGTGGTCGTAGCCCGGCGCGATGTCGGTCGTCAGCGGGCCGAGCGTGTAGAACGGGGCTTCGCCGCACCAGTCGAGCTGCTTCTGCATGTTCTCCTGGATCATGTGCATCGGGACGTGGCCCGGCCCCTCGTTCATGACCTGGACGTCGTGCGTCCAGGCCTTCTTGGTGAGGTCGCCCTGCACGTAGAGCTCCGCGAACTGGGCGTCGTCGTTGGCGTCCTCGATGGACCCGGGGCGGAGGCCGTCGCCGATCGAGAACGACACGTCATAGGCCGCCATGATCTCGCAGATCTCGTCCCAGTGCGTGTAGAGGAAGTTCTCCTTGTGATGCGCGAGGCACCACTTGGCCATGATCGACCCGCCCCGCGAGACGATGCCGGTCCGCCGTTTGGCCGTCAGCGGGACGAACCGGAGCAGCACGCCCGCGTGGATGGTGAAATAGTCGACGCCCTGCTCGGCCTGCTCGACGAGCGTGTCGGCGAACAGCTCCCACGTCAGATCCTCGGGCACGCCGCCGACCTTCTCGAGGGCCTGATAGATCGGGACCGTCCCGATCGGCACGGGCGAGTTCCGAAGAATCCACTCGCGCGTCTCGTGGATGTGCTTTCCGGTGGAGAGGTCCATGACCGTATCCGCGCCCCAGCGGATCGCCCACGTCAGCTTCTCGACCTCCTCGGCGATGGACGAACTCACCGCCGAGTTGCCCATGTTGGCGTTGATCTTGACCAGGAAGTTCCGGCCGATTGCCATCGGCTCCAGCTCCGGGTGGTTGATGTTGGCCGGGATGATGGCCCGCCCGCGCGCCACTTCGTCGCGCACGAACTCGGGCGTGATCACTTTCGGGATCGCCGCGCCGAAGGCGTTGCCGGCGTGCTGCTGGAACAGGCCCGGGTCCGACTGGCGAAGCTCCTCCAGCCGCTGGGTCTCGCGGATCGCGACGTACTCCATCTCGGGCGTGACCTCGCCGCGCCGCGCGTAGTGGAGCTGCGTGACGGTCCTCCCGGACAGGGCCCGCCGCGGCCGGTGGACGTGCTCGAACCGGAGGTGCTCGGTCGAGGCGTCGCCGGCGCGCTCGCGGCCGAACGTGCTGGTCAGGTCCGACAGCTGCTCCGTGTCGCCGCGCTCCTCGATCCATGCGCCGCGGACCGACGGCAGGCCCGCGCGGAGGTCGATCTCGACGGCTGGGTCGGTGTACGGGCCCGAGGTGTCGTAGACCGGGAACGCCGGGTTCGGCTCGTCGCCGAACGAGCCGGTCGTCGGCGATTGCTCGATGAGCCGCATGGGGACCTTGAGGTCGGAGCGGCTGCCCTCGACGTAGATCTTGCGCGAGCCCGGGAGGGGGCGACGGACCTCGTCCGACAGCTCCTCGATGCGGGCGTGGGTGGCGGCGTCGGCGGCGCGCTTGGCCGCGGCGGTCGTGGGCATCTCCATGAGGGGGGGGGCGGTCGACCTCGGGGCCGAGGCGGGCGGGGCGGAAGTGGGAGGGTTAGAGCGCGAGGTCGTTGGTCCAGTACTCGTCGGCGCCGGGCGTCTCCGTGATGAGGCCGCGGTCGGCCATCCAGGCCTCGAGCCGGCGGTAGTAGTCGGCCGACATCGAGAAGTCGTGCGTGAAGCACGGGACCGTGGCGTCGTAGATGGCCCGCGTGAGCGCGTCCTCGGGGTCGGAGTCCGTCATCCGGAAGTAGACCTCGCGGGCGGCCTCGGGGTCTTGCTTGACCGCATCGACGCCGCGGCGGAGGACGCGAACGAGCGTGGCGAACGTCTCGCGCTCGGCCTCCAGCTTGTCGGGGTGCGTGATGAGGACGAGCTGGCAGAAGTCGGGGACGCCCCAGTCCTTCAGCGCGAACATCCGGACGTCGAGACCGCGGTGCTGCGCCTCGACGACCTCGAAGTTGTGGAACACGAGCGTCGCCACGTCGGCCTTGTCCTCGGCGAGCGCGTCGGTGTGGTAAAACGAGTTGTTGACGCGGCCGTAGCCGTCCTCCGTCCCGGTCGGGCCGCCGTCGGCCTCGACCATCGTCGCCACGATCGCCGGCCCGCCCGGGCCCGGCGCGCCGGGGTACTGGATCCGCTTGCCGACCATGTCGCGCGGGCGCTCGATCTCGGCCGTCGCCATCACGCCGCCGTTCGTGTGGAGGAACCGCGCGAAGCCGACGCACAGCTCGCCCTTGGCGCGGTCCTCAACGAGGTGGAGCGGCTCGGTCACGGCGCAGTCCATCTCGCCCTTCTCGATGGCCTCGACGGCGTCGAGGTGCGCCTCGGGCTCGATGAGGTCGACCTCAAGGCCAGCCTCGTCGAACCAGCCGCGGTCCTGGGCGAGGAGGAGGGGGACGTGGTCCGGGTTGAGGAACCACTCGAGGCCGAGGCGGAGACGGGTCATGGGGCTGTCCAGAGGTGAAGGGTCTGGAAGCCCGGGGCCGTCGGCCTCGGCGCGGTCGCCGGCCGAGCCGCCGAGGCGGGCGGGGCCGGCGCCGTCGAAGCACTCCCTACGCCGGTGCGAACCGGATCAGGTGCGGAGGGACTCTCTCAGCCACGCGCGGTGGCACCCCTGGCTTCCGGCGCCAAGGTACGCGCGCCCGGCCGTCGTGCCCGCCGCCGGATCCGCGTCAGCGGATGGGGGGGTAGAGCGCGCTCCGCTCCGGCCGCTCGCGCACGTAGAGCACGTGGACCGGGCTCCCGACCGCGTAGAGCGAGACGACGGAGCCCGCGCGTCCCCACGACTTGACCGTCCCCTCATGCACCCGCCCGCCGGCCTCGTACGTGTAGACGATGGCCCAGGGGTGGCGCCCGTTGATGCTCTCCGACGTGTCCTGGTGCAGGTCGACGATCTCGCCCCGCGTGGCCACGCCGTCCCGGAGCGCGTGGAGCTGTCGCCGCGCCCGCCGGACGCCCACGGCGAGCAGGACCCCGCCTACGACGGCGAAGATGGGGCCGGTGATGCCGGCGACGGCCACCTCAGGCCCCAGCTCGAGCGCCATCCACACCATCGGGACCGTCACGACGACGCCGACCGCCACGAAGATCGCGCCGATGAGGGCGGGCACGTTCCCCGTGAGGTAGAGGCGGCGGACGTAGGGCCCGGGGATGGTGCGGGGCGCGGGCGGCGGTTCCGGGCCCGGGTCCGGAGGTGCCGGGCCGGGAAGCGGTCCGCCGCAGTTGGTGCAGTTCCGCTGGTGGCGCGCGTAGCTGGTCCCGCACCACGTGCACGTGATGGGCGAGGACGAGGTGGCGCGGAATCCGGAGAGCAGCACGGGCGGCGGGCTCCTCAGACCTCGATCCGGCGGCCCTTGTCGACCGCCACCTCGCTCCCGACGGCCAGGAACGCCGAGCGCGGCGGGGCGGCCAGCACGTCGGCGAAGACGTCGCCGTAGAGCGGGCCGGGTGGGCCTTCGAACGCGGCCTCGTCCAGGTCCCACAGCGCCCACGATGGGTGGACCACCTCGTACTCCAGCGTCCCGCCGTCGCGCTGGCGGGTGTAGCCCCAGTAGTGCTCCGTGATGAACGCGGCCTCCGAGTCAGGGTCGGCGAGCGCCGCCGGACCGGAGGCCGTCCCGCGGAGGGCGTACGGCGTGCCTTCGTGTTGCCACTCGTAGGCCACGCTCCCACCCGTCGACGCGTCGAGCGCGACGCGGTGGCTCATCGGGACCGCCCGGTACGGCTCGTTGTACACCACCCGCGCGACAGTCGCGATCGCCCACCGCGGCACGAGCTCGCGGACGAACGCCACGGCCCGCCGGGTCTCGCCGTCGGGCGTCTCCCTCGCAACGTAGAATCGGAGGTTGACCTCCTCGAAGTGTCGGTGGAACGGGACGGGCATCCCGAGCAGACGCGCGTCGCGAAACAGGAACCCGACGACGCTCACGAGCGATTCGCCCTGCCACCGGTCGAGCGTCGTCCCGGCCGGCACGAGCGGCTCCAGCACGTCGGCCGGGCAGGCGTAGTTGAGGAGGAGCAGGCTCTCCCAGCGGGCGGTGAGGAACGGGCGCGCCATGCCGGGAGGGTACGGCATGCCGGATTCGGCCCCAAGTCCACCTGCCTCGGCCCCGAGGCGGACGGGGTCAGCCGGCGTCGTGGGCGTGCGGGCGGCGCGTGAACGCCTTGCTCACGATGAGCCACTCGCCGTCGAGCTTGAGCAGCGTCATGTGGTCGACAAAGGTGAACGTCGGGTACTCGATCTCGAGCGTCGCCGTGGCCGCGTCGCCCGTCACCGTGACGTCGACGACGCGCGTGGCGCGGTCCGAGGGTTGCGCGTTCCGCATCCCTTCGCGGAAAAAGTCGACCGCGTTGACGTCGCGCATCTCGCCGTCGGCGACCCAGCGCATGGTCGCGTCGGGGTGGAAGGCGCGGGCGAGGAGCTCGAAGTCGCCCTGCGTGCCGCCGTCGAGGTAGTAGCCGACGGTCCGCTCGACGGCTTCGTAGTCGGAGGCGACGGGCGCGGGGATCTGGGCGAGGGCGGGCGCGGCGAGGACCGCGAGCAGGAGGGCGTGGCGCATGGGAGTGGGGCAGAGGTGCTAAAAAGCCAACACGCTCGGGCCCTACGGCGCGCCGCATCCGACGTTGCGTGCCTCGGCCGGCCCGTGAGCCGACCGAGGCGGGCGGGGCTCCGCCTCGACACACGCCGGGGCGGAGGGGTCAGGCGTCGGCCTGGTAGGACAGGCGGAAGGTGCCCGTCCGACTCGTTCCTGGCCGGCGCTCCGGGTCCAGCCGGACCGTGCCCAACAGGAAAGCCGCGAGTTGGCGAAGCGCCGGGGGGGCCTCCGACATCTGCGTGTCCACCACGCGCCCGCTCGAGCCGATCGTGTACTCGACCTCGACCTCGGCCGTCGGCGTCTCGCCACGCGCCAGGATCTCGGGGACGCTGCGGAGGGTGCCCGTGAACGCCTGCCGGGAGCCGGGGGCGAGGAGGGCGACGTCGAGCTCCGAGTACCGGATCACGCCGTCTGCGCGGTCCGAGCCGGCGCCGCCGCGGCCCATGTGCGAGCCCCGGTCCTCGCCGTCGCCGCCCGGCAGGCGGAACGTGATGGGAACGGCGAACCGGACCTTGACCGCCTCGCCGCCGTTGCGGCCCGGCTCGAACCGGCTCTCACGGACGGCCGCGAGCGCGGCCTCCGAGAGCACGTCATCGGGCGAACGGAGCACGACCGGGTCCTCTACGCGGCCCTCCTCGTTCACGATGAACTGGATGACGACCTGGCCCTCGATGCCGGCGTCCTTCGCCACCTGCGGGTAGACGAGCCGGTCCTGGATCCCCTGGAGACCGCCGATGAGCTGGGGCATCTCGTCCACGACGCCATAGACGCCGTCCTCGCCCTGCGGGTCGGGGCGGACCTCGCGGGCGCGGTCGTCGGCCGGCGCGTCGGACTCCGGCAGGCGGAACGTGATGGGGACGGCGAACCGGACGCGAACGGGTTCCCCGCCGACCCGGCCAGGCTCGAACCGCGACGCCTGGACGGCGGCGACCGCGGCCCGGTCGAGCCCGTCGTTGCCGGACGAGCGGATCACCCGGAGGTCCCCGACAGTCCCGTCCGTCTCGACGATGAACTGGAGAACCGCCTGCCCCTGGACGCCGGCCCGACGCTGGAGCTCGGGGTACTCCAGCCGGTCTTGGATCCCTTCGAGCCCACCGATGAGCACCGGCTGGTCGTCGGCGACCTCATAGACCTCGGTCGTGTCAGGGAGCACGCGGAGGGAGCGCCCTCCCACACCGGCGTACCTCCCGCCCCGATCGAACGCATCGGGTCGGCCAAAGACCGTCCGCGAGCCTTCGCGACCACGGATCACGATGCGGACATGGCCCGTGGGATCCGTCAGCTCGGTAGCGAGAGCGTCCAGGGTCCCATCTGGCGCGTCGTCAGCCAACGTCGCGACGAGCGTCGGCGGCTCGCCGGGTTCGGCAACGATATCCAAACGGACGATGTCGTGGTCGGAGGCCTCCGCGACGAGCGCTCCGAGGTCCGGGGGCGCGGGCGCCGTGGTCATGGCGAGCCCGCCGACGAGCGCGAGCACGGCGAGGCCGGCGAGGCGCCCGAGGCGGGCGAGGCGGCGGGATTGGGTAGGGGAGAGAGGCGTCGTCATGGCGTCGATCCGGGACTTGAGGGACGAGGAGCCGCGGGCGGCGCCCAGCGCGAGGGCCGGGGCTGGGAGCGCGGCGTACGAGAAGAGGAGGTCTGCGTAGGTCCGTCGTCTGTCGGGGCAGGCGTTGAGGACGAGCGCGTCGGCGGCCCGCTCGCGGTCGAGGTCGAGGCCCCGACCGAGCGTCCAGACGAGCGGGTGCGCTCCGAACACGGCCGCGACGGCGCGTTGCGCGGCGTGCCACGCGAAGTCGCCGCGGCGGACGTGGGCCACCTCGTGGACCGCCGCGACCTCGCGGGCGTCGGCGTCGAGGCGGGCGGGGAGGGCCACGACGGGCCGCCGCCAGCCGACGGTGAAGGGCGCGGCGCCGGGGGGCGCCTCGGCCGCTGCGACGGGCCGCGCGACGCCGAGCCGCTGGCGGGCCGCATCGACGGCGGCCTGCCCCTCGGGGCCGGCCGGCACGAACGCGCGCCGGGCCCGTGCCACGCCCACGAGCGCGTGCAACAGCTCGACCACGCGATAGGCCCCGACGCCGACGGCCGCGAGGACGGCGAAGCCGAGGAGGAGGTCAAGCACGGCCGGGCCGACCGCCTCGATCTCGGGCGCCGGCCCGCCGACGGCGACCTCCGGGAGCCACAAGACGTCGGGCACGGCCGCGGCGACGGCCACGGCCGCCGCGGGCGCGAGCGCGGACAAGACGGGGGGAACGAGGACGGCGAGGGGCAGCGCGGCGAGCACGGCGCCCCGAGTCGGGAGCGCCAGCGCCGCGGGCGCGCGGCCGAGCCGGAGCGCGGCCTCGGCGACGAGCGCGACGGCGCTCCACGCGAGGACGGGGAGCCAAAGGGCGGCGACGGACGCGCGCCCGAGGTCGGTGAGCCAGAGGAGGTCAGGCATCGGAGTCGGGGGCGTCGTCCATGCCGTCGATGAGGCGGCGAATCTCGGCGCGCTCGGCGTCGCTCAACGCCTCGCGCTGGACGAGCGCCTGGACGAGGCTGGCCGTCGAGCCGCCGAACACCTTGTCGAGGATGCCGCCGAGCACGCTCGCGCGGACTTCCTCGGCCGGCCGGGCCGCCGTATAGACATAGGCCGTCCCCTCCGTCTCGTACTCGAGGTAGCCCTTCTCAGCGAGGTTCTTCATGACGGTCATGACCGTCGTGTAGGCAAGGCGGCGGCGCTCCGAGATCCGGTCGTGGACGTCGCGGGCCGTCGCGTGGCCGAGCGACCAGACCTCGCGAAGGACCTCCATCTCGGTGCCGCCGAGCGGGGTGAGGGGGTTGCGCATGGGGTGTTGGGTTTGAGTCGTACTAATTATATAGTAGATGCCGAGTGGGCGCAAGAGTTGCCGTCGTTCCTCGGGGAAATCCCCGCCCGGTACCGCGCACGCTAGCTTGGCGGCTCGCTCCCCCCACCCCGTGCCCCGCCGCCCCGACCGCACCAACGCCGAGTGGCTCGCGGACTTGGCCGCCGACGGGCCGGCGCTCGACGCGGCCCTCCGCGACCTCCGCCCGGTCCTTCTCCGTGCCCTCCACGTCACGCTGGCGCCCCGTGTCGACCGCGGCGCCGACGCGCTCGCCGAGGACCTGGTTCAGGACGCGCTCCTCCAGGTCCGCGAGCGGGCCGGACAGTTCCGCGGCGACGCCAAGTTCACGACGTGGGCCCAGAAGGTGGCGGTCCATCTCGCCTTCAGCGAGCTCCGCCGGAAGCGGTGGGAGGACGTCCCGCTCGACGCGGTCGTCGCCGACCCGCCCTCGACCCCCGAGCCCGCCGCCGACGTGTCGATGGCGAACGCCGAGGCCGTCGCCCTCGTCCGCCGCCTCATCGCCGAGGAGCTCACCGAGCGGCAGTCGACGGCGCTCACGGCCGTGCTCAACGGGATGCCCCTCGACGAGGTCGCCCGCCGGCTCGACACGAACCGGAACGCGCTCTACAAGCTGCTCCACGACGCCCGCCTCAAGCTCCGCAAGGCGTTCGAGGACCGGGGCCTCACGCCCGACGACCTCCTCGACAGCGGCGCCCCCTAGCCCGCCTCGGTAAGCCGCCGGACCCTCCCGGCGTCTACGTTCGCCATGACCCTCACGCCCGACGTCCTCCGCCTCCTCGTCGCCAAGGCGCTCGCCTCGCGGCCCGACGAGATGTCGTGCGGTGAGTGCGACGCGCGGCTCGACCGGTTCGCCGAGATATCGCTCGCCGGCCGCGACGCCGCCGATGCGCTGCCGCTCGTCGAGGAGCACCTCGAGGGCTGCCCCGGCTGCCGCGAGGAGTTCGAGGCGCTCATGGATGTCCTCCGCGCGGCCGAGCGGGAGGGCCAGCCGTGGTGGCGCCGGCTCCTCGCGCGCCGCGGCTAGCTCCCGGAACCCCGTTACCCCGTGGGGAACAGGGTGATGGGGAGCAGGTACCGGCACGAAGCAGCCCCCGCTCCCGTGGCTCACGACCACTCCCAGGGCACCCCGTCTCCCCTCGAGGACCTCGCGCTCCTCACGCTCGTCGTCGCCCACGGGACCGACGCCGACCTCGACCCGCGCGAGACCCGCGTCCTCGTTCGCCAACTGGACCTCCTGGCCGAGGCGTTCGGCGAGTCGCCGAGTGGGGAGGACCTGAGCCACCTCGTGGAGGACGCCGTCTCGGCGTATGGCGAGATCAGCGTCGTCGGCCTGGACGAGGTCGTCCTTCGCCTCCGCGACGCGCTCGACCCGGACGCGCTCGCTCGCGCCCACGCGGCGCTCGTCCGGGTCGCCGAGGCCGACGAGGTCGTCCACACGATGGAGGCCACGTTTCTCCGCCACCTCGCCCAGGCGTGGCAGCTGGACTGATGATGAAGGGCGTCGGCTGAATGGATCCGACGCAGGACCCCGTTTCGGACTGGACGTCGCGCGCGCGGTCGGCCACCTTCTCGCACCTCCGCACCTCCGCACCTCCGCACCTCCGCACCTCCGCACCTCCGCACCTCCGCACCTCCATGCCGGACCGCCGTCGTTTCCTCGCCTCCGTCGGCGCGCTCGCCGTGGGCGCGGCCCTGCCCGCCTCGGCCGCCCTCCCGGCGCCCCTCGACGCCCACCGTCTCGGCCCCGGCGCGCCGCCTCCCAACGGACCGCGACCCGATCTGACGGTCGATCAGCTCGAGGCCGCCGAGGCCGTTCAGGGGCTCTCGTTCACGCCCGAGGACCGCGCGCTCATGCTCGATGACGTGGTCGAGCGCTTGGAGAGCCTGGAGGCGATCCGTGAGGCCGAGCCGCCGAACAGCGTTCCGCCGGCGCTCACGCTCGACCTGAGTCTCAGCGGCGACGAACGGCCGGGGCCCGGTCTCGGCGCCGTGGTCCCGCGTCCGGACGTCCGACAGCGGCCGGCGGACGACCGAGATCTGGCGTTCGCTTCGATCCCGGAGTTGGGCGCCCTCCTCCGCAGCGGTGCCGTCACGTCCGTCGAGCTGACTGAGCTGGCCCTCCGCCGGCTCCGTGCCTTCGACCCGACGCTGCAGGCCGTGGTCTCGTATCTGGAAGACCGGGCGCTGGAGACGGCGCGAGCGCGCGACCGCGAGCTGGCGGCCGGCGTCGATCGCGGGCCCCTCCATGGGATCCCGTATGGGGCGAAGGACCTGCTGGCCGCGCGCGGGGCGCCGACGACGTGGGGCGCCGAGCCGTACCGCGACCAGGCGATCGACGAGGACGCCGTCGTGGTCCGTCGCCTGGAGGCGGCGGGCGCGGTGCTCGTGGCGAAGCTCACGCTCGGGGCGCTGGCGTGGGGCGACGTGTGGTTCGGTGGGACCACCAAGAACCCCTGGAACCCCGATCAGGGCGCGTCCGGGTCGAGCGCTGGGCCTGGCGCGGCCGTCGCCGCCGGGCTCGTCCCGTTCGCCATCGGCAGCGAGACGCTCGGCTCGATCGTGTCGCCCTCGACCCGGAATGGCGTGACCGGCCTCCGCCCGACGTTCGGCCGCGTGCCGACAGACGGAGCGATGGCGCTGTCGTGGAGCATGGACAAGCTCGGCCCCATGACGCGCTCGGCCGTCGACGCCGCGCTTGTGTTCGACGCGATCCGCGGCCCGCTCACCGGCGAGGACGCGGCCTTCCCGTTCCGCCCCGACACCCCGCTCGCCGACCTCCGCGTCGGGACCATCGTCCCGGACGAGGGGGACGACGAGGGCGCCGAGGCAGACCGGGCCACGGTCGCCGTCCTCCGCCGCCTCGGCGTCGAGCCGGTCCGGGTCGCGTTGCCCGACGACCTCCCGGTCGACGCGCTCAGTCTGATCCTCGAGGCCGAGGCCGCCGCGGCGTTCGACGGGCTCACGCGGAGCCGCGGGACCGACCGGCTCGTGCGTCAGGAGCGGAACGCGTGGCCCAACGTGTTCCGCCACGCCCGCCACATCCCGGCCGTCGAGTACATCAACGCCAACCGGATCCGGACGCAACTCATGCGGGCCATGGCCGGCCTCATGTCGCGCCTCGACGTGCTCGTGACGCCGAGCTTCGGCAACGCCGGCCTGCTCATCACGAACCTGACCGGGCACCCCGCCGTCGCCATCCCGAACGGGCTGTTTCCCGTCGAGGGGTTTGAGGACCGGCGGCAGCCGCACTCGATCACGTTCCTCGGGCCGCTGTGGGGGGAGCACCACGCGCTCCGGCTGGCCCACGCGGTCCAGGAGGCCACGGATTGGCACCGTCAGCGCCCCTCCGTGAGCTGATGGCGCCTGATGGTTCGGTGAGGTAACGGTCCCTAATGGCTGTAATCGGCTCGGAAACGCCGGTCAGCCCTTCCGAAGGTTGGGAATGTTTGGGCCGGTGGGAATCCCGGACGATCCTAGCCGTTGACGACCTCCCACCACAGCACGTCCCCCCGACTCCCCCATGCGCGCATTCCTCCTGGCCGGACTGCTCATCGCGCTCGGTTTGGTCCTTCAAGCCTGTGACTCCGCCGACCCGGCAAGGGGCGAGGCCCAGCTGACGTCCGCCTCACCGACGACCCCTGCCCATTCGATCTCGCCGAGGCTGCCGTAACCACGATCACCTGCATCGGGTTGCTGTCCGCCGACCGCGACGTGGACGACGACACGACCGGGCTCGACGAGATCTCGCACCGGAGCGTCTTGTTCGACGGTTCGCCGTAGAACTCAAGCTCCTCGACCTCTGCGACGGGACCGACACGCTCGTCGACGTAGAGAGGTCGTTCGTGACGCGCGGCAACCCCGCGGCGCCCGGCTTCCAGGGCTTCCTGTTTCGCCCGGTCCTCAAGGCCGAATCGTTCGACGTGCTCGATGTAGACACGAGGGGGACAATCCTGAGAACGACACCGGCGGTGCCGAGGTCGGCGAGATCTAGAAGGCTCCCGCTGGCGACATCCGCCGGATCTCTCATCTAGAGAGAACGGTCTGCGCAGGCCGTTCCTCGATCCAGGTGCGCCCGCCTCGGTGTCGAGGCGGGCGGGCGGGGGCTCAGGCCTCCTCGATCGTGACCGAGGTCATCGTGTCGCCCTGGCGGATCGCCTCGACCACGTCCTGGCCCTCGACGACCTCGCCGAAGACGGTGTGGCGGCCGTTGAGGTGCGGCTGCGGGCTGTGCGTGATGAAGAACTGGCTTCCGTTCGTGTTGGGGCCGGCGTTCGCCATCGAGATCACGCCCGTCTCGTGCGTGAGCGGGTTGCCGCGCGTCTCGTCCTCGAAGCGGTAGCCGGGGCCGCCCGAGCCGGTGCCCGTCGGGTCGCCGCCTTGGATCATGAAGTTGGGGATCACGCGGTGGAACGTGAGGCCGTCGTAGAACCCGTCCTTCGCGAGCGTCACGAAGTTGTTGACGGTCTTCGGCGCGTGCTGCGGGTGGAGGTCGAGGACGATGTCGCCGCGGTCGGTCGAGATCGTCGCGCGGTACGTGGTGTCCGTGTCGATCTGCATCGCGGGCGGGGCGTCGTACTGCTGGGCCATCAGAAAAAAGGGGGAGGAGAGTGTGCGTTGGGAAGGGTACCCACAGCGAGCGGTGCGGAGCGAGCCTGCGTCGACATGGGGGGAACGGAACGGGAAGTGGAGGGGCCGGTTCGGGTCGTCGGCGACCTCCGGGGAGACCTGAGGCCGCGGGTCAGACCACCTCGGTCGCCGCGTCCACGAGGTCGCCGCCCGTGGCGAACTGGCGGGCCGCGAGGTCGGCGTAGAGGCCGCCGGCCGCGACGAGGGCGGCGTGCGTGCCTTCCTCGACCACGCGCCCGGCGTCGAGGACCACGATCCGATCGGCGTCGCGGACCGTCGCCAGCCGGTGGGCGATGACGAACGACGTCCGCCCGACCATGAGCTCGGCGAGGGCCGCCTGGACGTGGGCCTCGGAGGCCGCGTCGAGCGCGCTCGTGGCCTCGTCGAGGAGCAGGATCGGCGGGTCCTTCAGGAGCGCCCGCGCAATCGCGATCCGCTGGCGCTGGCCGCCGGATAGCTTCACCCCGCGCTCGCCGACGGGCGTGTCGTAGCCCTCCGGGAACGCCTCGATAAACTCGTCGGCGTGGGCGGCGCGGGCGGCGGCCTCGACCTCGGCGTCGGTCGCGTCGAGGCGGCCGTAGCGGATGTTGTCGCGGAGCGAGACGCCGAAGAGCTGGACGTCCTGCGCCACGAGCGCGACGGCTTCGCGGACGCTCCGGACGGTCGCGTCGCGGAGGTCGACGCCGTCGACTCGGATGGCGCCGCGGTCGGGGTCGTAGAACCGCGGGATGAGGTGGAGCAGCGTCGTCTTGCCCGCCCCGCTCGGGCCGACGAGGGCAACGGTCTCGCCGGGCGCGGCCCGCAGCGAGACGTCCTGCAGGACCGGCTGGCCGTCGGCATAAGCGAACGAGACGCCGTCGAGCACGACCTCGCCGCGGACATCGCCCAGCACCACGGCGTCGGATTTCTCGACGATCTCGCTCCGGGTGTCCAGCAGGTCGAACAGCCGCTCGGAGGCGCCGGCCGCGCTCTGGAACGACGTGTAGAGCCGGCCCGCGCCCGACACGCTCCGCGCGATGTTGAGCGCGTAGACGATGAACGCGACGAGCGCGCCGGCCGTGAGCCGCTCGGCCAGCACCTCCCGCCCGCCGAACCAGAAGATGACGACGAGCGCGACCGAGAACCCGAACCCGACGCCCGACCAGAACAGGGCCACGATCCAGGCCCGCCGCCTGGCCGTGTCGAACAGGGCCTCGACGGCGTCGGCGTAGCGCCCGACCTCGTACGGCTCGCGCGCGAACGCCTTCACCACGCGGACGGCCGAGATCGACTCCTCGGCCACGGCCGTCGTCTCGGCCAGCCGGTCCTGGATCGTCCGCGACAGCTGGCGCACGACGGCCCCGAACCGGCGCATCGCGAGGGCGACGGCCGGCACGACGGCGAAGATCACGAGCGAGAGCCGCCAGTTGAGTCCGAGCATGATGGCGACCGACCCCACGAGCGTGAGGCCCAGGCGGAGCACCTCCGCGAGGTCGCTCGTCGCGGCCGACTGGACCTTCGAGACGTCGTTCGTGAGTCGCGACGTGATCTCGCCCGTCCGCTCGTCGGCGAAGAAGCGGAACCCGAGCGTGTGGAGGTGGGCGTAGAGCCGTCGCCGGAGGTCGGTCACGACGCGCTCCCCGGTCCACTCCATGAGGTAGCTGCCCCCGAACCCGAGCACGGCCTGGACCGCGAACAGCCCGAGGAGCGCGAGGGTCAGTTGGTTGAGCCGCGTCGCGTTCTCGGCCTCGAACACGGAGTCGAGCAGCCCCTGGAGCCCGAGCGGGACCACGAGGCCGACGGCCGTCGAGAGGAGCGTGAGCGCGATGGCCGCCGCGAGCCGGCGGCGGTAGGGCCGCGCGAACGTCAGGATCCGCCGGAGCGAGGCGACGAGGGAGCGGGGAGGACGGGAGTCGGCCATCGGCCGTCGAACCTACCCCGGACGGACGGCGATCCCGCTTCGGTCGGTCCTCTCCGCCTCGGCACCGAGGCGGTCGGGGTCAGATCCGCACGCGGAGTTGAACGCCGAGGTCGCTCACGCGCTGGCCCGCGACCGCGTTGGCGCCCGACCCGATCGTGTTGACGCGCCGGAGCCACGTCGTCGCCAGCTTGAGCTGGGCCGTCACGCCGCTCGAGGGACGCGCGGTGAACAGGAGGTAGCCGCGGACGCCGCGGCCCGAGAGCGCCGGGATCGCGAACACGCCCGTCAGGTCGTTCTCGAACGCGTACAGCCGCGCGTCGTAGCCGTCGGTGTCGAAGAGGGTGAGGCGCACGTCGGTGCGGAGCCACTCGGAAATCTGCCAGCGGACGTCCTGGTAGACGAGGGAGCCGGTGCTCACGCCGACCGCCGGGTCCTCGTCCTCGAACCGAGAACCTTCGACGCGCGACCTCAGGCGGAGGCGCCGGCTGGCGTCCCACTCGCCCTGGAGCCGGAGCGTCTGGCGCGTTTGCTCGCCGAGGCTCCCGACGACGCTGCCCGGCACGGTGTTGTCGGCGTCGCGCGACACCTCGCGCGTCTCGGTCCGCGCCTGGGCATAGACACGGGCGTAGCGGCTCGGCCGGTGCTCGACGTGGACGAGCGCCTCGGCGCCCCGGCTCGGCCGCGGCACGTTGAAGCGGAGGAACGGGAACCGGTACTGGTCGAGGTACGCGTTGACCGTCCACGCCCGCGACGGCTTGAGGCGGACGCCGGCGTAGATGCCGCTCTCGTTCCGCCCGACCCCGTTCCGCTCGCCGAACGGGTAGCCGTGGAGCGAGACGTAGTCCGGCGCGTAGCGCCGCCCGACGACGAGGAGGTCCGCGCCGCCGCCGAGGTCGAGGCCCACGCCGCCGACGGCGCCGAGCCCGCCGCCCGCACCGCGCGCGACCTCGGCGAAGGCGACGCCCGCTCGCGTCTTCGCGTCGGCGTAGGCGCTGACGACCGTCGCCTCGTCGCCGGCGAAGTCGAACAACTCGTCGGGACGGGTGCCGGGCGCGAGGGGCGTCCCGAACGCCGAGCGCGTGGCGACGACGCCCACCTGCCCCTCGATCACGCCGTTCGAGATCCGGTACTCCGCAGCGCCGCCGACGAGCGTCTCGTCGAGCGCGTCCTTCCGCGCGAGCTCGCGGTCGGTCCGGTGGAGCCCGTCGGCGCTGAGGCTGGTGACGACGGCGTCGAAGGCGCCAGGTGGGAGGTCGGGGTCCCCCAGGTCGGCCGTGTCAGGCGCGAAGAGGCTGGCGTCGAGCGCGCGCCGGCTGGCAAACGCCGAGACGTAGAGGCCCTTCCCGACGCCCAGCGTGAGTGCGGCCCCGCGGAAAAAGTTGTTCTCGTCGACCGAGCCGTACGGTCGGATGCCGCGCCCGCTTCGCAGCGGCCCGCCGACGGCGTCCGGCCCCTTCCCGAAGCCCGACGCGCGCCACAGCGCGAGGCCCTGTCCGAACTGGGCCGAGTAGTCGCCGATGACGAGCGCGTCGAT
This sequence comes from Rubrivirga marina, assembly GCF_002283365.1. Lineage (NCBI taxonomy): Bacteria > Pseudomonadati > Rhodothermota > Rhodothermia > Rhodothermales > Rubricoccaceae > Rubrivirga > Rubrivirga marina. The sequence continues at coordinate 4,200,408 of NZ_MQWD01000001.1, read as the reverse complement.
CCGCCCGGCGTCCATCACGGCGACGTGCGCGCTCTGGTAGTCGTACCCATAGGTGTTCGTCGCGCCGTCGAACCGGAACGGCTCGCCGGGGTCCTTTTCGAGCGTGACGTTGACCGAGACCTGCCGGCGGTACGTCGCCTGGAGCCGCGTGTAGATCCGCTCGGGCGAGCCGGGGTAGGCCCGGAGCGAGTCGGGGCCCTCGTAGCCGGCGCCGAGGTCGAGGCGGCGCTGGACGCGCTGGATCCCGGTGTAGCGGAGGCCGGAGACGACCTGCCCGATCGACGGCGCGGCGGGGAAGCGCGGCGCCGGCCCGGCCGCCGCGTCCAGCGTCGGGCCGATCGTGAGGAACGGCCGGGCGTCGAGGTAGACGTCGGCCGTGACGCCCTCGACCTGGCGGAGCGCCGGCAGCGACGTGAACGGGCCCGCCTCGGCGCGTCGGCGGACCACCGCGGCGGCGAGGAGGGGCCCGAGTGCCGGCACCTGCGCCAGCTCCTCGGCCGTCGCCGTGTTGACGTCGAGCGGGTCGTCGCGGAGCGACGCCAACAACTCCAGGAGCTCCGTCGGGTCGCCCGCGAGGTCGTCCTCGACGAGCGCCTCGAACCGGGCCTCCGTATCGACCTCCGTGTCGGCCGAGTCCGCCGGCACCTGCGCCGAGGCGGGGAGGGCGAGTGAGAGGAGGAGAGCGATCCACGCGGACAGGTCGAACCTCCGACCCGTCCATCCTGTCATCCTGAGCGGAGCGAAGGATCTCTCCGGACTCGACCGCTCCGTCCATCGGCGCGCCTCGGCGGGAGACACGGGACGCTTGGCTGTGCCGACCTGTCGGTTCGTCGCGCTGCCCCTCAGGATGACACGAGGTGTGCGGAGCCGCCGTGTTCTCCTCGCCACCGGAGGCGACGCCGTGCCGCGGCGAGTGCCAGCGCCCACCGGCCGCGCCCCCCTCACGCCTGATGCCTGACGCCTCATGCCCCGCCCCTCACAGCCCGATCTCTAGGCCGACGGCCGGCGTCAGGCCGAGCGTCTCGTGGGCCTCAACGGCGAGGTCGGCGCGGAGAGTCCCGGCGCGGACGCCGACGCCGGCCGTGAACCGGACGGGCGCCGTCGAGACACCGGCCCGGAGCGCGAGCGCCTCGACGGCGAGCACCTCGGCGCCGGCACGGACCGACAGGCCGAAGTCGAGGTCCTGGTCGGCGTCGAGCACGAGCGTCGCGCGGGCCGAAGGTGCGTAGGCCACGCCGACGGTCACGCCGGGGACCGTCGAGGCCGAGCGCCGGAGGTCGGCCGTGTCGTCGAGCCCGAGGCCGAAGAGGTTCCGGGCGGCGAGGCCGGCGCGGAGGCCGGGCAGCACGTCGCCCTGGACGCCGGCGTGGACGAGGAGCGCCGTGTGGTTGGCGTAGCCGTCCGTCGAGGCCGTCTCAATGCCGACGGCCAGCCCGACGTCGAGCCGGCGCGTGACGCTGAGCGGGAGCGGCCGCGCGGCGCCGACGAGGACACGCGTCTCGCGGCGCTCCGAGAACCCGTACGTCCGGGCGTGGACGGCGACGGTCGCGAGCGACGTGGGGAGGGCGGCCGACAGCGCGCCGAGGCGGAGCTCGCTGAGCCCGAACGCCTGGCTCGCCTGGAGCGCCGCGCGCGTCTCGCCGAGGCCGGCCCAGGCCGCGGGGTTCGCGTGGCCCCACGCCTCGCCTCCGAGGGCGGCACCGGCCCGCCCGAGTGCGAGGGTGCGGGCCCCGCCCTCGGCCAACTGGGCGTGCGCCGCGGGCGCCCCCAGCCAGAGCACGGCGGTGAGGAGGGGGGCGAGGCGGAGCAGGGCGCGCATAATTGCCGTCTGGCGTCGTTCGGACGGGCGACGGACCCCCGTAGATTGGGCCCGAGACTCAAACATACAGGTCTACTCCTCCACGACCTCCCACGTGCGCCGACTCGCCCTCCTGATCGTCCTCGCTGCCTCGGCCGCCCTCGCCCCGGCCCGCGCCCAGGAACTCAACTGCCAGATCACCCTGAACCGGGACGCCATCACCGGGACGGAGTTCGACTTTCTCGACGAGTTCCGGGAGGAGGTCTTCCGTTACGTCAACAACCGGGCGTGGACCGATGACGTGTTCCGGGCCGAGGAGCGGATCGACTGCCAGATCCAGATCACGTTCACAGCCGCCCCCTCGCAGACGTCGTTCGTCGCCCAGCTCGTGGTCCAGGCCAGCCGGCCCATCTACGGGACCGCGCAGCGAACGACGACCATGCGCGTGGCCGACAACACCTGGGAGTTCGCCTACGCTCGCGGCCAGAGCCTGATCTACGACCCCAACCGGTTCAACCCGCTCACGTCGGTCCTCGACTACTACGCCAACCTCATCCTCGGCTACGACTACGACACGTTCTCGCCGCTCGGCGGGACGCGGTTCTTCGAGCGGGCGAGCCGCATCGCCGAGCTCTCGCGGACGACGCCGGCCGGGGCGCCGGGGGAAGGGTGGTTCGGCCAGGGCGTCGAGGACCGCGCCCGGTTCACGCTCGTCAACGAGCTCCTCGACCCGGTCTTCCAGCCGGTCCGCCAGGCGCAGTACGACTACCACTTCGAGGTGCTCGACCACTTCGTCGTCCGCCACGAGCAGGCCTGGGCCGACGCGATCGAGGTGCTCACGGCGCTCCACGAGCTGTATCAGCAGAACAACCGCCGGCGCTACGTGACCGACGTGTTCTTCGGGGCGAAGTACCAGGAGCTCGCCTCGCTCCTCGCCGACTCGCCGCAGCGCAACCAGGCCTACGCGCTCCTCTCGGAGATGGACTCGGCGCACCTCGGGACGTACGACGGTCTCGTCAACTCGCGGTGACACGAAGGGCGGGCCAAAGGGGGCGCGCCTGACCTCGGCACGGTTGTGAGGAGCCGGGGGACACCCCTGCGCCCCTCTCCATGACCGCGATCCGCTCTCCGTTCGACGTCCTCGGCCTGACGGAAGTCGCCACGCCCGAAGAGGTTCGCAAGGCGTATCGCCGGCTGGCCCTCCGCTACCACCCCGACCGCAACCCGGGCGATGCGGCGGCGGCCGAGGCCTTCCTCGAAGTCAAGGAGGCGTTCGAGCAGCTCCACACGGACGACCTGGACGCGGGCTTCGACGTGGAGCGCGTCGTGGCCGAGATGGAGCGAGCGGCGGCCGAGGTGGAGCGTCGCCGCGGCCGCTCGGGCGGCACGGCTCGCGCGTGGCAGCAGGTCCATGTGCCGCTGGAGCGGCCCCAGGGGGATCGGCTCCGCGAGGGGCTCGCGAGCCGCCAGGCCCTCGCCGGTCTCGGGATCGCCGTCGTGGTGGCGTTCGGGACGGTCCTCGGCGGGCTCGCCCCGGTGTGGCTCGGCGTCGGCGTCGGGCTGGGCGTCGGGGGCGGACTGATCGTGCAGGCGGTGCGGTCGGTGGACGAGGGGCCGTGGGCTGTCGAGACGCATTGGCAGGGCCTCCGCGACCTCCGCTGGGACGTGCTCCTCAGCTGGAGCGAGATCCGCGGCGTCCGCGAAGCCGACGGCGTCCTCGACCTCGCGCTGACGCCAGCGGCGCAGCGGCGGCTGGCGCGGCTGGTCCCGGGCGAGGCGTTCCCGGAGGCCGGCGCGTACCGGCTCCCGCTCCGCGACCCCGCCCGCCTCGGCGCCGTCGTCCGCGCTCAACTGGGGGAGGGGCCCCCTCGCTGACCTCTACGGCTCGGGGCGACACGATGGCGCTGCCCATCGACGCGCCGAGGCGGGCGCTACCGGTCGCGCTCGATGTGGGCCTCCCGAACGAGGTCGCCCTGGAGGAGCCGGTCGACCACGTCCTGGCCCTCGACGACGCGTCCGAACGCCGTGTAGCGGCCGTCGAGGTGCGGCTGGGGGCTGTGCGTCACGAAGAACTGCGAGCCCTCGGTGTCCTTCCCTGAGCTCGCCATCCCGACCGTGCCCGTCTCGTAGCGGACGCGCGTGAACTCGCTCCGGATGGCCGTCTCCGGCCCGCCGTAGCCGTCGCGCCGGGCGTAGTCGCCGCCCTGGACCACGAAGTTGGCGACGACGCGGTGGAACGGGACGCCGTCGTAGAGATCCTGGGCCGCCGTGAGCGTGATCCGCTGGACCGTCTGCGGCGCCGACTCGGCGTCCATCTCGATCACGACGCGCCCACGGTCCGTGTCGAGGACGAGGCGCGGGCGCGGGCCGAGGTTCGCGAGGTGGGCCCAGTCGATGGTGGTCGTGGCCGGCGAGCCGCCGGCGTCGAGCGTCACCTCGACGCCCTCGGTGAGCCGGTCGTTGAGCGCGTCGCGGGCGGCCTCCCGGAGCGCCGGGTGCCCGGCGAGGGCGACGCCGACGAGGAAGTCGATCTCGGCCCCGTCGCGGACGCGCCCGATGGCCTGGACGATGGCCGCCATCGGCTCGACGTCGGTCGGCGCGTCGAGGTCGGCGTAGACCTCGCGGAGAAGGGCGCCGGCGCCGAGCGGCCAGAACGCGGAGTCGGCGAGGGCGGGCGCGGCGGCCGACGTCGTGGCGAGGTCGGCGCGGCGGAGACCGTGGGCGAACGCCTCGTAGAACCGGCGGGCGCCGTACCCGCCGACGGCCCACCGCTGGCGGAGCGCGCCGAGCGCGGCCACGGCGAGGCGCGTGTCGTCGGAGCGGGCGGCCGTGAAGAGGCGCGAGAGGACGGCGCCGTCCTCGGAGGCCCCGAGCGCGGAGAGCGCGGCGGCCTTCGCGAACGGGTCGGACTGACGATCGGACCAGTCGAGGACGGCGGCCGGTTGCGACGGCGCGAGGAGCGGAAGGAGGGACGCCTGCACCGTCCACGGACGGTCGTCATCGGCGAGGACCGCGGCGGCGAGGTCGATCGCCTCGGGTGTAGCGCCGGCGGAGGCGAGCGCGCCGCCGGCCGTCTGCGACACGTGCGGGTTCGGGTCGTCGACGGCGCGGGCGAGGGCGGCACGGGCGGCCTGGTCGCCGAAGGCGCCGAGCGCGCGGGCGGCGTTCACGCGCGTCCGCCAGTCGGGGTCGCTCTCCAGCGCGGCGCCGAGGCGGGGGATGTCGGTCGGGTCTTCGAGCCGGCCGACGGCGCGCACGAGGTCGGCGCGGGCGGGGTCGCCTCCGAGGGCGTCGAAGGCCGCGTGAACGGCGCCCGCCTGGCTCCGCCACGCCTCCAGGGGCGACCGCGTCAGCGCATACGCGGCGCCCTCGCGGACGCCCGGATCGGCGTCTTGGAGATGCGCCGACAGCCAGCCGGCCCAGGCATCGCTGACGACGCCGCGCATCCCGAACCGGGCCAGGGCGAGGGCGCGCGCGGGCTCCAACGCGGTCGGGAGCGGCGCGTCGAGGACGGCGCTCAGATCCGCCTGCCCGCCGATCTTGCCGAGCGCGTCCAACAGCTCGGCGGTGACGGACGCCGTGGCCTCGCGGCGGAGCGAAATCGCCAGCGCGACGCCGGCCGACGAGTCGGCGGTCTGGCCGAGCGCGAACGCGGCGTCGGCGCGGACGGCCGGGACGGGGTCGTCGAGCCGGAGACGGAGCGCGTCGATGGCTCCCTCGTCCTGGACCGACCCGAGCGCGAACGCGGCGCGGGCGCGGACGAGGCTGTCCGGACTGGCGAGGGCCTCGGCCAGAGCCGCGCCGTCGCGGCGAACCTGGAGGTCGACGAGGGCCTGGAGGTCGGGCCGCTGGAGGAGCCCGTCGGCGGCGCGGCGGGTCGGGAGCGGGTCGAGCTCGACCGGGACGGCGGTGGACGCGCAGCCGGCGACGGCGAGGGCGGCCAGGAGGAGGAACGGGCGCACGGGCGGGGGGACGTGGTGGGGTGCGGCCTTGTCGTGCCGGAGGCGGGACTCGAACCCGCACGCTCGTGAGAGCAACAGCTCCTAAGGCTGCCGTGTCTACCGTTCCACCACTCCGGCGATCCCGGGCATCCGGGGACGGAAAGATACGGGCCGAGCGAGGCCACTTCCCGAACGAGGAGACGCCCGGAGTTCGTGGCTCCGGTCACAGTGTCTGGGCCAACAGATCGACGATCCGGGGCGTCACGTCGAGCAGCGACCCCGCCTCGGCGAACGCGTCGGCGCCCTCGCCCCAGGCTACGAGGGGGACCGGGTGCCGTGTGTGGCTCTTGGTCGAGAGGTCCTCCAGATTTCCGTGGTCGCTGGAGAGCAGAAGGAGCGCGCCGTCAGGCAACGCGTCGAGGAGGGCTTCCAGAAACGCGTCGAGGCGGGCGAGGACGGCGGCGGCGCGCGCGGCGTCCCGACTGTGCCCGGCCTTGTCGGTCAGGAAGTACTCGAACAGGGTGAACGCATGCCCCTCGGCGAGCGCCGCCAGGTGGCCGGCCGCCTCGGCCTCGGTCCGCGCCGGGAGGTCCGGGGCGAACGCGCGCCAGCCCTCGGCCGTGAGGTCGGCGGCGAGGGCCCGGCCGGCGCGGAGGTCGTCGGCGCGGCGGAGGCGGACGCCGGCCGCGTTCGCCGCCAGCGTTGTGACCGTCCACCGGCCCCGGCCCTCGACGAACCGGAAGAACCGGTCGGGGTAGGCGTTGGCGAACGCCAGTCGCCCGGTCGGGAGGCCGGCCCCCGCGAGCCGTGCGAACACGCTCTGCTCCGCGACGAGGGGGCGGACGGTCGTCGGCGGGTACGGGCCGAAGTGGCGGCCGTGGACGGCGGCGGCGTTCTCGCCGGTGAAGAGCGCGGCCTGCCCGGTCCCGCTCTGGGGCAGCCCCTCCAGCCCGAGCGTCGCGTCGATCGGCACGAACACGTGTCGCGGCTGGCGGATCGGCGCGGCCTCGGCCGTCCACCGCTGGCCGCCCGCCAGTCGCTCGAAGGCGGGCAGAGGGACGGTGGCGAACGGATTCGCCACCGTTGCCGGTCCGAGGCCGACGCCGTCGAGGAACACGAAGAGGACGTGGGGCACGGGAGCGCGGCGTGTTCGGTGGTCCGTCATCCTGAGCGGAGCGAGGGATCTCGACGCCAGCGCGGCTGCCCAGTGCACACGCCGGCGACGGTCGCCGAGGCCGAGACGAGATCTGTCACAGGGTCCAGGGCGACAGCTGGGAGGCGATGCGCCCTCACGCCACCATCTCCGCGACCGCCTCCGCCTCGATAACGCGGTGGGCGGAGTCGGCCCAGTCGGCCTCGGGCGGGGCAGGGGGGAGGAGCGCGACGGGGCGGCCCGTGCTGGTGGCCCACGCGGCGGCGCGGTCCTCCGGCGAGCCCGGCGGCGGGGCCACGGCGAGGACGGCACGGCCAAGCGCGGCCTGTACGAGCGCACGCTCGCGGTCGTCGTGCTCGAACGGTCCGTGGGTCATCGGGAACGGCGACACGAGGAGACCGCCGGCCCGCGTGAGCGCCGTCGCGCCGGGCCGCATCGACCGCTCCAGCCGCGCCAGCCCGGCCCCCACGACGGCGACGGCCGGGACGCCCGCACCGAGCGACAGCTTCTGCAGCGCGAGGTCCACCCCGTGCGCCGCGCCGACGACGAGGCCGCGGCCCCGACCGAGGACGGCCCGCGCCACGTCCTGCGCCCGCTCGAACGGCTCGGCCGCGAGGGGCGCCGCCGCGAGAACCGCCAGCGACGGCCACCCGAGCGCCTTCAGGTCGCCGAAGGCGTAGAGCACGACGGGCCGGTCGGCGCGGTCGAGGGCGTCGAGGCCAGCGGGCAAGTTCGGCGCTCCGGGCGTGAGGACGTGGATCTGCCGCTCTCGGAGCGCGTCGAGTCGCCGCCGGGCCTCGTCGAGCGTCTCTTCGAACGAGGGGGCACAGACGGCCGCGACGGTCCGGTCGGCGTGGGCGACGCCCTTGAGACGGAGGAGGACCTGCTCGCGCGGGGCCGCGCGGACGGCCTCGGCCGTCGGGAACCGCTCCAGAAGCCGGTGGGCCGTGACGCGCCCGACGCCCTCAAGGGAGAGGAGAGCGAGGGCAAACGCGGTCGTCGGAGTGGTGGGCGCGGACATCGGGGCGAATCGGGGCGGGCACGTTACGAATCGGGCCCGGCGAGGCTCCGAGAGCCCGCCTGTCGTGGCCCTCGGGATCCGGCATCCCGTTTGCGGGGCGGGACCCTGATCCCACCCCTACCCATGGACTCCCCCCCCCGGATCCTCTTCGTCGCCGACTCGCAGGCGGCCATCGACCTCCTCGGCGCGGTGCGCCAGGGTGGCCCCGTCATGGGCCAACTGGCTCCGACCGCCGAGGTCCTCCGGACCACGCTCATGGAGCCCGACGCCGCCGAGTCGTGGGACGCCGTCGTGTTCCTGCCGGGTGGACCAGTCGACGAGGTCGAGGTGGCGGTCTACGTTCCAGACGGCGTCCCGATGTTCGTCGTCGGTGACGAGATCCCGCTCCTGCTCACGGAGACGGCCGCCGTGGCCATCCGAGTGTCCGAGCTCCCGACGCTGATCGAGCAGCTCCCGGCGGCGCCGCAGCCTGCGGCGCCGGGTCCAGTCGAGGCCTCCGATGCCGCTCAGGATGCGCCGTCCACGCCGGAGGGGACGCCGTCCGACGCTCCGGCGTCCGGCATCGGCCCGGAAGAGGCGGCCCTCGGCGGGGCTCCGCTGTTCCTCGACTACGAGGCCCTGGAGACCGAGGCGGACGCGCCTGCCGACCCGGTGTCGGCGCTCTTCGAATCTCTCGACACGCTCGGGGCCCCGTCGATCGGCGAGCCGGCCGAGCCCGTCGCCGAGGCCGAGCCCCCCGCGCCGGCTGCCGAGGCCGAGCCCCCTGTGGCGGATGCCGGGGCTCCGCCCGCGGGAACCGACGACGCCCCGCTGGCCGGGGCGATGCCGGCTCACCTCGCCTCCATCGCCGACCACCTCCCGATCGGCCTGTACCGGAGCTCGCCCGAGGGGCGCGTGCTCTACGCGAACCCCGCGCTCGCTGCGCTCCTCCAGGTCGAGTCCGTCGAGGCCCTCCACGCGCTCGACGTCCAGGCCGACCTCGGGTACCCGCGCGACGCGTTCGCCGCGCAGATCGCCCAGACCGGGTCGGTTCGCAACCACGTCGTGACGTGGCGCCGGCCGGACGGGGGGCTCGTCCACACGCGCGAGAACGCGCGGAGCATCTTCGACGAGGCCGGCCGCCTCGTGGCGTACGAGGGCACGATGGAGGACGTGACGGCCGAGGTCGAGGGCCGGCGCGAGGAGCGGGCGGTCGCCCGCCAGTACCGCGCCGTCGCCGCGTTCGCGGCCACCGCCGCGCTCGCCGACGACCCCGTCACGATCCACTGCGCCGCCGCCGGAGCGCTCCTCGACGCCACCGCTGCCACCTGGGCCTGCCTCCTCGTGGGCGACGCGTTCCGGTTGGCGGCCACAGTCGGCGACCTGCCCGACCGGCTCGCCGAGGCGGGCGCGCGCCTCGGGCCGCTCGCCGAGCAGCCCGTCGCCATTTCCGACACGTCCGCGCCCACCACGACGTCCGTCGCGGGGCTGATGGCCCAGTTCGACGTGCCGGCGTTCGGCGCCGTGCCCGTCCGCGTCGGCGACGGCGTCGAGGGCGTGCTCGTCTGGGGCTACGCGGCGCCCCGAGAGATCCTCGCCACCGAGCTCCGCGGGGCGGAGGCGCTGGCGTGGCACGTCGGTGGGCACCTCGACCGCGCGGCGGCCGTCCAGGCCCTCCGCGACACGCAGGCGAGCCTGGCGGCCATCGCCGAGCACACGCCGCACGTCCTCTACCGGCTCCGCTACACGCCTGCCGGTCCTCGCTACGAGTACCTCAGCCCCGCCATCGAGCGGCTCACTGGCCACACCCGCGCCGAAATCGAGGCAGCAGGTGGCCCTGGCGCGCTCGTCGAGACCCGCGACGTTTTAGAAGGGGAGGGGCTGGCGAGTGGCCCCGTTCCGGGGGCCGAGGCCTACCACGCGCTCTACCGCATGTCGACCGCCGCGGGCCCCCGCTGGGTCGAGAACTCGGCCCGCCCGTGGCTCGACGCGACCGGCCAGCCCGTCGGGCTCGTCGGCGTGCTGCAGGACGTGACGGAGCGGAAGGAGCGCGAGGACCGCCTCGCCGACGCCGCCCAGACCGCCCTCGTCCGCCAACGGGCGCTCGTCGACCTCGCCCACCTCGACGGCGCCGACGCCTTCGGCGGGCCGGCCGCTGGCGTCGTCGCGGCCACGCTCGGCGCGTCCGACGTCTCGTTCTGGTTGTGCGAGTCGGGCCGGCCGTGCGCCCCGCTCCATGCCCCGCCACCCGCCGATCCTGCCGGCGGCTTCGCCGGCGCGTTCGCGGCCGTCCTCTGCCACGTCGCGGAGCACCGCGCGCTCGCCGTGGCCGACGCCGCCTCGGACGCCCGCGTGGCGGACCTCGGCCTCGATGCCTTCGTTCAGACCTACGGCCTCCGCTCGCTTCTCGTCGCCCCGATCCGCCGTCACGGCGGCGTCGTGGGGCTCGTCGCCGTCCACCGGACCGACGGGCCGCACGACTGGGACGCGTCTGAGACCGAGTTCGCCGCGGCCGTCGCCGACGCCGTGGCGCTCGCGCTCGAGCGAGAGGACCGCGAGATCGCGCTCGCGCAGCTCGTCGAGGCCCGCGAGGCCGCCGAGGCGGGCCGGGCCGCGGCCGAGCGGATGAACCGGCTGAAGAGCGCGTTCCTGGCCAACATGAGCCACGAGTTCCGGACGCCGCTCACGGGCATCCTCGGCTTTACCGAGCTCCTCGCCGGCGAGGTCGCCGAGGACCAGCGCGAGGTCGTCGGGCTCATCGAGCGGAATGGCGTCCGCCTGCTCGACACGCTCAACGCCGTGCTCGACCTCTCGCGCCTCGAGGCCGGCGAGTACGACGCCGAGCGCCGGGTCTCCCGGCTCGAGCCCGACGTCCGGCTCGCGACGGAGCGGCTCGCTGAGGCGGCCGAGGGCCGGGGGCTCCGGTTCGACCTCGACCTCGACCCCGACGTCGCCGCGGCCGTGGACTCTGAGGCCATCCGTCAGATCGTGGGACACGTCGTCGGCAACGCCGTCAAGTTCACCGATGCCGGCGGTGTGCTCGTCACGCTGGAGGGCACGGCCGATCAGGCCGTCCTCCGCGTCGCCGACACCGGTCGCGGGATCTCGCAGGCCTTCCTCCCAGAGGTCATGGACGCGTTCCGCCAGGAGGACTCGGGCCACGCCCGGAGCCATGAGGGGTCCGGCCTCGGCCTGACCATCACGCGCCGGCTCGTCCACCTCCAGGACGGCCACATCGAGATCGAGTCCGAGCAGCCCGGCGGGACGGTCGTCACGATCACGTTCCCGCGCGTGAGGGTCCCCATGCGGGCGTCCCGCCTGGACCGAGCGCCTGTGCTCTCATCTGGCGACGGCCTCGCCTCGCCCGCGCTCGACGTCCGGCCCGCTCCCGAGAAGGCCGACCCGGGAAACCTCCTCGGCGACCCCTTCGACTTCACGTTTCTGACCTCCCCGGCGGCCTCGGCCGCGATCCCTC
>NZ_MQWD01000001.1:4115940-4188932 GCF_002283365.1 Rubrivirga marina | reverse complement strand
AGGGCGAAGGCCGAGCCCGCCCCCGAGGCGGCCACCCTCGACGCCGACGACCCCGTGATGATCGTCCGCGCCAAGCCGTCCGTTCCGCCGGCTACCGCCCCGACGATCCCCGAGGCCGCGCCCCCCGAGGACGCCGAGATCGTCGCCGAGCCCTCCGGCGACGGGCGCCCGACCATCCTCGTGGTCGAGGACAATGACGACACCCGGATGCTCCTCGAGCGGATCCTCCGCTCGACCTACGACGTGACGGCCGTCGGCGACGCGCGGTCGGCGCTGCTGGCGATGAACCAGCGGCGGTTCTCGGGCCTCGTCCTCGACATCAACCTCGGCGGCAAGGAGACCGGCGCCGACGTCCTCCGGATCGCGCGCTCGCTGCCCCGCTACGACGGCGTGTTCGCGATCGCGCTCACGGCCTACGCGCTTCCCGGCGACCGCGAGCGGCTGCTCGAGTCGGGGTTCAACGCCTACATCTCGAAGCCCTTCACGCGCCAGTCGCTGATGGAGACGCTGGCCGACGGCGTGATGGCGTAGGCCCGCGGTCGGGGTAGGTTTGGGCCGGCGTCCCCCCACACCGTGTTCGACCGCATCGCCCGCCTCTTCGACGGCCTCAAGCTCGACGAACCCGGCCCGCCGCCGGGCGGGGGGGGCGGGACCGCGCTCGCGCTGACCGGCGGCGGCGCGCGGGCGGCGTACCAGGCCGGCGTCCTCCGCGGCCTCGCCCGCCTCGCGCCCGACTTCCGGCCGGACATCCTCACGGGCGTCTCGGCCGGCGCGCTCAACGGGGCGTTCCTGGCCGCCTCGGCGCAGGACCCGTTCCCCGTCGCCGTCGACCGGCTGGTGGACGTCTGGCGCGACCTCCGGGCCGACCACGTCTACCGCCTCGACCGGCCGACCGTCCCCCAGGCACTCGCCCGGTTCGTCCGCCGCCCCGACGAGGTCTCGCCGCCGGCCGAGGGGGGCTTCCTCGACACGACGCCGTTGAAGGAGTTCGTGGAGGGCCACCTCGGGGCCGCCGGCGAGCCGATGGAGGGCGTCGACCGCGCCGTCCGCGAGGGCCACCTCGGCGCGTTCGCCATCACGACGACGTCGTACACCTCGGGCCAGTCGGTCACGTGGGTCCAGGGCGAGGGGATCGAGCCGTGGGACCGACCGATGCGCCGGGCCGTCCGCACGAAGCTCCAGCCCGAGCACGTGCTCGCGAGCGCGGCGCTCCCGTTTTTCTTCCCGGCCGTCGCCATCGAGAACGAGGCGCTGGGCCACGGTTGGTACGGCGACGGCGGCATCCGGCTGACGGCCCCGCTCTCGCCGGCCCTCCACCTCGGCGCCGACAAGATCCTCGTCGTCAACACGCGCTACGGCCCGAGCCGTGCCGAGGCGGACGCCCCCAAGGTCGACGCGTACCCACCGCCGACGCGCGTCCTAGGCATCCTCATGAACGCGGTCTTCCTCGACGTCCTCGACCGCGACGCCCAGACGCTCCGCCGGATCAACGCGCTCGTGGCCTCGACGCCGCGCGGCGAGTGGAACGGGTTCCGGCCGGTCGAACTCCTCGTGCTCCGGCCGTCGGTCGACCTGGCCACGCTGGCGGTCGGCTACGAGCCCCGGTTGCCGCCGTCGATGCGCCTCGTGATGGGCGGCCTGTCGTCGGGCGACGGCCGGAGCCCCGACTGGCTCTCGATGCTCGGGTTCGACCCGGCCTACGTCGAGGCCCTCCTCCAGATCGGCGAGGCCGACGCCGAGCGCCAGGCCGACGAGATCGCGGCGTTCCTGGAGGCGTGAGGCCCGTCGGTCCGCCTCGGCGACGGCGTCGAGGCGGGCGGCGCCGTGCGCCTCGTCCCTCCCGTGCGCTCAGAGGCGGGACGGCGCGCGCTTGATGGTCTCGCAGAGCGTCGGGAAGAGCGCGACGAGGTCGAGGTCGGAGACGGGCGTGCCGTCGATGCAGATCATGCGGCCGTGCGCCTCGGCGTACTCGACGGCGCGGTGGGCGAGCGCCGTGTAGTTCGGCATCCGTGCCGAGACCGTGAGCTGAGTGCCGTGACCGGCCTCGTCCCGACCGGTCACGACGAGGCCATCGTCGAGGACGTCGAGGCGGACGACCTTGGCCCACGCGACCACGCGTCGGCGCCCGGCCGCGTCGTGTCCGACGAACCGGCGGACGGACAGCTCGATGCGCCAGAGGCGGCGGTACTCCCGGGCCAGCGTCACCATCGCGACGGCCGCGCACAGCGCGAGGAGCGTGCCGCAGAAGATGGCGACCGACGCGGCGTCGGTGATCTCCCACAGCGCCGCGAGGGGAGCGGCCGAGACGAGGGCGCCGGCGACGAGCGCGAACACGACGACGCACCGACGCGCCTTGCCCCGGGCCTCTTCGAGGACCCGGTCATCGTCGAACACCTGAGACCACGTAGACATCGCGTGCGGGGGAGGGCACTGTGTAGCCTCGATGAAGTAAGCGGTTCCAGACGCGGGCCAAGTCGGGATTCTCCCTGGGGTTAGGTGAGTCGGGCCCCCAGGCAACGGTCTGTTTTACCGGGGGTAGCGCTGGCGGATCGCGCCAGCGGCCTGCTCGACGGCGGCGGCGTCGACATCGCGGTGGAGGATCGCGCGGACGGCGTGGGGGCCGAACGCGACCGTCCGGACGCCGGCCGCCTCCAGCCCCGCGACGGCCTCGGACGCGGGCTCGGGCGTCTCGAACAGGACGATGTTCGTGTCGGGCGGTTGGACGAGCGCGAGCCCTACGTCTTCGATCACGTCGGCGAGGCGCCGGGCCCGGGCGTGGTCGGCGCGGACGAGCGCGTGGTCGTCGCGCTCGAAGTCGTCGAGGGCGACGAGGGCGGCGGCGGCGAGCACGCCGACCTGACGCATCCCGCCGCCGAGGAGCTTCCGCACGCGCCTCGCCTCGCGGACGAGGTCGGCCGGCCCGGCCAGCACCGATCCGACGGGCGCGCCGAGCCCCTTCGACAGGCACACGTTGACGGTGTCGAACGGCGCCGACAGCGCTGCGGGCGTCTCGCAGAGCGCGACGGCCGCGTTCCACAGGCGGGCGCCGTCGAGGTGGAGGGCCAGCCCATGGGCTCGCGCCGCCTCCGCGACGGGCGTGATCGCGTCGAGTGGCACGGCCACTCCGCCGGCTTTGTTGATCGTGTTCTCAAGGCACACGAGCCGCGTCCGCGCCTCCCAGTCGTGCGCGCCCTGCACGACGGCCTCGACGTCGGGCACGGTCAGCACGCCCGAGAGGTCCCCGACGGGACGGAGCTGGACGCCCCACAGCGCCGCCGGCGCCGCGCCTTCGTAGTGATAGATGTGGCTCCGCTCGGCGACCACGACCTCGTCCGCCGGCCGCGTGTGGACGCGGATCGCGATCTGGTTGCCCATCACGCCCGACGGCACGAAGAGGGCGGCCTCTTTCCCGAGCATCTCCGCGACGCGTGCTTCGAGCCGCTTTACCGTCGGGTCCTCCCCGAACACGTCGTCGCCCACCTCGGCCTCGGCCATCGCCCTGCGCATCGCCGAGGTGGGGCGGGTCACGGTGTCGGAACGGAGGTCGACCATCGGAGGATTGAGGATCGGAGGTGGGGTCGCGTGGGTCGTGCGCAGGCGGGGGGGAGGGCGATGCGTCGCGGTCGAGACCGATCTGCAATCACCCGATCGCACATCTCCCAGTTCACCTACCATCCCATCTGGCGCATGCGGGTGAGGATGCGCGCCGACGTCCGGCCCATGTCCTGCGGACGGCGTTCGAGCGGGGCGGGGAGGCACGCCGCCAGCCGGGCCGACTGCTCGCGCGTCAGCGACGCTGCCGACGTGCCGTAGTGGTACGCCGCGGCGGCCTCGATGCCGAACACGCCGGGGCCCCACTCGGCCACGTCGAGGTAGAGCGTGAGGATCCGGTCCTTCGGGAGGATCCACTCGGCCAGGAACGTCAACGGGATCTCCATCCCCTTGCGGACCACCGAGCGGTGCGTCGTGAGGAAGAGGTTCTTGACGAGCTGCTGCGTAATCGTCGACGCCCCGCGCATGGGGCGGCCGGTGCGGATGGCGTCCTCGCGGGCGCGGCGGAGCTCCTCGGTGTCGAACCCGCCGTGCGTGTAGAACCGGGCGTCCTCACTCGCGACGACGGCGTGGCGGACGTCCACGTCCTGGCCCGCCTCGGGCACCGGCCGGTACTGGAGGTCGAACGGCTCGCCGGCGATCGCGGCCTCGACGATCCGCTGGAGCTGGACGGTTGTGGCCGGCGGCTCGATCCAGCGGTACGCGAGCAGGAGGAGCGCGCACGCCAGGACGTACCCGACGACGACGGCCGCCGTCCATCGGACGACCGCCCAGAGCCACCCGAGCGGTCCGCGCCGGCCGCTCTTGGTGCGCGCCACCTTACCGCGTGATGTCGAGGATCTCGAACTGGACCGTCCCGGCCGGCACCTTCACCGACACGACGTCGCCGACCTCCTGCCCGAGGAGGGCCTTCCCGATCGGGCTCTCGACCGAGATCCGGTTCTGCTTGAGGTCGGCCTCCTGGGCCGCGACGAGCGTGTACGTCGCCTCCTTGTTGGCCTTCTTGTTCATCACGCGGACGTTCGAGAGGATCCGCGCCTTCGACGCGTCGACCTCGTCCTCGTTGACGACGCGGGCGTTCGCGACCGTGGTCTCCAGCTTGGCGATGCGCGCCTCGAGGAGGCCCTGCGCTTCCTTGGCCGCGTCGTACTCCGCGTTCTCCGAGAGGTCGCCCTGGGCGCGGGCCTCGGCGATGTCCTGAGAGATCTTCGGACGCTCGACGGTCTTGGCGTGATGGAGGTCGTCCTTGAGCTTCTGGAGCCCTTCGGCGGTGAGGTAGACGGTGGAGCTCATGGCAGGAATGAGGTCCGGACAGGGCCGGCAGAGACCGGGAAAAAAACCGCATCCCGACGCGGGCGCCGGGATGCGGGGAACACGCACAAGATAACGCCGCCGCCGCCCGAACGCGCAAGGCGGCGGTGGCGGGGAGGCCTAGCCGCGGGCGCCGGAGCGGGGCGTCGGCATCCGGCCGGACGGCTCAGTCACGATCCGGCGCGACATCCAGTAGTACCGCGTCCAGTAATCGGAGGCCAGATTCGAGATCGTCACGCCACGGCTCGAGGAGGCGTGGATAAAGTCGCCCTCGGAGAGGTACACGCCGACGTGACGGACGCCGCGGCGGCGGAAGAACACGAGGTCGCCGGCCTGGAGCTGGTCCTCCTCGATCGGCACGCCCTCGTAGCGCTGGCTGGCCGTCGTCCGCGGGAGCTCGATGCCGAGCGTCTCCCGGACGTACTGCTGGACGAACGCCGAGCAGTCGATGCCGCGGCGGGTCGAGCCGCCCCAGCGGTAGGGGATGCCGAGCCAGTTCGGGGCGGCGTCTCGGAGGAACGCGTCGCGGCGGGCGACGCGGAGGACGGCCGACTCGGCGCCCATCTCACGCATCTCGGGGCGCGAGGAGACCGGGGCGACCGGAACCTGGATGGTGTCCCGGCGGGCGGTACGGGGTGTGGGGCGCGTTCGGGCGCTCGTCGTGCGAGCGGTGCGCGGGAGGGGCCGGCGTCGGGGCGCGGCCGTTTCCGAGGCGTCCTGCGAGGGCGCTGCGGAGACGGTCGGAGCGCCGGGGCCGGTCTGAGCGGTGACGGGAGTTGCGAGACCCGTCAGCGCGACGGCGGCGGCGAGGGACGCCGCGCGGCGTAGAGACCAGGGCATAAGCGGAAGGAACGGGGGTGGTGGGGTCGTAGGAAACTACGCTGAATCCGTGAAGGGAGGGAAACCCCCACGCGGACCTCCTGTCAATGCCGGGTTAGGCCCAAGTGAACGGAGACCTTACCGGTATCGCCCTCCACGCCCCGAACCTAAAGGCCCGCACCGTCATGCGCCCGATCGACCTCGCCGACCGTCTCCTGCTCGCCGGCTTCGCCTTCGCGGCGGGCTTGGGCATCGGCCTCCTCCTGGCGCCCGACGCGGGCGGCGCGACCCGCCAGCGCCTCGCCGGGACCGCCCGAGGGGCCGCCGATGCCACGCGTGCCCGCGCCGCGGGCCTCACCGAGCCGCTCGCCGACGCGGCCCGCGACCGCGTCCGCCAACTCTCCGAGCGCCACGTCCCGCTCGCCGGCGACTTGGACGTCGTCGACGCGCGCGACGTGCTGGACGACCTCCACACGGGCCGGTCGTAAGCTCAAGGCCGCCGCCCGCGTCCCTCCCGAACCCCCGACTTCTTCCCCCCACCCATGCCGTACCCCGAACCGCTCGTCGCCCCCATGCGCGACGAACTCACCCGCCTCGGCGTCCGCGAGCTCCGCACCGCCGACGACGTCGATGCCCTCATCGACGAGGCCCAGAGCGGGACGACGCTCGCCATCGTCAACTCCGTGTGCGGCTGCGCCGCGGCGAACGCCCGCCCGGCCATCGCTCTCGCGCAGGGCGTCGAGACCCAGCCCGACCGGACCGTGACCGTCTTCGCCGGCCAGGACACCGAGGCCACGAGCCGCCTCCGCGAGTACCTCGCGGGGATCCAGCCGTCGAGCCCGTCGATGTTCTTGTTGAAGGACGGCGACCCCGTCTTCGCCATCGAGCGCCGCCACATCGAGGGCCGCTCGGCGAGCGCCATCGCCGCCGATCTCAAGACGGCGTTCGAGACGTTCTGTGGCGCCGACGCCCAGGATGCGCCCGACGAGCCGCTCCGCCCCGAGGCCGCCACGCCTCAATCGCCGGGCCTGCCGGCCACGTTCCGCTCGATCATGTAGCGGATCCGGCAACCCGCTTCGATGCCCCTCGGCCCGCCCGGCCGAGGGGCTTTTTTTTCGAGGACGTCCGCCTCGGTCGCGTGCGGGGTGGGGAGGTCGCGTTTCTCAATCCTCGACCTCGGCCCCTCACCATGCCATCCTGGGCGACGCGGGGGATCGCTGATCGTCCGCCGCCTAGGTCCTTGACGCGCCGGGGAGGCGGACGCCAGGTCTCTCGTCGCTCGCTCCTCGGGATGACAGGGAGGGACGTGCGTGCCCGCGGCACCGCCCCGAGGCGGAGGGATCCGGCGGGCCGCGTCGTCGTTCGGGGCGCGCCCGCGGGGGCGTGGTCTCCCGGCGCCCCGCTCGCATGCACGACCTCCCCCTTACCGAGCCGGTCGCCGTCTTTACGGTCGTGCTGCTCATCCTGCTGGCGGCGCCGCTCGTCGCCCGGCGCGGCGTGCCGTCGGCCGTCGTGCTGCTGGCGGCCGGCGTCGCGCTGGGGCCGCACGCGCTCGGCGTGCTCGACCGTGACCCGACGATGGTCCTCCTCGGGACCATCGGGCTCCTGTACATCATGTTCTTGGCGGGCCTGGAGATCGACCTCCACGAGCTGGAGGAGGGGAAGGCGCGGAGCCTCGGGTTCGGCGCGGCGACGTTCGTGCTGCCCCAGATCGTGGGAGCGCTCGTCGGCCGGCTCGTGCTGGGCATGGGGTGGCCGGCCGCCGTCCTTCTCGGGAGCGTCTTCGCCAGCCACACGCTGTTGGCCTACCCCGCGGCGGCCCGCCTCGGGCTCCAGAAGGAGCGGGCCACGACGACGGCCGTCGGCGCGACCATCCTGACCGACACGCTCGCGCTCCTCGTGCTCGCCGTCGTGGCGACGGGGGCGCGGGAGGGCGGGGGCTTCGATGCGCTCGTGTTCGTGCGCGTGGCCGGGGCGCTGCTCGTGGTGGGCGGCATCGTGCTGTGGGGGCTCCCGCGGCTCGGCGCGTGGTTCTTCCGGACCGCGGCGCAGGACGCGACGATCGAGTTCGTGTTCGTCCTCGCCGCCGTGTTCGTGTGCGCGCTCGGCGTCGAGGCGCTCGGCGTCGAGCCGATCATCGGGGCGTTCCTGGCGGGGCTCGGGCTGAACCGGCTCGTGCCCGAGGGCGGGCCCCTCATGAACCGGATCGGCTTTTTCGGGACGGCGCTCTTCGTCCCGTTCTTCCTCCTCTCGACGGGGATGCTCGTCGACCTCGGCGCGTTCGCCGAGGCGGGCGCGGCCCGGGCGTGGACCGTCGCCCTCGCGATGACCGGGACGCTGCTCGTGACGAAGGGCACGGCGGCGCTCCTCCTGCGCCCCGTGTTCGGGTTCTCGGCCGACGAGGTCCGCCTCGCGTTCGGTCTGACGGTCCCGCAGGCGGCGGCGACGCTCGCGGCCGTGCTTGTCGGGGTCGAGGTCGGGCTGTTCGACGGTGCCGTGCTGAACGGGACGATCGCGATGGTGTTCGTGACGTGCGTGGTCGGGCCGGTCGTCGTCGAGCGGGCGGGGCGGCGGCTGGCGCAGGCGGCATCCGAGCGGGTCCCGGACGCCCGCGACGCCCGCGACCGCGTGCTCGTGTCGCTGGCGAACCCGGCGACGGCCGAGGCGCTCGTCGACCTCGCGATGCTGGCCCGCGGGCCGGACGCGGCGGCGCCGCTGGCGGCCGTGACCGTCGTGCAGGGCGGGCCGGACCAGTCGGCGGCCGTGGCGATGGGGGAGCGGACGCTGTCGGCCGCCGTCGTCCACGCCGCCGGGGCCGAGGTGCCGGTGCTCCCGCTCGTCCGCGTCGAGTCGAACGTGGCGCGCGCCCTCGCCCGGGCCGCGGCCGAGACGCGGGCGTCGCTCCTGGTCATGGGCTGGGACGGGAGCGCGACGGCGGCCCGCGTCCTGTTCGGCAGCGTCCCCGACCGCGTCCTCCGCGAGACGCCGACGGCCGTGCTCATCGCCCGCGAGACGCGCCCGCCGGCGACGATCCGGCGCCTGCTCGTGGCCGTGCCGCCCCTGGCCGAACTCGAGCCCGGGTTTCGGGCCGCGGCGGCGACCCTCCTCGGACTGGCGGCACGCGCCGGCGCCGAGGTCGTCGCGCTCACGCCGGCGCCGTACGCCGAGGCCGTCCGGGAGGCGTTCGCCCGCGCGCGGCGCGGCGGGCCGGCCCCCGAGGTCCGACCCCTCGACCGGTGGGGCGACCTCCCCACCACGCTCGACGCCTCGCTGCGCCCGACCGACGCGCTCGCGCTGATCTCGGCTCGGCAGGGCGCCATCGCGTGGCGCGCCTCGCTCGACCGGCTCCCCCGCGTGCTCGCCCGGCGGCACCCGGACCTCTCGCTGTTCGTCGTGTTCCCCGGCCAGGTGCCCGTCTCGGCCATCCTCCCGTCGGGCCTCACGAGCGGCGACCGGGCCTTCCTCGACCGGCTCCGCCCCGACTCCGTCCGCCTCGGTCTCCACGCGGACGAGCCGGCCGGCCTCTTCCGACAGGCGCTCGGAGACGCGCTCCCGGCCGAGGTCGCGGAACGGCTCGCCGACGTGCCCCCCGACGCCCGGCCCGAGATCCGTCCCGGCGTCGTCCTGTCCCACCTCCGCTCGCCGGTGGTGGACGAGCCGGTCCTGGGCGTCGGCGTGAGCCGCGACGGCGTGACGATGCCGGGCGCCTCGGGGCCGGTCCACGTGGTGCTGGCGCTCGTCGTGCCGGACCGCGTGCCGTCGCGGCGCTACCTCGGCTGGCTCTCCCTTGTGGCGCGGATGCTCCGCGACGACGCGACCGTCGACGCCGTCCGCGAGGCCGAGACGCCGGGGGAGGCGCGGGCCGCACTCCTCGCTGCGCTCCACGGGCCCGACGCGGATCCGGAGGACGCGCCGCCGGGCGGGGATCCCGCCCCGTAGGCGCCCGTTCCGGCCAGCCAGCCGCGAGCCCGTCGCGAACGCCGATGATCGGCTCGCCGGCCGCGCCTTCGAGATCGTCGACGGCGCCGCGCCGGGCTACGACCAGGTCGAGGCGATCCGCGCCTGGATCTAGGGGAACGTCGAGTACCCGTGTGGCGCGAGCGACGCGTCGGCGGACGCGCTCACGACGCTGGACCGCGGGCAGGGCGTCCGACGCGACTCCACGCTCCTCGGCGTCGCGCTCTGCTGGGCGTTGACGATTCCGGCCTAGATGGCCGTCGGCTACCTCCACGGGCTCGACCCGATGGACCCTTAGGCCTGGTCCGAGGCGTTCGTCGACGGCCGGTGGTACACGTTCGACGCGACACAGCCCGAGCCGCGCGGCGGCCGGATCGCCATCGCTTCCGGACGTGACGCCGCGGACGTCGCTTTCGCGAACCCCGTTCGGCCCGGCGCGGCTGACCGACAAGACCGTCTGGGTCGACCGCGCGGACGGCGAGAGCTGGAGCGCTCGGAGGGCCCACGGGCAGACCGAGCCCGGCAGGGACCTGGGGATGAATCGGAGGTCTGCGGCGTCAGCCATTCCCCCAAAAGGAGAGGGGGTCACATCGGTGGGGCGTGTTTTCGTATGCCGTGGGCCGTGGATAATTCCGCCGCTGCGTTGGCATGTGGATGACGTTGGCAGCCGACGCTGCTCTCGAAAACATGAGTGTTTAATCCATGCGGCCAAGTTGTGACGCAAAATGTCTTGTTGGGAACGTCCAGTCGCCTACTTTTGCGGCGCTCGCACGGCCGGTCACGGGGCCAGCACGACGAAGCGTGTGTCCCTCCCCCGGGCGCTCGCCAGAGTGCCCCAGCCGCCCCTGCTATGAGCGAGCGCCACCGGCTCGGCCCTTGGGTCCCCCTCGCGACGGTCGCCGTGGTCCTGGCCGTTACCCTCCCGGCCTCCGCCCAGACCTCCGTCCAGACCTTCGTCCGCGACGAGGCCGCGAGCGCCGTCCTCTCCGATCTCCACTCCGGTGCTGCCCTCGCGTGGGCGGACTACGACGGCGACGGGGACCCCGACCTCGTCCTCACCGGGTTCGGTTTCGAATCCGGCGACGACTACCGCCTCTACGGGGAGGTGTATCGGAACGATGGGGGCACGCTCGTCCGCGACGACGCCAACAGCGCCGTCGTCGCTGACGTGCACTACGGCGCCCTAGCGTGGGCGGACTACGACGGCGACGGGGACCCCGACCTCGTCCTCACCGGTGTGGCTGAGAACATATTCGGTCCGGCCTTCGGGGAGGTGTACCGGAATGACGGGGGCACGCTCGTCCGCGACGACGCCAACAGCGCCGTCGTCGCCGACACCCGGTCCGGCGCCCTGGCATGGGCGGACTACGACGGCGACGGGGACCCCGACCTCGTCCTCACCGGTGCTGTTGGCAACGATGCGGGCGGAATCTTCTTCGGCGAGGTGTACCGGAACGTCGGGGGCACGCTCGTCCTCGACGACGCGAACAGCGCTGTCGTCCCCGACGTGTCCGACGGCGAGTTGGTGTGGGTCGACTACGACTCCGACGGGGACCCCGACCTCGTCGTCGCCGGCTACACCTTCGGCGCTCCCATTCAGACCTATGGGGAGGTGTACCGGAACGACGGGGGCACGCTCGTCCGCGACGCCGCGAACAGCGCCGCCATCCCTGATGACGGCGTGATGGCGTGGGCGGACTACGACGGCGACGGGGACCTCGACTTCGCCATCACGTATTCCGAGGGCGGGATCAGGAACCCCGACACCTACCTCGGCGAGGTGTACCGGAACGACGGGGGCACCTTCGTCCTCGACGCTGCGAACAGCGCCGTCGTGCCCAACCCCTACAACAGCGCCCTCGCGTGGGGAGACTATGACGGCGACGGCGACCCCGACCTCGTCCTCACCGGCAGCCAGGCTTCTTACGCGTTCGGCGAGGTGTATCGGAACGACGGGGGCACTCTCGTACGCGAGGACGTCGCTAGCGCCGCCATCCCCGAGATGACGATCGGCACGCTGGCTTGGGCCGACTACGACTCCGACGGCGACGACGACCTTGCCCTCGTCGGTCAGGGCTGGGGCGACTACGACGTCCGGAATTTCGGGGAAGTGTTTCGCTACGAAGCGGTGGCCCCGGGTGAGCCGCCCGTCGCCGATGCTGGGCCGGATCTGCAGATTCGGTCCAACTTATTCTTTAGGTACGTCGCGCTCAACGGAAGCGGCTCGTCCGACCCCGACGGCGACCTGCTCCAATACGTGTGGAGCGAGGGCGGCGCCACGGTCGCCACGGGTCTCAGGGGGGCCCCCAGGCTCACGAGTGGGACCCACGTCCTCACGCTGACGGTGACCGACCCGAGCGGGCTCACCGACACCGACGACGTGGCGGTCACGGTCACGCCGGACTTCGACCTCACGCTCCGGCCGGTCCCGGTCCAGAGGCCGTTCATCCACGTTGACCCCGGCGAGTCGTTCCTGTTCAACTACCACCTCGACAACCGGGACTACACGCGCCGGGGCGGGGACGCGTGGTTCGTCGTGGTCGACGCGGCCGGGGCCGAGGTGTTCGAGAGCGACCCCGTGTCCTTCTCACTCCGGATCGGCCGGGACCGGTCGTGGCGGCTCCTCGTCGAGGTCGCGGCCTCGACGGCCCCGGGCGATTACACCGTCGTCGGGTACATCGGGGACTACCCCGACAGGCTCTACGACGTGGACTCCCTCGCGTTTCGGGTTCGGGACCGGAGTGGGCTCGCCTCGGCGGCGGGCCGGACGGGCGCGGCAGCGTGGGCGGTCCTCGACGCCGACACGGGCCTCGCGCCGGCCGACTGGACCGACGACGGGACTGACGAACGGACCGCGGAAGCGGAACCCTCGGCGTTCGCCCTCGGCGCGCCGTACCCGAACCCGGCCGCGGGCCTCGTGACGGTCCCGTTCGCCGTGGCCGAGCCGGGCGCCGTCCGGCTCGCTGTGTACGACGTGCTCGGCCGCGAGGTGGCCCGCCTCGCCGACGGCGTGGCCGAGGCCGGGGCCCACGCGGCCCGGCTCGAGACCCGTGGCCTCCCGGCCGGGGCGTACGTCGTGCGGTTGGAGGCGGGCGGGGCCGTCGCGACGGCTCGGCTCGTCGTCGCTCGCTGACGGGACGGACCGCCCGCCTCGGCGCCGAGGCGGGCGGGGTCGGGTTCTTCCATCGGCGCTCGTCGGAGTGCCCCACCCCCAATCGCTATGACCCACAGATACATGCTCGGCTCCCGAGCTGCCCTCCCCCTCCTCGCCCTCGTGTCGCTGGTCGCGCCTACAACAGCGTCAGCCCAGAGCTTCACGGTCGACGACGCCTCGAGCGCGGCCGTGGCCGACGTCGCCGACGGGGCCGTGGCCTGGCTCGACCTCGACGGCGACGGTGACCCCGACCTCGCCGTGACTGGGCTCGACGCGTCGGGCGCCCGGCGCGGCGAGGTGTACCGGAACGACGGGGGGACGCTCGTCCTCGACGCGCCCAACAGCGCCGTCGTCCCCGACGTGAGCGACGGGGACCTCGCCGTGGCCGACTACGACATGGACGGGGACCCCGACCTCGTCCTGACGGGGATCGACGGGGCCGGCGCCCGGTACGGCGAGGCGTACCGGAACGATGGGGGGCTGCTCGTCCGCGACGCCGAGAGCAGCGACAACATCGACAATGTGAGCGGGGGGGGGCTCTCGTGGGGCGACCTCGACGCCGACGGCGACCTCGACCTCGCGCTCGGCGGGCGCACGTCCGATGCGCCCGGCAGCGCGGTGGGGTACGTGTACAAGAACTACCGCGGTCGGCTGGGCGGGCCCCAGTACCGCACCGACCTCCAGAACTGGCGCCTCTACGAGGGGGACCTCGAGTGGGCCGACTACGACGGTGACGGCGACCCCGACCTCGCCATCGCGGGCCTCGGGTACTCGGGGAACCGCCCGGGCCGGTTCCGGGTCCTGGGGGCCGTGGTCTAGAGCCGCGGAGGCTCCGTCGTGAACCGGGACGCAGGCATCTACGCCGTCCTCCTCAACGCCGCGCTCGCCTGGGGTGACCTCGACGGCGACGGCGACCCCGACCTCGCCGTAACCGGCCGTCGGTCCGTCCCCGATTACGCGGGGCCGTTCGCGGGAAGAACGACCCAGAGGCGCCGGAGGACGACGGCGGCCTACGGAGAGGTCGTGACGAACGTCGGAGGGCGGTTCGTCCGGTCGAGCTTCACCATTGCAAACGTCGACGACGGGGCGCTTGCGTGGGGTGACTACGACGGCGACGGCGACCTCGACCTCGTGGTGGCCGGGCTCGGCGACGGCGTTGACAACGCCATCAGCGAGGTCTACCGGAACGACGGCGGCGTGCTCGTCCGCGACGACGCTGCGAGCGCGGCCCTTCGTCCTGCGGCCGGCGCCGCGCTCGCCTGGGCCGATGTCGACGGCGACGGGGACCTCGACCTCGTCGTCACCGGCCGCGACGACGCGGGCCAGCCGTTCGGAACGGTCTATCGGAACGGGCCGGCCAACTCGGGCGCAGCGCCCGTCGCCGACGCCGGCGCCGACCAGGTCACGATGTGTGACAACCTCGACTACGGCCTCGTCCAACTCGATGGGTCGGGCTCGTCGGACCCCGACGGCGGGTGGCTCACCTACGTCTGGAGCGAGGGCGGGACGGAGCTCGCCACGGGGCGGAGCCCGGAGGTCCAGCTCTCGTGCGGGACGCACACGCTCACGCTGACGGTGACGGACCCGAGCGGGCAGACGGCCACGGACGAGGTCGAGGTCACGCTGACACCGGCCCTCGTCCTCACGCTCCGACCCGTCCCGGTGTCCCGGCCCTTCATCCACGTCGACCCCGGCGAGTCGTTCTTGTTCAACTACAACCTCGACAACCGGACCGAGTACGTCCTGGGCGGCGATGGGTGGTTCGTCGTGACCGACCCCGACGGGGCGGAGGCGTTGCGGAGCGCCCCCGTCGAGTTCCTCGTCCGGGAGGACCAGGATCGGTCGTGGCGGCTCCTCGTCGACGTCCCCGCGGGGGCGGCCCCCGGGGAGTACACGCTCGTCGGCTACATCGGAGACGGGTCCGACCTCTCCGCCACGATCTTCGACACGGACACGCTCTCGTTCACGGTCCGAGACACGGGCGCGCTCGCGTCGGCGGAGCGGACCGCAGGCGGTCCGGCCGGGTGGGGCGTCCGCGACGCGGAGACCGGGCTCCCGATCTCGGTCGCCCTCACCGCGACCGACGAGGTGGCGGCGTTGGAGGCGGCCGGGCCGGGGGCGTTCGCGCTGGAGGCGCCGTACCCGAACCCGTCGGCGGGCCTCGTGACGGTCCCGTACGCCGTGGCCGAGGCGGGCCTCGTCCGGCTCGCCGTCTACGACGTGCTCGGGCGGGAGGTGGTCCGGCTGGCCGACGGGCCGGTCGAGGCGGGGGCCCACGCGGCCCGGTTCGAGGCGGGGGGACTCCCGGCTGGGGCGTACGTCGTGCGGTTGGAGGCGGGCGGGGCCGTCGCGACGGCTCGGCTCGTCGTCGCCCGCTAGCAGAGCCGGCCACCCCGCCCGCCTCGGCGCCGAGGCGGGCGGTCCTCGCCGGCGCCCTGCGTGACGTAGGCTAGCTCCGGCGTCTCGGGCTCGACCGTGGCGCGGAACGTGGCCCGCTTGACCTGGACGCCGACGCGGAGCTGGCTCCGTGTCTTCCCCTTGTAAACGCCGCGCGTGGGCGGCACGTCGGCGTAGTCGCGGCCGACGGCGACACGGACGTGGCGCTCGCGGGTCACGTGATGGAGGTTGGGATGCCGTCGTCCGATCCGGCCCGTCGTCTACAACTGGTCGCCGCGAACGACGCGCCGGACGCCCTCGCCCCGGACGTCGAGCGTGAGGTCGACCAACACCGGCGTCGGCTCCCCGCGGTGGCGGCCCGGCGTGAACGCGCTGGCGTGGACGGCCCGGCGGGCGGCGTCGCCCTTGGCCGTCGTCGCGGCCTCGACCGCGTCGCTGCAGCGGACGGCCCCCGTCGTGTCGACGAGCGCGCGGACGACGGCGTAGCGCTCGGAGGGATCCGCGGGGCGGAGGGGGCCGCCCTCGTTCGGGATGCGAACGCGCTCCTGGACGGCGCGGAGCCCGCCGACCGGCTCCGGCGGAACGTCCACCTCGGCGCCGAGGCGGGCGGGGCCGAGGGCGAGCGAGGGGTCGGTGCAGGCGACGAGCGGCGTGCCCGTCGCCGCGAGCGATTGGCAGCCGGCGACGACGGCGAACGAGAGGAAGAGAACGAGGCGCATCGGGGGGCGGATCTGTCGTGACAAGATGCGTCACGGTTCTGCCGCCGTCCGGGTGTTCGAGTCCTACTCCTCGGCCATCGCCTCCACCTCGCGCCAGACGCGCATCACGTTCTCACCGAGCACCTTCCGGATGTCGGCCTCGGAGTACCCGCGGCGGAGGAGTTCGGCCGTGAGGTTCGGGTACGTCGAGACGTCCTCCAGCCCGACCGGCAGCGTCGGCCCGACCCCGTCGTAGTCGGAGCCGAGGCCGACGTGGTCGATCCCGACGAGGCCGACGACGTGGTCGATGTGGTCGGCGACGTCCGTGACCTCCGCCAGCCGGAGCGGGTTCTCGCGGTTGAAGTCGGCGGCGAAGGCGCGGCCCTCGTCCGAGTCGGGGTCGAGGCCCTCCGCCTCGAGCGCGTCGGCGAGCCGAGCGCGGAGCGCGTCGCGGTCGTCCTGGACGCGCTTCAGGAGAAACGTCGAGCCGAAGTTGATCTGGAGCACGCCGCCGTTCTCGGCGAGCCGCCGGATCCGGGCGTCGTCGAGGTTCCGCTCGAAGCCGGGCGTGAAGTGGCGGGCCGACGAGTGGCTGGCGATGACGGGCGCCGCGGTGACCTCCATGACGTCGTCGAACGCGGCGTCCGAGATGTGCGACACGTCGACCATGATGCCGAGCCGGTTCATCTCGCGGACGACGTCGCGGCCGAAGTCGCTGAGACCGCCGTGGGTGCCGGCGTCGTCGTAGCTCGAGTCTGAGATCTCGTTGTCGCGGCTGTGCGTGAGCGTGACGTAGCGGATGCCGCGGTCGCGGAAGTGCCGGAGGTTCCGGAGGTCGCCCTCAACGGGCGCGCCGTTCTCCATGCCGAGCGCGAGGAGCACGCGGCCCTCGTCGCGGAGCCGCGCGACGTCGTCGACGGAGCGGACGACGGCGAACTGGTCCGGGGCCGCCTCGGCGATCGCCTCGACCCCGTCGATGAGCGAGTCGGCGAGGGCGCGGGCGCCGCCGGTCTCCTGGTAGGAGGCGGGGATGTAGATCGACATGAACGCGACGTCGAGCCCACCGGCGACGGCGCGGGGGTGGTCGAAGTCGCCGGAGTCGGTCGGACCCGAGATGTCGTCGGGCGATTCGCGGAGGCGGTACGGGACGTCGATGTGCGTGTCGACGACGAGGGCGTCCTGGGTGAGGGCGAGGGCGCGAGAGGCGAGGTCCACAGAGTCGGGCGCGCAGCAGACCGTCGACGAGCAGCCCGAGGCGGTCAGGGCCAGTGCGGCGACGGCGAGCGAGAGGGCGAGGCGCATGGGAGGGGGGCGATGAGGCCGAAGTCTACGCCGAGGCTGCGTCCTCGATGGGCGTACGTGTTCGGTTCGGGCCCTGGTCGCGTATGAGGAGGGGGCGGGGCGCTGAGCGGAGGTGCGCCCCCCGAGGCCTGACGCCCCGGCCCGGCGCCGTGCTGCTCGCCGAGGTGCGGCGGGCTCCATCCCCAACCCCCGGTGCCGTCTACGAACGCGGCCACTACCGGATCACGATCGAGGACTTCGTCGACCGCGACGCGACGGTCGCCCCCTGAGTCGGCCGCCCCCGCCTCGGCGCCGAGGCGGGGGGAGCGGCAGACGCACGTCGGCCCCGGCCGGGGACACACAACCCAGCCGGGGCCGACAGTCCGGGGACGGCTTCCCCCGGAGTCCCTAGCCGAGCCAGTAGCTCAGCTTGAGGAGGAAGACGTTCGTGGCCTGATCGCGGAAGAGGCCCGACACGTCGCGGTCGAACTCGAAGGCGCCGTCGCGCGCGAACCCGTTCCGCTGCTGCTGCCACACGAGGAAGAGGGCCGAGCCGGGCCGGTACTCCCACCGCATCACGGCATTCCCCTGGAGGGCGCGGACGGTGAAGTTGGGGTTGTCGAACTCGACCGTGCCGCCGTCCGCGCCCGTCGCGACGTAGCCCGTCGGGACGTCGGAGCCGTCCTCCAGGACCGGGTCGATGGAGCCGAAGCCCTGGCCGTAGATCGGGAAGTCGGTCTCGCCGGGCGCCGTCATCTGGCGGAAGGCGGTGTACCGGCCTCGGGAGACGAACGGGCGGAGGTAGGTCTGGAGCGAGAGCGTCGGCGTGAACGTCCAGTTCAGGCGCGTGCCGAGGGCGAACGTCGTCTGGTCGATCTGGCCGAACACGTAGCGCTGGCCGAAGGTGGCGTCGAGCCCTGGCGCGTCGAACGCGCCGACGTACTGGCGCTCGTCGTGCTCGAGGTAGAGCTCGGGCCCGACGCTGAGCGTGACCGACGAGCTCGGCCGGATCTCGACCCCGGTCTCGAACCCGTTGAACTGGTCGCCGAGCGCGTTGCCGCCGATGCCCGTCCAGGCGTAGCCGCTGACGGCCTTCCGGTCGTCGCTCCAGGCGTTGAGGTTGAGGTTCCAGCCGCCCGGCGTGCCCGCGAGCGGACCGCCACGCGTGAGCCGGTTGCTCGTGGCCGCGGTGTAGACCTCGCCGTTGACACCGAAGCCCCAGAAGTTCTTGAACGTCCCGTTCGCGTTGCCGCCGAGGAACACGGCTGAGTTGTTGCCGGCGAAGTCCCAGCGGGCGCCCGAGAACACGTTCCCGCTGTAGCGCTGGAACGGGCCGCCGCCCTGGCTCTCCTGGTAGACCAGCACGCCGCCGAGGCCCCACTCGTCCGCCCGGCTCTGGTAGCCGAGCTCGTTCGAGTCGAAGCCCGGCGAGTTGGCCGTGAGGTGGACGCTCCCGAGCCACTTCCCGCTCGTCTTGAGGACGTTCGCCTCACCCGTCCAGCCCGAGAGCGACGTTCGCGTGGGGTCGAGCTCGAGGTGGTCGGCGTCGGGGCGTTGGTAGAGGCGCGGGAAGGCGGTCTGGAGCCGCTCGATCGACGCGGCGCTGCCGGTCACGTGGCTGCCCGCGAGCTGGCCGTTCACGATCCAGCCGCTGCCGAGCGGGTGCTCGACGTCGAAGCCGAGGACCGTCGCCTGGTTGGGGAGGAGGCCCGCGATGGCGTCGTTCTGGGTGCTCCGGAGCACCGACGTGCCCAGCAGGCCCACGATCGTGTTGCCGAACGTGCCGCGGGCGCGAGCGGCGGCGTAGTTCGTCGTCGGCTCGACGAGCGCGCGGTCGTCGGCGAGCCGGTTTCCGTCGCCGTCGAAGGCCTGGAAGTAGCCGTACTCGGGGCCGGTCACGGCGTTGAGCACGCCGAGCGAGAACCGCCCGACACGGCCGGACAGCTTCGCCGCGCCGAGGATCGTCGACTGCTGCGGGGCGTCGGTGTAGACCGTCCCGTTGTCGCCCGCGGCGTCGTGGACGGCGCCCGGGACGAAGTTCGTCCGCTGCGGCGTCCGCCCGATCCGGCGCGTGTAGAGGAGCGTCGGCCGGTTCATCCCGAAAAAGCGACGGGGCGACATCGAGAAGGCGTCGGTGCCCTCGACGAAGAACGGGCGGCGCTCCTCGAAGAACAGCTCGAACCCACCGAGGTTGACCTGCGCCGGGTCGGCCTCGACCTGCCCGAAGTCGGGGTTGACCGTGGCCGTGAGCGTGAGGTTCGAGCTCAGCCCGTACTTGAGGTCGAGCCCGACGCGCGGGTCGAGGTCGTTCTGGGCGTAGTACGGGTCGAAGTCGTCGCCGGGGGCGCGCGTGAGGCTGGAGGCCACGTAGGGCATCACTTCGAGTTGGCGCGGCGGGCGGAGGTCGCGGAGGTCGCGGAGGTGGCCGAACTGCGACACGACGCCGTCGGCGTCCGGGCTCATCGGGCTCCAGAACGACTCCTCGCCGGTGCGGACGTGCGTCCGGGAGAACTGGAGGTCCCAGTCCTGGGTGGCCTGGCCGCCGGGGTAGCGGAGCTGGCTGAGCGGGATCCGGAATTCGGCCGTCCATCCCGTCTCGTCGTGGGTGGCCGCGCCGGCCCAGACGGCGTCCCACGAGTCGTCCTCGTTGACGTCGTCATAGAGGAGCATGTCGCGCTGGACGCCGGCCGGGTTGAGGGCGAACACGAAGGCCGTCCGCTGGTCGTGGTAGGAGCCGAGCGCGACGAGGGCCCAGTCGCCCGTGACGTTGGCGTCGCGGCGGCCAAGCGGGGCCTGGATGGCCCCCGGCTGCGAGTCGTGCATCCGCATCCCGACGTAGATGGCCCCGTCGTCGTAGAGCACGCGGGCCTCGGTCCGTTCCGACGCTGCGTCGCCCGGCGAGGGGCGGAACTGGACGAACCCGGTCGCGACCTCGGCCCCGGCCCAGGCCGCCTCGTCGAGCCGGCCGTCGACGTCGAGGTCCGCGGTCGAGAGGGCGTGGGCGGCGAGCGAGCGAGGACCGGCCTCGGCCTCCGGGTCGTCGAGGCGGACGGGCGGCGCCGGCTGGGCGGAGGTCTGGGCGAGCGCGGGCGCCGCGAGGACGGCGGCGAGAGCGGCGACGGTAGAGAGGCGCATCGGAGTCGAAGGGGGATGTGCACTCCCGAGACGGACGAGCAGGCCGAAGGTTACTCGGGTGCTAAAAAAATCGCAGGTTGGCCCGGGCGGTCCCCTCCCGTCCTTCGGTGGGGGAGGCGGCCCCGTGACGTGCGGGGCGCCGGCCGGCATGCTCCGCCTCGGCGACGAGGCGGGACGAGGGGGGGCGGGCCTCAGCCCGCCGGCTCAGCCTCCGGCACGGAGGCGGACAGGGCCGTTGTAGGCCTCGAGCGACAGGAGGGGGCCGCCCCGGCCGAGCGTGGCTTCGAGCTGGTCACCGGTGTACCGGCCGCGCCGGCGGTTCGTCTCGGCGTAGCGGACCCCGTCGGCCGAGATCGACGCGTGGTTCGTCTTCGCGGCGAGTCGGGCCGAGTAGTCGCGGGGGACGGACAGCGTGATCGGCCCGTTGTGTGCCATCACGTTGAGGCCGGTGCCGCGCCAGACTGAGCCGCCGAGGTCGACCTCGACCGGCCCGTTCGTGGCGTTCACCTCGACGTCGCCGCTCAGGTCGTGGGCGAAGACGGGGCCGTTCGTGGCCGTGACCCGGATCCGCCCGTTCATGCCGTGGACACTGATGGGGCCGTTCGTGGCGACGAGGTCGAGGTCGGTGTCGCGCGGGGCGAAGATCTCGTAGCTCACCGAGGCCTGCGAGTCGCCGGCCCAGCCGGGCTCGGCGCGGACGCTCCCGCCGTCGACCTCGATGACGGTCTCGCGGACGGCGCGGTCGGCGTCGGCCTGCGTCTTGGCGCCGGCCGTGATGCGGGCGCGGACGAGGACGTCGGAACGGTCCCACTCCTTGACTTCGAGGCTCCCGTTGAGCACCTGAAGGTCGAGGGCGTCGGCGCGCGTCATCGTCTCGCGGACCTCGCAGGCACGGACGCCTTGCCACGTGCCGGCCCGGTCGCACCAGTCGTCGGTGGGGAGGACGCGGGCGGGCTGCGCGCAGGCGGCAGCGGCGACGAGCGGGAAGAGGAGCAGAAGGCGCATGGGAGGGGTCGGAGAGGGGAGGCGCCGTCGGGCTTAGCAGTCGCCGCTGGCACGGGCCTCGGCGGCCTTGCGGGCGCGGTCCACATGGGACCAGTCGAACATCACCTGCTCGCGGACGGCCGGCGGGGCGGAGGGGCCCGAGGCGGTCGGACGGGGAGCGCGTCGCGGCGTGGGCGCCGTGCGCGGAGCGGGGCGAGGGGTCGGCGTCCGGTTCCAGCCCGAGGTCGTGCCACGCGACGGGCGGCGGGCCTCCCGCGACTCGCGGCGGGCGTCCTCGATGGCGCGCTGCGCCTCACGGAGGGCCTCGCGCTGGTCCTCGCGGACCTTGCCCCAGTCGATCTCGCGGAGGGCTTCCTGCGCGTCGCGGAGCGCCTCCTCTTGGGCCTCGTGCATCTCGTCCCAGTCGATCTCGTCCACCGCCTCCTGAGCCTCGCGGAGCGCCTCGGCCTGCTCACGCCGCATCTCCTCCCAGTCGATGTCCGCCAGGGCCGCTTCGGCCTCTCGCTGGGCGTCGAGTTGGGCGATCTGGACCTCCATCCGCATCTCGTCCCAGTCGATCTCGGCGAGGGCGGCGTCGGCAGCGCGGAGGGCGTCCTCGCGGATCCGAGCGATCTCGCCCTCGTCTAGTTCCACCTCGGCGAGGGCGCGGCGGATCTCCTCGCGGCCGCGCGCCATCTCCTCGCGGGCCCGGTCGAACTGGTCCCCGTGGAGGCGGACGTGGACCGAGTCGGTGTCGGAGACGACCGGCTCGGGCTCGACGTCGTCGGGCGCGAGGGACGTGACGACGAACGGGTCCATCGTGATCGTGGCCTCGGCGACGGCGGGCGCCTTGGGCGCGGCCTCGGCCCGGGCGACGGGCTGCAGCGCGGCCAGGGGGAGGAGGACGCACGCCGCCAGCGTCGCGGTCGTCGACTGGCCGAGCCGGCCGAACGGACCGCGCCGGCGCGAGTCGTCCAGGATCGAGACGATCCGGTCTTCGAGCGGGGCCTGCCGGGCCATCGGGGCGACGGCGGCGAGGGCGACTGGCTCGCGGCGTCGGAGCGAGCGGGCCACGCCGACCAGGTGCGCGGCGTAGTCGGTGGGCCGGGCGCCGCCCTGGATCACGGCGTCGTCGCAGGCCTGTTCGCGGGCGTCGAGGAACCGGCGGTAGGCCCACCACGCGATGGGGTTGGCCCAGTGGACGGCGAGGGCGACCTGGGCCACGGCTTGCGTCCAGGCGTCGCGGCGGCGGAGGTGGGCCATCTCGTGGAGGAGGACGGCCTCGCGCCGCGTGTCGTCCCACTCGTCGGCCGAGGCGGGCAGGACGACGGCCGGATCGCCGTAGCCCCACGCGATCGGGACGTCGAGGGCGTCGGTGCGCAGGAGGCGGACGGGCTCGTCGAGGCCGGCGAGGCGGCGCGCCCGCTCGGCGAGGACGGCCCACTCGTCGTCGGTCTCGGGCCGAGCCGTCGCCACGAGGCGGTGGGCCGCATACAGCGCCACCAGCCACCCGAGGGCGACCACGGCCGCGCCGAGTGCCCACAGTCCGAGGATCCACTGGCCCACCGGCCCGAGGCCGTGGCCCACGCTCGACAGCCAGCCGAGGCTCGGGCCGGGCGGTTCGATGCCGGCGCTGCGGGCGGCCACCTCGTAGGCCTGCGCCTCCATAGCGAGGGCGTGGGCCTCCATCTCTGCCGCGTGGGCCTCCATTTGCGCCTCGATGCCCGACTCGAGCTCGGTCTCGAACGCGGCCATCTCAGCCTCGAACTCCGCCATGTTCGCGTCGAAGTCGGCCATCGTCGCCTCGAAGTCTCCCATCTCGGCCTCGAAGGGGGCCAACTCGGCGCCGGAGGCGAACGGCGGCGGGGCGGGCGGCGCAGGCGGGGCCGGAGGCGCAGGCGGGGCCGGTGGTGCAGGGGCGAGCGGTGCGATCGGCGGAATCGGCGCCAGTGGGGCCATCACTGCGGTCTGGGTCGCGGACGGCGGGAGGACGCCGACGGCCCAGTTCGGCCCGGCCCACTCCAGAACGGGAAGGAGCAGGAGGGCGGCGAACGCGGCGGCCCACACGCCGTGCCGGGCCGAGGCCGGGGCGCTGCGGAGGAGACGGACGGTCAGGGCCGCCAGCAGGAGGACGAGCGCGCCCTTGAGCGCGATGGAGAGGAGCAGGGGGATCATCGTCCTTGGGCGCGGGCGCGCTGGATGAGGTCGTCGAGGCGGTCGAGGTCGTCGTCGCTCAGCTCCGACGAGGCGTCGTCGAGGAGGGCCGCCACGGCCCGCTCGGGCGTCCCGTCGAAGAACGTTCGGACGAGGTGGCGGAGGGCCGACCGACCCGCCTCCTCGCTCTCGACGACGGGGAGGTAGACGTACCGGGGGCCGTCCTGCTCGTGGTGGACGTGGCCCTTCTCCTCGAGGATGCGGAGGTGGGTCCGCACGGCAGAGTCGCTGGGCGGGTCGGGGAGCGCCTCGCGGACGTCGGCGGCCGAGGCGCGGCCGAGGCGGTGGAGGACGTCGAGCACCTGGCGCTCGCGACGGGACAGGGAGGGGACGGGCATGGGGTGGGTGCTAAAATCTTAGCGAGAACGTAGGGCACCCCGTCGGAGGAGTCAAGGGGAGGTGCTATTTTTTTAACATGACACCATCGCCGGGTCCACCGACGTTGGCGCGCGGGCGGTCGGTCGGTGTCGCGTCGGCGCGTCGGTCCGTACCTTTTCGGCCGTCCGGCCCCACAGTTGCACCCCGGCCGTCCTCCCCCCGATTTATGGCCCTCCCCGAACAGACCTCGCTCCTCCGCCGCGTCATCGTCGCGGTCGCCCTCCTCGGCGTCGTCGTCGTGACGCACCTCGCGCTCCAGAAGGCGAACGGGTTCGCCGCCGGCTGCACCGGCCTCGGCGACGTCGACTTCTCGGCCGGCGCGGCCACGACCGGCGAGGCCTCCGGCTGCGCCACCGTGACCGAGGGCGAGTACGCCGACTTCCTCGGCATCCCGAACATCACGCTCGGCCTGATCTTCTACGTGATCGTCGCCGGGCTCCGGCTGGCCTACGCCGCCCTCCGCGACGACCGGCTTCGGCTCGCGTCGTTCGGCATCGTGGGCGTCGGCTTCCTCTACACGCTGTACCTCGTGTACCTCCAGGCGGTCGTGATCGGCTCGTTCTGCGTGCTCTGCATGACGTCGGCCGTCCTCGTCCTCACCCTCACCGTTCTCCACGTGATCGAGCACCGCCGCCTCGGCGAGTCCCCCGGGGCCCCCGCCCCGACCAAGCGCCGCCACCTCGCCGGAGAGGCCACGGGCCTCGCCGCGCTCCGCCCGTACGTCCCCGTGCTGGGCGGCTTCGTCGTCCTCCTCGCCGCCACCTTCGGCCTCGCCGCCCGCGCCGACGGGGGCGCCGACCTCCCCGGCAACCCCCTCGCGAGCGCCGACGCCGAGACGCAGCTCCCGCCGCGCCGCATCCAGGACGTCACGGGCGCCTGCACCTACGACCCCGACATCGAGCCCATCGCGGACCTCACGCCGTTCATGGACGGCCCCTACCTCGGCGATTCCGACGCGGAGGTCAAGGTGGTCACCGTCTTCGACCCGAACTGCCCGCACTGTCGCGAGCTCGAGGAGGTCCTGACGCCGTTCATCGAGGGCAACCCGGAGGCCGCGCAGTACTTCTACGTGCCGTACCCGCTCCGCCAGCAGTCGGTGGGCCAGGCCATCGCGCTGGCCGTGGCGCAGGAGCAGGGCCGGTTCTTTGAGCTCATGGAGGAGATGTTCCGGCGCCAGGACACCACCTGGGGCATGACGATGCCAGAGCTCGTGGCGACCGTCGACGCCGTCGGGATGGACGGGGCGGCGTTCGAGGCCATGCTCGAGGACGAGTCGCAGCTCCAGGGCTACCTCACGCGGATCCAGGCCCAGGCCGAGGCCGTCGGCGAGGCGTTCTCGACGACCGACGGCCGGCTCTCGGTGCCGAAGCTGGCCATCAACGGCCGCGTCGTCGCGCCGACATACGCCTCCTATAGCGAGCGCTGCCTGTCCGAGTTCATCGCCGAGGCGGAGCCGGTCGGCGCGGCGGTCGAGGCCGTCGAGTAGCGGCGCCTCTCTCGCTCCGGATCGACGGGCGGGCCGGTGGGTTCTACCTCGGCCCGCCCTTTTTCGCTTCCGCCCCCGTGCTCCAGACCGCCGCTCCCGACTCGTCCCGCGCCGACACGCTGGACCCCGTCGTGCGGTCGGTGAAGGCCCGCGCGCAGGAGGCCGCCGAGGGGACCGCGACGCTCGGCGAGCGGGGCACGGACGCGCTCGCCGAGTTGGTCGGCCTCGGCGAGACGCTCACGCAGGACTTGGTCTACACGGCCATCCTGATCGTCGTGCTGTGGGCGGTTCGGCAGATCGTGCTGAGCGTCGTGCGGCGGCGGACGGCCGACGACGCGCGCAAGCTGTACCAGTGGCGCAAGGGGACGACCTACGCCGCGACCGTCGTCGGCATCCTCGCGCTGATCTGGATCTGGACCGACGCGATCGGGTCGATCAGCACGTTCCTCGGCCTCCTCACGGCCGGCGTGGCGATCGCGCTGAAGGACCCGCTCGTAGACCTCGCCGGCTGGGCGTTCCTCATCTGGCGCCGTCCGTTCGCCACGGGCGATCGGATCACGATCCACGGCCACACGGGCGACGTGATCGACCAGCGCCTGTTCCAGTTCACGCTCCTTGAGGTCGGCACGGTGACCGGTGCGGGCCAGTCGACGGGCCGGATCGTCCACCTCCCGAACGGGTGGGTCTTCTCGGACTCGGTCACGAACCACACGGGCACGTTCGCCTACGTGTGGCACGAGGTGCCCGTCGTGGTCACGTTCGAGAGCGACTGGCGGGCGGCCAAGCAGATCCTCCTCGACGTCGCGCACGAGTGCGCCGACCACCTGTCGGAGGACGCCGAGCGGACGCTCCGCCGGGCCGCGCGGGAGTACTTCATCTTCTACTCGAAGCTCACGCCGACGGTCTACACGAGCGTCGTGGGCGAGGGCGTCCAGCTCACGATGCGGTACCTCGTGGCGCCGCGCCGCGTGCGCGGGAGCGAGCAGGACGTGTGGGAGGCCGTGCTCGACCGGTTCGCCGCGCGCGACGACGTGGACTTGGCGTATCCCACGAGCCGGGTCTTCCACAACTACGTCGAGGGCAAGCCCGAGGCGGGCGGGCCGAAGCGCGAGCCGGAGAGCGAGGAGGCCGGATAGGCCCGGCGGCCGACCGAGGCGGGCCTACCGGACCGCGGAGCCGCTGCCGGCCGAAGCCGCGGTGCCCGCGGGCGGGAGCGTCGCGCGCTCGGGGTGGCGGCCCTCGACGCCCGCGAGGAGCGCGCCGATGGCGGCGAGGTCGGCGTCGAAGTCGCCGGAGGGAACGAGCGTCCCCTTCACGCCGATCTCCTTGCGCCCCCAGTCGAGGGCGACCACGCAGATCGGCACGCCCGCCTCGACGGCCATCCGGTGGAACCCGGTCTTCCAGTGCGCGACGGCGCTCCGCGTGCCCTCGGGCGTGATCGCGACGAACTCGGGACCTCCGGCGGTGAGCGCGGCGACGGCGCGGCCGACGAGCCCGCCGGGCGCCGACCGCTCGACCGGCACGCCGCCGAACGCCCGCAGGCCCCACCCGATGGGCCCCCAGAAGAGCTGACGCTTCGCGAACACGTGGATCCCGACGTCGCATGCGGCGGCTGCCGCCAGCCCCACGATGCCGTCCCAGTTCGACGTGTGCGGCGCGCCGATGAGGACCTGCCGCGGCCGGTCGGCGAAGCCGCCGACGAACCGCCATCCGAGCGCCCTCAGCGTCCAACGCCCGAGCGCCCGCAGCCAGCGCGGGTGGCCCTGCCTCGGGGCCGACGGCGGCAGGGCGGGGAGGACGGCGTCCGCGGAGAGGAGGCGGGGCGCCTCCGCTGGCGCGTCCGGAGAGGCGGATGCGAGCATGGTGCGAAAGCTACGTAGGGCCCTCCGGGATGGATCGAAGCCGCCGTGAGGGGGCGTTACCTTGCGGGCCGCCTCTCCCGACGCATGCCCACGACCTACGAAGGATCCCTCGTCTCGCCCGACGGCGCGCGCTACGCCGTCGTCGCGAGCCGGTTCAACGAGGCCATCACCCGGCGCCTCCTCGAGGGCGCCCTCGACGCGCTCGGCCGCCACGGCGCCGACCTCGACACCGTCGACGTGGCCTGGTGCCCGGGCGCGTTCGAGATCCCGATCGTCGCCCACGGCCTCGCCAACTCGGGCACCTACGACGCCGTGATCTGCCTCGGCGCCGTCATCCGCGGGGCCACGGCCCACTTCGACTACGTGGCCTCGGGCGTGGCCAGCGGCTGTCAGCAGGCGGCGATGCAGACGGGCGTCCCCGTCCTCTTTGGCGTGCTCACGGTCGACACGATCGAACAGGCGTGGGAGCGGGCCGGCACCAAGGCCGGCAACAAGGGCGCCGAGGCGGCCGCGGCCGCCGTCGAGATGGTCAACCTCACGGCCCAGATCGGCCGCTAGCCCCGCACCGCTCCCGACGACCGCTACGCGAACCCCCCCTCCCGCCCTCATGCGGACCCCGCTCGCGCTGCTCGTCGGCTGCCTCCTCACCGTTTCCGCCTCGGCCCAGTCGACCGTCGGCTGGCAGGCCTACCCCGCCTACACCGAGGTTACGGCCGTTGCCTCCGCCCCGGACGGGCTGTGGGCGGCCAGCGACGCCGGCATCTTCTTCTACGACGTCGAGACGGGCGAACTCCTCACGGAGACGGCCGCTGGCGCGATCGAGGGCGGCTCGGTCGGCGCTCTTGCGTTCGACGAGGCCCGGGGCGTCCTGTGGATCGGGTACGCCGACGGCGTCCTCGAGCGGTACGACCCCGAGGCGCGCGAGGCCCGCCCCTTCCACGAGATCACACGGGCCAACCAGTACCCCGCGCGCGGCGTCCGTCGGATCGTCGTGAGCGGCGACGTGCTCTACGTGGCGACCGACTTCGGCGTCGTCGTGTTCGACGCGGCGGCCGAGCGCGTCCGCAACTCGTACCCGCGGTTCGCCGACCTCGAGGGCGGGACCGGGGCCAACGACGTCTTGGAGGCGCCCCTCCCCGACGGGAGCCCGGGCCTGTGGGTCGCGACCGACGGGGGGCTCGTCCGCGCCCCGCGCGACGCGGGCAACCTCCAGGCGCCGAGCGCGTGGGCTCGCGAGGAGGCCTTCGAGGGGCCGGCCTACAGCCTGGCCCTCTTCGACGGCGCGGTCTACGTGGGCGGCGGCCCGGCCGGCGCGCGCGACCTGTACCGGCGGGCGGCGGGCGGGGCCTACGAGCGCCAGATCTTCGCCGACGATGCCATGACGTCGCTCGCAGTGGGTGGCGAGTTCCTCTACGTCTCGGCTCGCCCGTTCGCCTACGCCACGCGGCCGGGCCAGTCGGCGTCCCGCTACGAGATCGCCGGGGCGTCGGCGCTCTCGGGGGTCGTCATCGGTCCGGACGGGCGGCCCTGGGTGGGGGACCGGGTGAGCGGTCTGTTGCCGCTGCCGCCGTCGCCCGCGCCGGGGAACAACCCCGTGACCGCGGAGCCCGTCGCCCCGCCGGGCCCGCTCTCCACGGGCATCCTCGACCTCGACGTCAGCGACGACGGCGTGGTGTGGGCCGTGACCGACCGGCTCGAGGCGGCGACGTTCGCCTCGGTCAACCGGCTGGAGGACGGCACGTGGACGACCTACCGGACGGGGGACGCCACACTCGACATTGGCCGGACGTCGTGGATTTCGGCGTCGGTCGGCCCGGACGGCACCTTCTACGCGGGCTCGAACGGCGACGGCGTCACCGTCTTCCGCGACGACGACGTCACGACCTACGACGAGACGAACTCGTCGCTCCGCCCCTTCCCGGGCGGGGACCCGAGCTACGTCGTCGTCCGCGACGTGGCGGTCGACGACGATGACGCGGCGTGGGTCCTCAACTTCTCGGAGTTCCCGCTCCACCGGTTCGACGGCGAAAGCTGGCAGGGCTTCCCCTACCCATCGGGCTCCGGGATCCCGCCGACCGCCGAGGCCTTCCGGATCGCCATCGACCGGCTCGGGCAGAAGTGGCTCGCCCTCGGCTCCAACGGCCTCGGCGTGTGGGACACCGGGGCCGACCCGCTCTCGGCGGCCGACGACCGCGCCACCCGGTTCACCGGGAGCTCGACGACGGGGACCGGCCTCCCTGACCCCGACGTCCGCGACGTCGTCGTGACCCCGGACGGGCGGGTTTGGCTCGGCACGGCCCGCGGCATCGCCTCCGTGTTCCGCCCGCTCGACGCGTTCGCCGCCGACCCCAGCCTGGCCGCGCCCCAGTGGCCCCTCACGGCCGATGGCACGAGCTACCTCCTCCGTGATGTCGCCGTCAACGACCTTGAGGTGGACCCGGCGGGGCAGATCTGGGTCGCGACCTCCAGCGGCGCCTACCTCGTCGACGCCGAGGGGACTGGGATCGTCCGGACGGTCAACTCGGACACCAGCCCGCTCCCGAGCGACGGCGTCCTCGCGGTCTCCGTCGATCCGGGGACCGGTCGCGTCTACTTCGTCACGGACGAGGGCCTCTTCAGCGCGCCCGGCGACGCCACACGTGCACGTCCCGGATCTGAGACCCTCACGACCGTCCCCTCGCCGTACCGGCCGTCGTCCGACGCGTCGGGCGTGGTCGTGAGCGGGTTGTCGACGGCGGTGTCGCAGGTC
Source organism: Rubrivirga marina (assembly GCF_002283365.1). Taxonomy (NCBI): domain Bacteria; kingdom Pseudomonadati; phylum Rhodothermota; class Rhodothermia; order Rhodothermales; family Rubricoccaceae; genus Rubrivirga; species Rubrivirga marina. Next base: position 4,158,955 of record NZ_MQWD01000001.1, on the reverse strand, counting down.
CGCGTGATGACCGTCGCCGGCGACGTGGTGTACGCCGCGGAGGTCCGCGGCGGGTCGTTCCGGTGGGACGGTCGGGACGAAGGCGGCGCGCTGGTCCCGTCTGGCGTGTACGTCGTGGCCGCGGCCGGCTCCGACGGCTCGACGATGTACGGGAAGGTGGCGCTCATCCGCTAGCGGACGGGCGGGTCAGGCGGCCCCCGAGATCGCGTGGCGGGCTAGAGAATTAGCCGCCCACGTCGCCATCGGGCGGAACGGCCAGGAGCAGGGCCGGTCCAAGCGGTCCCTTCTCACCGCTCCCCCCTCTGCTATGGACCGCAACGACATCCTCAACAACTACGTCACCGACATGGCGGCCGTCGAGGGCCACATCCTCAAGGCCGTCGAGCGCCAGCTCGCCTCGGACGACACCGCCCGGTACCCCGACGCCGTCAGCGTCCTCACCTCGCTCAAGTCTGCGCTGTCGCGCCACGTGTCGGCGCTGGAGGCCTACAACGAGCGGACCGAGGACGGCGGTGTCAAGGAGGCCGTCAAGGAGGCCGTGACCGGCGCTCTCGGCGTCGCTGCCGGCTTCTACGACCAGATTCGCCAGACCGACAAGGTCTCGCGCATGGTCCGTGATACGTACACGGCCACGAGCCTCGCCGCCGTCAGCTACCACATGCTGTACACGTCGGCGCTCGCGCTCAAGGCCGACGACCTCGCCGAGCTCGCGATCACCAACCTCAAGGACCTCACGGGCCTCATCGGCCGGCTCTCCGAGGCCGTCTGCACGGTCGTCGCCGCCGAGTTGGCGAACGAGGACAAGTCGCTCGACGCCTCGGTCGGCCAGCAGGCCGTCCGCGCCACTCAGGAGGCCTGGGCCGCGACGGCCGACGTCTAGGCCTGGAGCCTTCCGGACGAGCGGGGCCGTCGCGATCGAGCGGCGGCCCCGCTTCCGTTTCGGCATCCCGTTTCGGTCCGCCTCGGCGCCGAGGCGAGCGGAGCCAGCCCCTGGACCGGCTAGTAGCGGACGCTCTGGAACGGGAGCTCCCACCGGAGCCCGAACGTCACGGCCGCGGCCCGGTCGAGCCCGCGCTCGGCGTCGTCGACGGCCTGGTAGAGTCCGGCGGCTTCGACGACGAGGCGGGGCAGGACCTCGTAGGCGAGGGAGCCCTCGACCAGCCATTCCGTCTGGCGGACGCCGTCGAACGTCGGCGACGCGTTGCTGGCCCGCTCGAAGTACGACACGCGCGGGTCGGCGCCGACGAAGAGGCTGTCGGAGTCGCGCCCACGCCGGGATCGCGCGGCGAGCACCTGGGCCGTCGCCCGGACGGTCGGGCGGTAGCGGAGGAAGAGCGAAAGGTCGTCGGCGTTGGGCCCGACGGGGTGCCCGAGGACGTCGTCGTAGTGGACGTAGGCGCTGAACGTGCTCCGGTGGCCGTAGAGATACGGCCGGAGCCGGGCGTACTCGGCGCGGACCTCGAGGCCCGGCAGCCCGAGGTCGACCACGTGGGCCCCGGCGAGGATGCCCCACTTGTTGACCCACGAGTCCTCGAAGAACCGGTCGGCCACGAACTCGTCGATCAGGACCTGCCCGTAGAGCCGGACGCCGTCGACGGGGCGGACGGCGCCGCCGAGGCCGATGAGGGCGTTGTCGCCGGAGCCGAGCTCGCTCTCGACGGCGCGGTAGAAGATGACGGGGTTGAGGTACCCGATCTCCGGGCCGCGCCGGTTGCCGCGGAGCGTGTCGTCGTGGAACACGACGGCCTCGAAGGCCTCGGCCTCGAACCGGCCGAACTCCACCGAGACCCGGTGGAAGGCCGCGAACTTGGAGGGGAGGACGGTGTCGGCGCCGCGCCCGTCGCGCTCGGGGGTCGTGAACCGGGCGACGGCCATCGTGTAGCGGAGTGGACCGGCCGTGGCCCCGAGGTGGAGGTGGTCGTAGGGCGCGGCGTAGTTCGAGAGGAAGAGCGTCCCGGCGCCCGGGCCCCACTGGTTCCGGTCGCGCGCGAACCGGACGTCGACGAACCGGTCGCGGTAGCCGACGCCGCCCTCGGCCGTGAAGTAGTCGTAGGCGTCGTCGCCGATGTCCTTGACGAACCCATAGCGGGGGGCCGTGTCGCCAGCCTCGTAATAGGCATAGACGGCGGGCCGCCGCTGGTTCTCGGTCGCCCGGGCCTCGAAGTAGAGGCGCCCGAGGCGCCCCGCCGTCCGGAACCCGCGGGTGTTCTGGTAGACCGGCGCCGTCGGGTCTCGCTCGCCGCGATCGGTCCGCTGCGTCGGCCCGATCGACGCGCCGATGATCGGCGCCAGTTCGAGGGCGTAGCCGTCGCCCTCGACGTGGACGGGCGAGACGCCGTCGCCGTAAAACCCGTATGGGGGCGTCCAACCGAACGCCGAGGCCGGCTCCCGCGACCGGTACCGCTCCACGAGCTGGCGGTCGGCGGGGGAGAGGGCCGCGAGGGCAACGGGGTCGGCCGCGATCGAGTCGAGGAGGGCGGTGGCCTCGCCGGCCGGGATCGGGAGGGCGTCGGCCGTGGCCTGCGGGACCGTCCCGAGCGTGGCCTGCCGGCGGATGAGGTCCGAGAGCGGGCTCCCGATCTGGAGCAACCCCTCGCGCTGGGCTAGGGCTGAGCCCGGCAAGAGCAGCAGGGCGAAGAGAAAAAGACGGCGAGCCATGAGACGGGGGGAGACTCGCGGAAGCTACCCCCGCCTCGGCCGGGTGCTGGAGGGGCCCGGTGCCCCGGCCCCGCCGGCTAGTCGTCCGTGATCCGCAGGATCGGGTCGTCGTCGTCCTCCAAGTCCTCCTCGTTCTTCAAGACCGCCGTCAAGATGAGGTAGGGGATGACGGCGGCGAAGTTGGTGAAGATGGCCGCGACGACCCACCCGATCCGGACGACGGTTGGGTCGAGGCCGAAGTAGTTGGCCATGCCGGCGGCGACGCCGGTAATTTTCCGGTTCTTCCGGTCCTTGGCGAGGCGGGTCCGGCCCGCGCGGCGCGCCGTGGCGCGGCGCTCGAACGCCTCGTCGGTCACGCGCCCGGCGGCTCGCCCGGCCGTGCGGAGCGCCTTCTCCGCCTGGCGGAACGCCTTCGACGCCGCCTTGCCAGCCGCGTCGCCCGTCGACGTCTCGCTCCGGGGTGTCCGGCCGACGGTCTTCCGCGCGGCCCGCCGCTGCTGCTGGCGCCGCCGGGCCGCCCGCTTGCGGGCCTTCTTCCGCCGCCGCGCCGCCGGGCTCCACGAGAGGACCCCGAAGCCCGTCAGCATGATGAGGATGGCCGCGAATATCGGGAGCACCTGGACGAGGTTGTACAGGACCGCGCTGCCGAGCGGGAACAGGCCGAGGAGCTGGAGGCTGTAGAGCGCGCCGAGGCCGATGAGGCCGATCCCCGAGGCCGTCTGGAGGTTCCAGAACCCGGCCTCCTTCTCCTCGAGCTCCTCCTCCTCGATCTCCTGCTCGGCCATGAACGCGACGATGTCGTCGTCGGTGACAAGGCCGAACTCATCATCGTAGGCCTCGGTCTCGGACGTACGGCCGCGGCTTCGGGAGCGGGTGGACATGGGGGCCTAAGGGGAACGGGCCAAACTACGTCGCCGCCCCGTCGACTGTTGCGGGAGGGGTCGGGGGGGGGAGGGGCTCAGAAAGTTCCGCGTGACTTCCGCCGTCTCGGCTGGCGGACCGCGCCGGCGAGGGGCACCTTCCCGATCTCCCGATCTCCCGATCTCCCGATCTCCCGATCCATGCCCGACCGCCCCGTCCGCGTCCTCTTCGTCTGCCTCGGCAACATCTGCCGGAGCCCGCTCGCCGAGGGCCTCTTCCAGCAGAAGGTGACCGAGGCGGGCCTGGCCGACCGCCTGATCGTCGACTCGGCCGGGACCGGCGGGTGGCACGTCGGCGCGCCGCCGGACCGGCGGATGAGCGCGACCGCCGCCGAACGGGGGACGGACCTCTCGGCGCTGAAGGCCCGCCAGCTCGAACGGGCCGACCTCGACGAGTACGACCACGTGTTCGTCATGGACAAGTCGAACCTCCACGACACCCTCGCGCTCGACCCCGACGGAGACCACGGCACGCGCGTCCGCCTCTTCCGCGAGTTCGACCCCGAGCCCGGCGACTTCCAGGTGCCCGACCCCTACTACGGCGGCCCCGAGGGCTTCGACCGCGTCTACGACATCGTCGACCGGACGACCGACGCCATCCTCGACAGGCTCCGCAGCGTCTACGGGTGGGACGACGAGGGCTGAACGCCGGCCGCCCCGCTCCGCCTCGGACATCCGACGGGCCGTGTGCGTTGAGGACGTGACCCCACCGCGCGCTCATGGCTCTCGAACTCCCCGACCTCGTCCGCACCTCCGTCGAATCCGCCGCCGGCGACGTGAGGCTGGTTCAGCCGGTGGGTGGGGGCGACGTCTCGCACGCCGCGCGCGTCGAGACGAGCGACGGCGCCGTCTTCGTCAAGTGGGCCGAGGGCGAGGCGGGGCAGACGTACGCAGCCGAGGCTGAGGGGCTGGCGGCGCTCGCCGAGGCGGCCGGGCCCGACCTCGTGGTGCCGACGCCACTCACCACACGCGCCCCGGACGGTGACGGCCCCGGCGTCCTCGTGCTCCCGTGGATCGAGGGCGGGCACCCGACCGTACTCGCCTGGAGGCGGTTCGGAGCGGCGCTCGCTGCGCTCCACCGCTCCGATGCGCCGGGTGTCGGCTACGGGTGGGACGCGGACAACTGGATCGGGAGCAAGCCGCAGCGGAACGGCTGGCGGACGTCGTGGCCGACGTTCTTCGGCGAGCACCGGCTCCGGGCGCAGGCCGAGACGGTCCGCCAGCGCGGCGCGTGGGACGCGGCGTGGGACGGTCTGCTCGACGGTCTCATCCGTCGGCTCCCGGAGTTGATCCCGGAGCGGCCCCCGCGGTCGCTCCTCCACGGCGACCTCTGGGGCGGCAACGCCGTCCCCACCGCCGACGGCCGGTTCGCCCTCATCGACCCCGCCGTGTCCGTCGGTCACCGCGAGGCGGACCTCGCCATGACCGAGCTCTTCGGCGGGTTCGACGGCTCGTTCTACGAGGCCTACCGCGAGGCGTGGCCCCTCGAGCCGGGGTACGGGGTGCGGTGCGAGGTCTACAACCTGTTCCACCTCACGAACCACCTCACGCACGGGGCCGGCTACCGAGCGCCCGTCGAGCGGACGCTCCGCCGGTTCGGCGCGTAGCGCGACAGGTGGTCGGGCCCAGTCGCCGCGCGGCTTCGGGCTCGCCGACGAGCCCGAGGCCGTCGCGGGCGCGGTCGTCGGAAGCCGGTCTCCGCGCTGGCGCAGTCTTCGAGGCGGGCGCGATCTACGCTCTGGGTCTCGGGTGCGGCGGGCGGTCCAGGCGCGGCGGAGTTGGGAGGCACCGGAGTGGGACGAGACCGGCCAGAGTGTGGCGGAGCTCGCGGTGCGCCCTCCGGGGCTGACCGGCCTCGACGAGGTCTTCGAAAGAGTCGGCCGCCGCGCGGACGCGGGCGGCGGTTCGGGAGCGGCCCTCGACCTTGAGCGCGTCGGCGAAGGCGCGTACTCGGAATGGGAGGGGAGCACCACGATCCGTGTCAAACGTGGGCATAGCCGGTGGGGAAGGACGCCTCTCAATGATAGAAAACACCCCAGGCCCGGCAACGACGGCACTCGAAAGGGCCTGGCCGATGGCCTGAGCGCTCACCCACGCTGGCGCCGCCCCAGCCCTCGATCTCGGGCGCGTTGGAGCAGGGGGGCGGCCTCGGAAGGACGGCCGCTCCCGCCCCAACAAGTCGTCCTGGAAGCCCCAGGGGCGCCTTTCGGTGAAGGTGACCGCCGACTCCAGGCGTTGCGAGCCCGCGAGTCCCTCCGCCTCGGGGAGCTGTCGGACACGCTCCTCTCCCCCCCGGATTGTGTCCCTGGACTGAGCGCAGGCCACACCACATAACGGTTTGCGGTAGGGCCTCTGCCTCGACGCCGAGGCGGGCTGGGTGAGGAAATCCCGCGCGATCTCGACGCGGCCACACGATCCGCCTGGCCCGGTCCGATGTTGAAGGGGACCCGACCCCACCACCCGTGCGCCTCCTCACCGTCGCTCTCTTCGCGGGGCTCCTCGCCACTGCCGCCCCCGCCCAGACCTCGGTCTTCCCGGACTTCACCGGCGAGCAACTCCTCGACTCGCTCCGCGCGACCTACACGCCGTTCCGGACGCTCGGCTACAATCTCGCCCGCGACCAGCTCTACCAGTACGAGCAGGACGCCGACGGCGAGCTCTGCGGCGTCTACACCGGCTACTGCGTCGAGCTCACGCCCGGCGCCGACCCGTCGACGGACGCCTTCGACAAGGGGATCAACGCCGAGCACACGTGGCCCCAGTCGTTCGGCGCCGCCGACGAGCCGGCTCGCTCGGACCTCCACAACCTGTTCCCGGCCAAGGAGGACGTGAACTCCGCCCGTGGCAACAAGCCGTTCGGCGAGATCCCCGACGCCCAGACGACGACGTGGTATCGCGGCGCGGCGTCGCAGTCGGCGATCCCCACCGCCGACCTCGACGAGTGGAGTGAGGACCGATCGGGCCTGTTCGAGCCCCGAGAGGACCACAAGGGGAACGCGGCTCGCGCCGTGTTCTACTTCTACACGATCTACCCGAACGCCATCACGTCGTCCGGCGACGCCTTCTTCGACGGGATGCTCCAGGACCTCCTGAGCTGGAACGACATGGACCCAGCCGACGACGAGGAGCGCGCGCGGAGCGCCTGGATCGAGACGCGTCAGCGCTCGGAGAACCCGTTCGTCCTCGACGGGACGCTCGCGCGGCGGGCCTTCGCGCCCGAGACGGTCGCCGCCGAGGACGGACCGGAAGGTGGTCTCGCCGTCGCGCTCTACCCGAACCCCAGCGTCGGCCGCGTGACGATCGAGGCGGACGGAGCGCGCGAGCTGCGGGCCGAGGTCGTCGACCTGCTCGGGCGCCGCGTCCGCGTCGTGCGCGCCGCGCCCGGCGCGGATCGGTTGGCGCTCGACCTCGGCGACGTGCCGGCCGGCGTGTACGTCGTCCGCGTCGTGGCCGGCGGCGCGACGGCGACGCGGCGCGTGACGGTGGTCCGGTAGCGAGTCCGCCCGCCTCGGCGCCGAGGCGGGCGGGGCCGGCGCCTCAGGCCGCGGCCGGGAGCGCGTCGAGCGAGAACGCCTCCAGCGAGTCGAGCACGACGTCGGCCTCGCGGAGCTGGCGGGCGTCGAACCGGCCCGTGGCCACGGCGACCACGAGAGCGCCGGCGGCGCGGGCGCACGCGATGTCGCGCGGCGTGTCGCCGATGATGACGAGCTCCGACGTTGGGACCTCGCGGCCGTAGCGCTCCGACGCGCGCTGCGCGGCGACGGCCGGGAGCGCGTTCCGGTCGTGGTGGTCGCTGCCGAAGGCGCCGAACGGGAGCTCGGCCTCGCCCAGCCCGATCCGCTCGACCTTGGCGTAGGCCAGCGGCTCGAGGTTGCCCGTGAGCATCCCCACCTCGGCGTCGTCGTCGGCCAACTGGCGGACGAGGTCGACGGCGCCCGGGAGCGCCTCGACGGTGGCAGCGGGGAGGTTCTGCTCCATCTCCCGCTGGTACAGCTCGCCGAACCGGTCGGCCTGGTCCGCCGAGACGTCGAGCCCGCAGCGGCGGCCGGCCTCCAGGACCTCGCGGAAGATCTGGCGGTCCGTCTTGCCCGAGAACGTGATGTCGGAAAAGTCGAACGTCTCGCCGGCGAGGGCCGCGAGCGCCGCGTTCACGGACTGCCGGCCGACGCCGTTCGATTGGAGCAGCGTGCCGTCGATGTCGAAGAGGAGGACGGGCATGGGGGCGAGGGGAAGAGGTCCTCGGAAATACGCAGGCGGGGCAGCGGGGGGCAGGGGAGGCTCCTGAGAAGCGGGGGTTTCATGGAAAGAGAACCCGCCGGCCCGGTCGTGCCGTCGCACCCTTCGGAACCCGCCGCGCTGACAAACCCCCGTCACGTCCCCGGCGTTAGCCTCTTCCGACCGACCCCGACGCCCCCGACGATGGCCGACCAGCCCTCCCTCTTCGACGCCGCCGACCCCGCCCCCGAGGCCGAGGTCGTCGTCTCGCTTCCCGACGACCTCGACGACGACGCGCTCGACCACCTCGGCGACGACTCCGCCCGCGAGACGCTCTTCCTCGCCGACGCGATGGCCCTCGCCTACCGGGCCTTCTTCTCGATGAAGAACGCGACGCTCAACTCGCCCGACGGTACCGACACGCGGACGCTCTACGGCTTCACCAGCGCGCTCCTCAAGCTCCTCGAGGACCACCAGCCCGAGCACATCGCCGTCGTGTTCGACAAGCTCGGGGGCAAGCCCACCTTCCGCGACCAGCTCTACGACGACTACAAGGCCCACCGGCCGCCCATGCCGCCGGAGATCAAGTCGAACATCCCGCTCATCAAGCGGCTCGTGGAGGCGTTCGACATCCCCGTCCTCGAGGTCGAGGGCGTCGAGGCCGACGATGTGATCGGGACGCTCGCCAAGCGGGCCGAGGACGAGGGCGTCGACGCCGTCATCTTCTCGGCGGACAAGGACTTCCGCCAGTTGCTTTCGGATCGCATTTCGATGCTCCGGCCGCCCTACATGGGCGAGACGTTCGACCGCGAGACGCCGGAGACCTTCCGCGAGAAGTACGGCGGGCTCGAGCCCCCGATGTTCATCGACATCCTCGCGCTCATGGGCGACGCGTCGGACAACGTGCCGGGCGTGCCGGGCATCGGCGAGAAGACGGCCATCAAGCTCCTCGACCAGTACGGCTCGGTCGAGGCGCTCATCGAGCACGCCGACGACCTCAAGGGCAAGCGCGCCCGCGAGGGCATGACGGACCACGCCGACGACGCCCGCCTCTCGAAGAAGCTCGTCACGATCCGCTGCGACGTCCCGCTCGACCTCGACTGGCACACGCTCCGCCGGACCGACCCCGACCTCGACGAGGTCGAGGCGCTCTTCAACGAGGTCGGCTTCGGAGCGCGGCTCCGCAACCGCGTCCGCGACTACGCCGCCGGCCGCCAGCGAAAGCGGGCCGACGGCCAGCCCGGCCGCGCGTTCACGACGCTCCCCGAGGACGACCCGTCCCTCTCGTTCGACTTCGGCCCGTACACGCCGGTCACGGCGATGGACGAGGACGCCGTCGAGTACACGACGGTCTACGAGAAGGACGACCTCGACGCCGCCGTGGAGGTGGTCGACGGCGCCGAGCGGCTGTCGTTCGACACGGAGACGACCTCGACCGACCCGATGCACGCCCGTCTCGTCGGCGTGTCGCTGGCGAAGCAGGAGAGGCGCGCCGTCTACCTCCCGACGCCGCTCCCCGACGGGACGCCCGAGGCGGACGCCCTCGACGCCATCCGCGCCGCGCTCGAGAACCCCGACCTCCCGAAGGTCGGGCACAACGTGAAGTATGACCTCGAAGTCCTGGCCCGACACGGCGTGACGGTCCGCGGCCCGCTCTTCGACACGATGGTGGCCCACTACCTCCTCAACCCGGAGGCGAGCCACAAGATGGACGACGTCGCCAGCTTCCACCTCAACTACCGGCCGCAGCCGATCACCGACCTCATCGGGACCGGCAAAAACGCGATCACGATGGACCAGGTACCGGTCGAGGACGTTGGCCCGTACGCCTGCGAGGACGCCGACGTGACGCTCCGCCTCGTCCCTGTGCTCACCGAGGCGCTCCGGGAGGTCGACGGCGGGAAGGGCCGGCTGCTCCAGATCGCGGAGGAGATCGAGTTCCCGCTCGTCCCCGTCCTCGCGGCCATGGAGATGGCCGGCGTCAAGGTCGACGAAAAGGTGTTGGCCGAGATCCGCGAGGGGCTGGAGGCGCAGATGGCGGACCTCGAGACGCAGATCTATGAGCAGGCCGGGCGCGAGTTCACGATCGGATCGCCCAAGCAGATCGGCGAGGTCCTGTTCAACGACCCGCCGACGGACGAGGACCACCAGGCCTACCAGACCTGGCTCCAGGACATGAGGGACTACGAGGCGGGCGAGACGCCGGAGGGCGAGAAGCCGAAGACCAAGAAGCAGCTGTCGGAAGAAGCGCCGACGTTCGGGCTCGGCCTCCAGCCGCTCGGCAAGACGCGGACGGGCCAGCCGAAGACCGACGAGCGCGTCCTGAGCGAGCTCGCCCAGGAGCACGTCCTCCCGGCCCTCATCCTCGACTGGCGGCAGGTCTCCAAACTCAAGAGCACCTACGTCGACAAGCTCCCGGAGCTGATCCACCCCGACACGGGCCGCGTCCACACCGACTACAACCAGACGGTCGCCGCGACGGGCCGGCTGTCGTCGACGAACCCGAACCTCCAGAACATCCCGATCCGGACGGACCTGGGGAAGGAGATCCGCAAGGCGTTCGTGGCGGAGCCCGGCCACGTCCTGATGGCGGCCGACTACGCGCAGATCGAGCTCCGCATCATCGCCCACATGTCGGGCGACCCGGACCTGATACAGGCGTTCGCCGAGGAGAAGGACATCCACACGGCGACGGCCGCGCGCGTGTTCGACGTGGACTACGACGACGTCACGCGCGGCCAGCGCGACCGCGTCAAGCAGGTCAACTACGGCATCCCGTACGGCATCTCGGCCTTCGGCCTTGCCAACCGGCTCCGGATCGGCAACAAGGAGGCGCAGGCGCTCATCGACCAGTACCGCCAGTCGTACCCGCGCGTCATCCAGTTCCTAGACGGGCTGATGGAGGAGGCCCGCGACCGCGGCTACGTCGAGACGCTGCTGGGCCGGCGCCGCTACGTCCCGCAGATCACGTCCCGCAACCCGAACGACCGGGCCTACGCCGAGCGGATCGCGGTGAACATGCCGATCCAGGGTACGCAGGCCGACATGATCAAAATCGCCATGATCGCCATCCACCAGGGGCTGGCCGACGTGTCTGAGGGCGCCCGGATGATCCTCCAGGTCCATGACGAGCTCGTGTTCGAGGTGCCCGAGGGCGACGTCGACGCGGTCTCCCAGTTCGTGTCGGAGCAGATGAAGGCCGCGCTCCCGCTCGGCGACGTGCCCATCGTGGTCGAGGTCGGCGTGGCCGACAACTGGCTCGACGCGCACTGACCCGACGCCGCCCGCCTCGGTCGCTCCATGAGGGCACCGAGGCGGGCGGGCGCGGTCAGGAGCCGGACGCGACCCGGGCGCCGCCCTCGGTCGCCCAGGCGAGCCGCCAGCCGTCGGCGGTGCCGGTGAGGGCGGGCGCCGCGCCGGCCACGCGGACCGTGTCGGGGGCGCCGGGGCGGTGGACGAACACGTCGGTCGAGCGGGGATCCTCCCAGGCGAGCCACAGCCGGCCCCGGCCGTCGCGCGCGGCGGCGACCTGGCCGAGCGGCGCGTTCGTCAGGAGCGGCTCGGGCGCGCCGAACGTCGCGCCGCCGTCGGTCGAGGTCGCGCGCCACGTGCCGGAGCGCCCGTCGGCGCCCGTCGGCCAGGCGACCGTCACGGCGCCGTCGGCGGCAACGGCCAGGGCGCCGCCGGCGTGGGGGCACGCCTCGATGGCCCAGCCGTCCTCGTGCACGCGCGTCGGCTCGGACCACGTCGCGCCGCCGTCGGTCGAGCGGGCCAGGGCGAGGTCGCGCTCCGTCCCCGGGAAGACGTGGCGCCACGCGGCGTAGAGCACGCCGTCGTCGGCGACGGCGAGGGCCGTCCGGCAGCACTCGCACGTCCCCTTGGCGACGACGACGGGAGCGGAGAACGTCCGCCCGCCGTCGGTGGATCGGGCCACGGCGAGGTCCGTACCCGGCTCGTCCGGCGCGCCGTGGTGGCCGTGCGCTCCGCGGGCTTCGTCCGCCTCGGCGGCGTGCTCGATCCGGTAGCGGTCCTTCGCCGTCCCGTCGAGCCAGCTCACATAGACCGCGCCGTCGGGGCCCACGGCGAGGTCGTGGAACGTGTGGCCGGTCGGGAAGCCGGGGTCGGGGTGGACCGCCACGGGCGCGGCCCACGTCCGGCCGCCGTCGACGGACCGGGCCAGCTTGAGATCGGACGCGGGGAAGCGGCGCCCCTCGACGGCCCGTTCTTCGACGAAGGCGACGTAGAGCGTGCCGTCGGGGCCAGGGGCGAGGCGCGGACCGGCCTGGCCGTGCGCCGAGATCTGCCCGCGAGCCACCTCGACGGAGACCTCGGCTCCGTCCGGAAGAACGACGAGGCGGCGGGCGTCGCCGTCACCCTCGACCCAGGCGACGGCGTTGGCCGTGACCACGGGCGCCGCCGCGCCCTCGATCACGCCGGAGGGCGCGTCGGACGGGGAGGCGGACGAATCGGGCGGGCCGCACGCGCCGAGGGTGACCGCGAGCGCGAGGAGGAGGGAGCGGGTCATCGGGAGGCGGGTCATCGTCCAAAGTGGTAGCCGAGACCGACCGTGACGGAGCGCGGGAGGCCGGGCGTGTACTGCTTCCGCCCGAACGAGACCGCGGCCGTCGTCGCGTAGAGCGCGTCGGTGGCGTTGAGGAGGTTCGCCCACAGCTCGAGCCCGCCGAGGCGGTCGCCCGCGTACTGCGCGCGGAGGTTGAGGACCGTGTGCCCGTCGTAGCGCGCGGTGTTCTGCGGGTCCATCCAGTACGGCCCGACGCGCTGGACCTCGGCCGCGAGGCGGAGCCCGCGGAGGGCGGGCGGCCGCACGGCCACCTCGGCGTTGACGACGTGCTCGGGCGCGAGCTCCATCCGGTTCCCGTCGTAGCGGAGCTCGCGGCCCTCGCGCTCGTCGACGAGGAAGTCGAGGTACGTATGCTGCGCAGCCGTGCCTGAGAGCCGGACGGTGACGGCCGACGCCGGCTGGATGGCGAGCGCGAGTTCGACGCCCTCGTGCCGCGTCGCGCCCGCGTTCTGGTCCTGGCTCGACCCGTCGGGTTGGCGGACGGAGACGATCTCGTCCTGGCCCGTCATCCGGTACACCGACGCGTCCGCGGCGAGTCGACCGCCCAAGGCCTGAACGAATCCGCCGATCTCGTACGAGTCGAACGTCGCCGGGCGGAGCGTCGGGACCTGGACGCCCCGGTACAGCTCGCCGGCCTCGGGCGGGAGGAAGCCCTGGCTGGCGTTCGCGTAGAGCCCCGTCTGCGGCGTGACCGCGTAGACGGCGCCGACGCGCGGCGTGACGCGCGAGAACGTGTCCGAGCGGTCGGCCGCGCCGGAGAACGAGCCGGATGGGAGGTGGTTGTCGAGGTCGTACCCCACGCGGTCGACGCGGACGCCCGCGACCAGCTTGAGGCGCTCGACCGGCTCGACCTCGCCCTGCGCGAACGCCGCGAGGTTCGTGAGCGTGACGTCGTAGTCGGTGAGGAGCGAGTCGGTGGCGGTGAAGCCCGTGAACACGCCGGTCGCCGGGTCGCGCCGGACGTCGATGTAGTTCGCCACGTAGCCGGCCGGCGTGAGGTCCACGATCCCGCCGACGAGGAGCCGGGCGCGCGAGAACACCGCCTCGTGCTGGGCGAGCAGGCCGACGCTCTGGAACGCGTTGTCGTTGACCTCGCCGGAGGCGCGGGTCGGGTCGGCCGCGTTCAGGCGGAGTCGGTAGTGCGGCGTCTGGCCGACGCGGTTGGCGCGGCCGAAGAGCGTCGCCGTCGTCCGCTGTCTGGCGCTCCAGACGCGGTCGGCGCGGAGCGAGGCGCGGCCGGCGCGGACCTCCCGGTTGGTGAACGTCTGCTGGCTCGTCACGCCGTTCCCGAAAAAGTTGGTGCTGTCGAGCGAGCCGTCGGTGTCGGTCGTGAGCGAGTGGAGCGAGGCCGTCGCTGAGAGCTGCCAGTCGCCGAGGGCGCGGTCGGCACGGAGTGACAGCGAGGCCTTCTCGTAGTCCGAGTGCTCGCGGAAGCCGCCGCGCTGGCCGGCGACGTAGCCGCCGGCGTAGAGGCCGGTCCCGCCGGCCGTCCCCGACACCTCGAGGTCGGCCCGGCCGTAGCCCGCGCCGCCGCCCCGGAGGGCGACCTCGCCGAGCGGCGCCACGCTGGGCGCCGGCGTCGAGACGTTGACGGCGCCGCCGATGGCGCCGGCCCCGTAGAGCGACGAGCCCGGCCCGCGGACGATCTCGATCTGGTCCGCCGCGGCCATGTTGACCTCGATGAGCGCGTTGTGGTTGAACAGCCCGGCCGGCCGGATCGGCACGCCGTCCTCGAGGTAGACGTAGAACGGCTTGTACGAGATCGGCTGGCGGATCGACATGGCGTGCTGCTCGTTGCCGAGGTCAGCCATGTAGACGCCGGGCGCGCGGTTGAGCGCGTCGGCGAGGAGGTTGGGCCGCGTCGCCTGGAGGTCGGCGGCCGTGATGGCGGAGAGGGCGACGGGCGCCTCGGCCCGGGCCCGGGCCGTCCGGCTGCCCGTCACCACGACGGGCTGGAGGTCCGAAGTCGACGGCGCGAGGCGGACCGTCAGGTCGCCCCCTGCGTGGGCGGCGACGCGCTCGGTGCGGTAGCCGATGAACGAGACCGTGAGCGTGGCCTCGGGGCGGGGGAGGACGAACCGGAACCGGCCGGTCTCGTCGGTCGAGGTCCCGAGCGTGCTGCCGTCCACGAGGACGGTGACGCCGGGGAGGGCCGCCTCGGTCTCCGCGTCGAGGACGCGGCCGGAGACGGCGGTGGAGGACACCTGGGCCGCGGCGGGCGGCCCGAGGAGGAGCGCCAGCGCGACGAGCACGGCGCCCCAATGGGGAGTGCGAGACATGAGAATGAGAGTCGGGAACGGGGACGAGAGGCCACCGGTCGGCGGCCAAACCACGTCGCCCACCCGGACTCCCCTCCACGCGGATCGCGTCCGCGCACCCCGCGTCGGCACGGCTTGGCAGGCGTGCGCGACGCGGCGCGGAGGTCCGGTCAGGGAGCGGGCGGGCGGTCTCTACCCGACCCTCGGCGGACGGAACACGCCCTCCAGGGCGCCTCCGTCGGGCACCCGCTCGTCGCCCACCGTGGGCGTCGTCGCCTTCCGCCAGCGGTCCGGGGGGACCGTGGCCTCGGGCGCGAGGAGCGCGATCACGGTGGGCATCGTGAGGATCGCCTCCGTCCCTCCCTCGTCCCCGTGGTGGCTATGCTCCTCCATCTGGCGCTTGAGCACGCACATCCCGTTGCACTCGCGCTCCGGGTGGTTCCGGTTCTCGCAGAGGTGCTCCGAGATCCACTCCTGGCGCACCTCGAACAGGCCGCGCACCAACAGCGCGCCCTGCGTGCTCACGAGCAGCGCGAGCACGAGCACGAGGCGGGCGGCGATGGACGAGGTTCGAGCCATGGGGCGGCCCCGCCCGACGTCGGGCGGGGAGGACGTCAACGTACGGCGCGGACGGATCCGCACCGCGCGGGTTTCAGGGCGTGGGGGACGCCCAGCCCGCGCGGGCGACGAGCGCGCGGTACTCCCGGTCCACCCAGTCCGTCACGGCGGCGTGCGGGAGGATGCCGGCCTCCGATGCCGTGTAGTCGAGCCCCTCGAGCACGTCGCGGTACGGCCCGAAGCCCGACAGCCGGAACGGGACGACGAGCACGCGCCGGCCCGCCTCGGTCTCGGCCTCGACGTACCCGCGGATCGCCCGCTCGGCCGCTGCGCGCGGCTCCGGCCAGTCCTCCCGGAGCGTCTCGACGCGGACCGCGTGGTAGCCGTCGGCGCGGAGGTCGCCCGTGAGGCGCTCCATCGCCGCGATCCACCGCGCGTTCTCGACGTCGTCGCCGGTGCCGTGGGCGAGGACGAGGACCGACTCCTCTGAGGGCGACTGGCTGATCGCCTCTGCCCGTGCGGCCAGGATCAGAGCGACCTCGTCGGCCTTCATGAGCCCGTCGAGCGAGAGGGCGAGGTCGAGGCCGTGGGCGACGGGCTCCGGCGTCGCCGACGCGGCCCCGTGCCCGGCGGCGTGCCCGCTTCCATGCCCGGCCTGAGCGTGCCCACGGGTGGCCCCGTGTCCGCTCCCGGCCCCGCGGCCGGCCGGCGCCCCGTGCGCGCCGTGGAGGACGAACTGGGCGGGCGGGTCGTCCCGGAGCCCGAGGAAGTACTCGGTCTGGTGGAGGAACGAGCGTCCGTCGAGGAACAGTCGGACGATGGCCACGCGCTCGGCGCCTTGGTCCGCGAGCTCCCCGAGGCCGGCACCGAGCGAGGCCGGGTCGGCCATTCCGAAGGCGAGGGCGACGGGGTAGAGCTCGCGGAGCGGGGCGAGCGCGTCCTCGACCGAGGCGTTCCAGGCGGGGTCACCGCCGTGGGCCATCACGAGGAGGCCGGGCGTGTCGGCGGACTGGGCCATCGCGCTCGGCATCAGGAGCGCGAGGAGGGCGACGAGGAGAGGGCGGGACATCATGAAAACGGGGGAGGGGCGGTGTCGGGGGCCTGCGAGCGCTACTCGGCGGCCGTCGTCAGGAAGTCGCGCGAGCCGTCGGGCTGGACGACGTACTCGAACGTGTAGTAGCGGCTCGGGGCCGAGGGGTCCGGCGGGGTCGGGTTGCCCCGGTAGTAGCTCAGGATCCGGACCTTGGCGTAGTCGCCGTCGCCCGTCGTGAGGGCGATCGTCCGGCCCGGGATCGGCGCGATCAGGTTGTTCGCGGGGTTGTAGTTGTACCAGCCGTTGTCGCCGCCCGTGCAGATGGCATACGGCGCGCCGGGGAACGTCCCACCGGGCGTCTCGACGGCCGGGCAGTTGGGGTTCTCGCCGTCGGCGAAATAGCCGGTGGCGGGCGCCTCGGTCACGTCGGCGAAGGCCTCGGTGAGGAGCTGGGCCGAGCCCTCGCCCGGGCCGCTCGTGCCGCCGTTGACGATGATCGTCGTCCCGCGGAAGCCGAGGTCCCAGGCCGTCGAGGTCGAGTCGGCCGCGCGGACGGCCGGGTCGGTCTCGGACGACGACAGGACGACCTCGCCCGCGTCGAGGTCGTAGAGCGTGAACAGGTCGTTGGCGATCGGGGCGCCCGTCACGGGGTCGCGGCCCGTGGTCGGGTCGGCCTCGACGTCGGCGGCGACCTGGGCCTTGAGGTCGACGACCTCGTCGGCCTCGGTCGCGTCGCAGGCAGAGAGGGCGAGGGCGCCCGCGAGGGCGAAGAGGGGGAGGCGGGTCATGAGGCGGCGTGGGGTGAGCACGCGGTGGAAGTGGGGGTTACAGCGAGAGGCCGAGCGACGCGAAGAGCGTGCGGCCCGGCAGGGACGGCACGAGCGTCGAGCGCGTGACGTCGAGGAGGTTCTCCGCGCCGGCCTGGGCCTGGAGGCGGCCGGCGGGCGTCGCCCACGATTTCGTGAGCGTGAGGTCGAGGACGGCGTAGCCGGGGACGAACTCGTCGTCGCGGTTGGCGAGGCCGTTGCCGTCGAGGTCGCGGTAGCCGTAGCGGCTCCGCCAGCGTCCCCGCAGCGACGCCGAGGCGGACCCCCTCGTGAGCGTCGCGCGGAGCATGGCGGCGTGCGGCGACCGGCCGAACAGGCCCCCGTAGTCGCCGACGGTGAGGCGCGTGTCGCGCCCGTCGAGGTCGCGCCCGAAGACGGTCCCCGTCTCCAGCGCCTCGACGAGGTCGCGGTCGCGGGCCTGCAGGAACTGGTAGCTGCCCACGACCTCGACGCCCCCCAGCGGCCGGGCCGTGACTTGGGCGTCGAGCCCGCGCGTGTAGACCCGGTCGAGGTTGAAGTAGCCGAAGACAGACTGCCCGTTCGTCTTCTGCGCGACGGGCTGGGTCTCGATGAGGTCCGAGACCTCGTTCCAGAACGCGCCGGCCTCGACCCTGAGGGCCGGCGTGAGGTCGACCGCGGCGCCGACGTTGAAGGCGACGGAGCTCTCGGCCTCGATGGCGCCGAGCGCGGCCGGGTCGAGGAAGACCTGCGCGAGCTGGCCCTGTTCGTCGAGGGCTCGGAGTCCTTCTTCGAGGCGGGTAGACCCGAACACGCTGTAGCCGGCGGCGGCGTTCGTGAACGAGAGGTAGAGCTGCCGGAAGGCCGGCGCCTTGAACCCGCTCCCGACGCTCGCCCGCAGGCGCAGGGCGTCGCTCGGGCGGGCCAGCACCGACAGCTTCGGCGTGAGCCGGGCCGCGTAGTCGGAGTGCGCGTCGAACCGGGCGCTCGCATTCACCTCGAGGAGCCGCGACAGGGCCCACTCGTGCTGGGCGAAGGCGTAGACCTGCTGCGCGCTCGGCGCCGCCCCGGCCGCGTCCTCGCCGTAGCGGTCGCCTGCGAGTCGCTCGTCGATGGCGCCGGCCCCGACGACGGTCAGGTGCCGCGCGCTCCAGAGCGCGTCGAGCTGCGCCTCGGCCTTCGAATAGCGCTGGTCGAAGTCGTCCGAGTAAAAGAGTCTGCCGTCGGACTGCCGGCGGTAGCGGGTCTCAGTCGCGTAGCGGGCCCCGTAGAGCGTCGTCGTGAGGCGGAACCGCTCCCCGAGGGGGAGCGCGAGCTCGGGGTGGACGCTCCAGTCGAGGCGGCTGGCCGTGTCGTCGTAGCGAACCTCGGCGCCATCCTCGAGGCCTGCGAACGCGCCGGACTGGTCCTGCGCGGCGAGGCGCGCACCGAGGCTCAGCCGAGCGGCGCCGAGGTTGGCGCGGGCGCGGAGGTCGGCCGTCCAGTCGGTGAAGGCCGGGACGGTCGGGCCAAAGGCGTCGGGCGTGAGGTCGTACCCGGCGGAGCCGAACCGGTTGACGAACGTGCGGGCGGCCCAGCCATCGCGCCCCAGAGCCGCCTCGGCCGTCGCGTCGGTCTGCCCGTACGAGCCGGCGCGGAGGCGGAGCGCGCCCGCTTCGGTCCCCGGCGCCGGCAGCGCCGTCACGAGGTTGACCACGCCCGCGAGCGCCTCGCTCCCGTAGAGCGACGACGACGGCCCCGCGACGACCTCGACCCGCTCGACGCCCGCGACCGTCAGCCGGTCCACGTCGAGCGTCCCGGCCGTCCGCCCGATGACGGGCTCGCCGTCGAGCAGGACGAGGGTGTAGTCGGACGAGAAGCCCTGGACTTGGACGCCGCCGCCGTGGTCGTCGAAGAGCTGGAGGCCGGGGACCGTCTCCAGCACGTCGCCGAGGCGGACGGCGCCCTGCCGGCGGATCGTCTCGGCGTCGACGACCGTCGTCGGGACGGCGACGTCTTCGAGCGCCTTCGCCGTCCGCGTGGCCGTCACGACGACGCGGTCGGTTCGGATCTCGCGGGGGGCGAGCGCGACGTCGAGGCGGAGCGTGTCGCCGGGGGCGACTGCCACGGTCTGTTCGACCGGCTGGTACCCGACGGCCGTGATGCGGAGCGCGGCCTCCCCCGCCTCGGGGAGCGTGAGGAGGAAGGCGCCGTCTGCACCGGCGGCCGAGCCGCGCTCGGACGCCCGAATCGCTGCGCCGACGACGGGGGCGCCCGTATCGGTGTCCGTGACGCGCCCGCGGACGACCTGCCCCGCAGCGGCGGGCACCGACACGGCGAGGAGCGCTGTGAGGAGGGCGATCCGCATCACGCGGTGGGGCGAGGGGCGAGCGCGTTGAGGAGGAGGGCATCCAGGTCTAGGACGGCTACGGCCGCGTCGAGGAGGCCCGCCAGGTCTTCGGCGTCGTCGCCGACGAGGCGGAAGACCGCCGACTCCCGCGTGGTCTCCGTACGGAGGGCCCACCCCCAACGTGCGTCCTTTTCGGCGTGGACGGCGGCTAGCGCGCGCCGCATCTGACGGAGCTGCGCCGACGAGAGCGTCACGCCGACGCCGTCGAACTGGAGGTCGAGGTCGCCACAGCATGGGCACCGCGCCACGACGCCCCGGTCAGATTGGGCGAGGCGAAGGTCGGAGAGGGGGGGCGGTGTGGGCATAGAGCCTTATCTGGACTGGGTCCAAACTTAGATCTAGTCCAGATAGGCTGCCGGCCTGACCTCCCGCCTCCACGCGTTCTCCGATTTCCCCCTACGCCATCTCGGAGGCCGATTCGACGATCCGCCCGACGAGGCCGTACTCGACGGCGGCCTCGGCATCGAGCCAGAAGTTGCGCCGCGTGTCCTCGCGGATCCGCTCGACCGGCTGGCCGGTCTGCCGCGCGAAAATCTGGGTCAGCCGCTCGCGCATCCGGAGGATCTGGTCGGCCTCGATCTCGATGTCGCTCCCCACGCCGCGGACGCCGCCCGACGGCTCGTGCAGTAGGAACCGCGTGTTCGGCAGGCAGAACCGGCCTTCGCGCGGGACGGCCACGTAGATCAGGGCGCCCGCGCTCGCCACCCAGCCCGTGCCGAGCATCCGCACGCGCGGCGTCACGAACCGGACGAAGTCGTGGATCGTGTCGCCCGACTCGACGTGCCCGCCGGGCGAGTTGACGACGATGGTGACGTCGTCGGCGGAGGCCGCCGACAGCGCCGTGAGCCGCGCGATGACGGACCCGGCGAGATCCTGGTCGATCCCGCCGCTGATGACGACGGTCCGTGCGTCGAACAGGGCGTCGTCGACGCGGCGGGAGAGGGGAGTGGGGAGGACGAGCGGCTCGTCGCGGTCGTCAGGCATGGGATCCGGGGAGGGCGTGCCCCAGGATCAGCCCGCGACCGCCTCGGGATCTTGAACGTCCTTGCGGTTCTCGTCGCCGGAGTCCGCCTGTCGTCGGATCTGGCCGGGCGTCCGCCCGAAGCGCTCGCGGAGGTCGCGCGTGAGGTGGGGTTGGTCGGTGTAGCCCGTCGCGTAGGCGACCTCGGCCGGCGAGGCGCCGCTTTCCAGAAGCCGTCGCGCCTGCTCGGCCCGGACGCGCCGGACGTAGGCCCACGGCGGCTCGCCGACCTCGTCGCGGAACCGTCGCGCGAAGTGGTACCGGCTGAGCCCGGCCACCTCCGCCAGCTCATCGAGCGTCCGCACCTCGCCGACGCGGACGGCGACGTAGTCTCGCGCCCGCTGGATGGGTGGCGAGACATCTGCGCGCCATTCGGCGACAGCCCACCGCGTGGCGCGGCGGCGCCGCACGGACCGCGCCCGATGCGGCACCGGGAGCCGGGACGGCCGATGCGTGGGCCGGAGCGAGGGGAGGAGGCGCAGCATCGGGAGCGTGGCTGTGGACCCGGCCTACGCCCGACGGTTGACGGCGCTCCCTGTCTCCTCCCGCCTCGGCGTCGAGGTGGGGAGAGTCGCCGACGTCCCCCTCGCCGCAGTCCGCCCCCGGTGGAAGGAGAGACGCACCCGTCGCCACGGAGTCGCCGAGGCTAGGTTCGAGGGGTGCTCGCGCTCCTCCTCTCTGCTGGCCTCGCGCTCGTCCACGTCGTCGCCGGGACGCTCCGGTTTCTCGCCGTCGTGCCGCGGAGCCGCTGGCTGTCGCTGGCGGGCGGGATCTCCGTGGCGTACGTCTTCGCCCACCTGTTGCCACAGGTCGCGGCCGGGCAGGAGACGCTTCAGGAGACGGGCCTCACCGAGGTCGTCATCGGCGAGGGCCACGTGTGGCTGCTGTCGCTCCTCGGGCTCGTCGTGTTCTACGGGCTGGAGCGGGCCGCCACGACCTCCCGCGAGGACGGCGACGAGGCCGGTGCGGACCGGACCGGGCCCGGCGTGTTCTGGCTCCACATGGCCAGCTACGGGCTCTACAACGTCCTCGTGGGCTACCTCCTCGGCGAGGGCGAAGGCGCGACTGCGACCGGGCTCGTCCTCTTCTGGGTCGCCATGGCCCTCCACTTCTTCGTCAACGACTACGGGCTCCGGCAGCACCACAAGGAGCGGTACGACCGGGTCGGGCGGTGGGTGCTGGCCCTGGCCGTCGTGGCCGGCGCGGCGGTCGGGCTGGTCCAGCGGATCCACCCGGCGGTGATCGCCGGCCTCGTCTCGTTCCTGGCCGGCGGGATCGTCCTGAACGTGCTGAAGGAGGAGCTCCCCGAGGAGCGGGCGAGCCGGTTCTGGCCGTTCGCGCTCGGCGCCGTCGGCTACGCCGTGCTCCTGGCGGCCGTCTAGCTCGGTCCGCCTCGGGGCAGAGGCGGGCGGGTCAGGCCATCGACTCGGTCACGGGGATGGCCGAGAGCGCGGCGTGGACGGGCGGCGCGCCGGACGCCGGGAGGACCGCGTCGAGCGCCTCCAGCGTCCCCTGCGCGTGGGCGTAGAGCGGGAGGAACGCCTGGACGGCCTCGACGAGCGAGCCCGCGTCGGCGGCGTCCTGGGTCGCGGCGCAGAGGGCGTAGAGCTCGCTCGCGTCGAGGAGGCCGGCGACGGACTTGAGCGTGTGAACGTGGCGGCCGGCCTCGCGGAGATCCTCGTTGCGGAGGGCGGCCTTGGTCGCCGTGAGCCCGGCCTCGATCTCGACGCGGGCGTCGGCGAGGAGGCTCAGGAAGAGGTCCTCGTCGCCGCAGGCCATCTCGGAGAGCGTAGGGAACGCCGTGCGATCGGAGGCCGGGGGCTCGGGCGCCGCCGCGGTGCCGTGAACCGCCCGCTCGATGTCGTCGAGGACGCGGGAGAGGGCCTCGCGGTCGAGCGGCTTGCCGAGGAACCCGTCGAAGCCGGCCGCGAAGCAGGCCTCGCGCTTGGCCGCCGTCACGTCGGCCGTCATCGCCACGATCCGCGGCTGGGGCACGTCGGCGCTGCGGACGCGGCGGGCGGCCTCGATCCCGTCGACGCGGGGCATCCGGAGGTCGAGGAACACGACGTCGTAGGGGCGGCCGGCGTCGGCGGCTTGGCGGAGGGCCGGGAGCACCTCGTCTCCGTCGGTCACCATGTCGTGGCGGTAGCCGGTTCGGGCGAGCGTGAGCCCGATGACCCGCTGGTTGACGACGTTGTCCTCGGCCAGGAGGATCCGGAGCGGCGAGGGGCGGGGGGCGTCGGGCATCGGGAGGGGAGAGACGGTGGCGGGTGGGGCGGCGGGCTCCGCGGGCGCCTCGACCGGCCCGACGGCGTCGACGATAGCGCGGCAGAGCTGGCCCGTCTTGATGGGCTTGGTCAGGCTGGCAGCGAGGACGCCCGGCGGGACGTCCGGCGCCAGGTGCATCGACGAGAGGACGATGAGCGGGAGCTCCGGCCGGCGCGCGTGGAGCGCCCGCGCCAACTCCGCCCCGTCGACGTCCGGCATCTGGTAGTCGAGGATCGCGACGGCGACCGCGGCCCCGCCGTCGACGGACGCCAGCGCCTCGTCGGCCGACGCCGTCACGGTCGGCACGAGGCCCCACTTCTCGGCCTGGACCTGGAGGATCCGGCGGTTCGTCTCGTTGTCGTCCACGATGAGGACGCCCTTCCCGGACAGCGCGGCGATCCCGTCACAGGTCCCGGCCGGCTGGGCTCCCGGGACGGCCTCGGCCGGGACGGCGACGTGGAAGGTGGTCCCGCGACCCGGCGTGCTCTCGGCCCAGATCCGGCCGCCCATCGCGTCGACGAGGCTGCGCGAGATGGCGAGGCCGAGTCCGGTGCCGCCGTAGCGGCGCGTCGTTGACGCGTCGGCCTGGGTGAACGGGTCGAACAGGGCCTCCAGTCGGTCGGGCGCGATCCCGATGCCGGTGTCGCGGACGCTCAGGTGGAGCCCGGCCTCGCAGTCGTCGAGGTCCCAGACGTGGCCCGGGACGGCCTCGGGGTCGCAGGGGGCCACCTCGAGCACGACCTCGCCCGCCTCGGTGAACTTGACGGCGTTGGCGAGGAGGTTGACGAGGACCTGCCGCAGCCGCGTCGCGTCGCCGACGACGCGGGCCGGCACGTCGTCACCGATCTCGTAGGCCAGGTCGAGCCCCTTCTCGGAGGCCCGGTACGCCACGAGGTCGAGCGCGTCCTCGGCGCACGTCCGGATGTCGAAGGGCTGGGCCTCGAGCTCGAGCATCCCGGCCTCGATCTTCGAGAAGTCCAGGACGTCGTTGATCACGCCGAGCAGGGCCTCCCCCGACGACCGGATGACCGAGGCGAACTCGCGCTGCTCTTCTGAGAGGTCGGTGTCGAGGAGGTGGCCGGTCATCCCGATCACGCCGTTGAGCGGCGTCCGGATCTCGTGGCTCATGTTGGCGAGGAACTCGCTCTTGGCCTGGTTCGCCTCCTCGGCGGCCTCCTTGGCCGACACGAGCGCCTCGTGCGTCTGGCGGACCTCCGTGACGTCCTGGGCCACGAGGACGAGCCCCCCGCGCCCCTCTCCGTCGACGGGGAGCTTGGCGGCCGAGAGGCGGACCGGGACGCGCTCGCCGCTCGGCCGCTGGAACGTGGAGTCGAGCCCGGTGATGGCGTCGTTGCCGGAGAGGGCCATCGCGAAGGCCATGACCTCCTCCGGCTGCGACGCGAAAAAGTCCATGGCCGGCATCCCCGCGATCTCGTCGGCCTCCCGCTCGAAGACGGCCGCCGCCGCCTGGTTCACCCGGACCACGTTCCCCTCTCCGTCGATCACGCCGAACGGGTCGGGGATCGACTCGATGATGGCGTCGAGGTGGGCCTGCGAAACCATGCTCTTGGCGAGCGCCGCCGCCGTCTCGTCGAGCGTCCGCGCGACCTCGCCGACCTCGTCGGCCGACGTGTCGTGGAGCCGGACGGTGAGGTCGCCCGCGCCGATCGCCCGCGCGCCCTCGGCGATCTGCCGGAGCCGACGCCCGAGCGTCCTCGAGATCAGGACGCCGAGCCCGAGCGCCAGCAGGAAGGGGACGACGAGGAGCGCGAGCCCATAGCGCCGCGCGGGGGCGAGCGCGGCCCGCGCCGTCGCGAGGTCGTCGGTCGCGGCGGGGGCGGGGGTGGTCGCGAGGATGGCCCGGGCCTCGGCCGCCGCGTCGGACGTGTCGGCTCGGAGGGCCGAGAGCGCGTCACGGACGACCGCGCGCGTCGGCTCTGTGGCCGCCTCGACCCGCTGGGCCGTCGCCTGCGCGCTCTCCTCGGCCGCCACGTCGATGGCGTGGACGATGGCGGCCCCGAAGGCCGAGCAGATGAGGGCCGCGACGCTGAACGCCAGGATCAGTTTGGGGAACAGTTTCATCGGATTCGAGGGGGCGAACCGTAACGCGGGCGTTACCGGGCGTACCGTCCGGGCCGCGGGAGCGGGCTGGGGGGCGACGCGAATTGACGTCTCCCCCCACGGGCCAGGAGCGTGCCGTCCGTGCGCAGTTCCCCACGGAGGCCCCGAGGCGGGTGGCCTCAAGCCCCCTCGGCGGACCTCTCGGCGCACCGGGCCTGCTCGTCCCCCCAGCGGCCGGCCCGTTACGGTGCGATCGGCCCGTGGGGCGTGGCCGTCCACAGCAGGCGCGCGCGGCCCTCGGGGTCGTCCTCGTAGAAGCGGACCGCGCCGTCGCGGGCCTTGGCGATCCAGACGATCTGCCCGGCGTGCATCGCGAAGTGCTCGACCGCGTGATACACCGCGCGGAGGCCTGTCGGCTCCCGCCCCTGGATGGCGTAGGTGCGGAGGAGGGCGGTCTCGTCGAGCCCGTCGATCACGGCGCAGGCCTCCTCGACCGCCGCACGGAGGTCGGCGAGCACGTCGGCGGCGTCGCGTCCGCCGGTCGTGGCGAACTCGGACGGGCGGTCGCGGACGTCCGGCGCCCCGCCGAGGCCGGCGACGATCCACTGGCGGAGGTTGCCGGCGAGGTGGACGCACAGCGTCCCGGCGCTGTTGGTCCGCTCGTTCGGCCGCCACCACAGGTCGTCCTCGCCGAGCGCCTCGGCGGCCGCCTCGATCTTGGGCAGCCACTCGCCGCGGAGGAGGGTCAAGGACTGGTCGAGGAAGGCGCGGTCGAGCGTCATCGGGATGGGGGAGAGGAGGGCCCTTCTACGTCCGCCCGCCCTGCCCGGTCTCGGAGCGGCGTAGGTTGCCCGGACCCGTCGAACGAATCGATTTCGCCCCATGCGCCTCGCCCTTCTCGTCTGTCTCCTCGCCCCCGTCGCGCTCGCCCAGCCCGGCGTCGAGCAGGGCCGCCCGGCCGACCGCTCCTGGCCCGACTCGCTCGTCGGCGGCACGGCCCCACCGGCCGAGGTCCAGCGGCTCTACGACATCGCGGCGGCTGTTTCTCAGGACCGGATCGAGGCCGACATCCGGACGCTCGCGGGGTTCGGGACGCGTCACACGCTCAGCGACACCACCAGCGACACGCGCGGGATCGGCGCGGCGCGGCGGTGGATCCGGGCCGAGTTCGAGCGGATCTCCGCGGCCTGCGGCGGGTGCCTCGAGGTCGTCGAGCAGCGACGGACGATTTCGGGCGAGGCGCGCATTCCGGAGCCGACCGACGTGGTCAACATCCTTGCCATCCAGCGCGGGACGAGCGACCCGAACCGCTACGTCGTGATGTCGGGCGACATCGACAGCCGGGTGAGCGACGCGCTCGACGCGACGAGCGACTCGCCGGGCGCCAACGACAACGCCTCGGGGATGGCCGGCACCATCGAGGCGGCCCGCGTCCTCAGCCAGTACGAGTTCCCTGGGACCATCGTCTACGCCGGGCTCAGCGGGGAGGAGCAGGGCCTGTTCGGCGGCCAGATCATGGCCGAGACGGCGCGCGAGGAGGGCTGGTTCATCGAGGCCGTCCTCAACAACGACATGATCGGAAATAGCTGCGGGATCGACGGCGTGTGCGACAACACATCCGCGCGCGTGTTCTCCGAAGCCACGCGGCCCATCGAGACTGAGCGTGAGGCGCGGCTCCGCCGGTTCACGGGCGGCGAGGTCGACGGCCCGAGCCGGAACCTCGCCCGCGTCGTCGACCGGATGGCGGACCAGTACATCCGCAACCTCGACATCATGATGGTCTACCGGCTCGACCGGTTCGGGCGGGGCGGCCACCACACGCCGTTTACGAACGTCGGGTACCCGGGCGTCCGGATCATGGAGACGCACGAGCACTACGACCGCCAGCACCAGGACCTCCGCACGGAGACGTACCCCGATGGCACCCCTCGTCACTTCGGCGACACGGTCGAGTACGTCGACTTCCAGTACGCCGCCAAGCTGACGGCGCTCAACGCGGTGACGCTGGCCGGGCTGGCGGGCGCGCCGGCGCCGCCCTCGAACGTCGGCATCGACGGCGCGGTCCAGCCGAGCACGACACTGGAGTGGGACCGTCCGGACGCAGCTGCGAACCCCCAGCTCGCTGGCTTCCGGGTCCACTGGCGGCTGACGACCGAGCCCCAGTGGCAGTGGTCGGTCTACGTCCCGGACTCGGGCGAGGCCCGTCAGCGGTACACGCTCGAGAACGTCGTCATCGACAACTACCTGTTCGGCGTCTCGGCCGTGGCGGTGGACGGGAGCGAGAGCCCGGTCGTGTTCCCCGGCCCCATCGGCGCGTTCGACTACGTCCCGGAGTAGCGGGATCGCCCCGCTCGCCCCGCCGTACACCCGCGCCCCTCTTTCTGGTCCGATGCTCCGCTCCACCCTCCTCGCCCTCGCCCTCGTCGCGGCCGGGTGCGCCTCCGACTCTGGCGAGACCGACGCGGCCCCGATCCCCGGCGAGGTCGAGGTCCAGTCCAACGAGACCACCGAGGCGGCCGGCCCCGCGCTCGACGCGGCCGCGGAGGTCGACACGACGGGCCCGCCGCGGGTCGAGCTGGCCGGTACGTCCGTGCCCACGCGCGGCGTCGTGACGGACATGGAGAGCGGCGACGTCTCGTGCTACCTCACGGTCCGCACCGACGGCGGCGCGACCGAGACCGTCCACGCCGACTACTCGGTGTGCGACTCGAACGTGATCGTCGACCGGCGCGTGCAGATCGAGTACGTCGAGGGCGACGTGCTGGCCGACTCGTGCGAGGGCGACCCGGAGTGCCTCGATACGGAGACGGTCGCGCTGGCCGTCGTCGCCGAGCCCATCGACTAGGCCCGCCTCGGCGCCGAGGCGGGACTACCCGCGGACGGACGGCGCCTCGATCAGGAACGTCAGGCCGCCCTCGACGGGCTCCCGGTGCGTGACCTCGCCGACCGCGTCGGGCGCTGGGTCCGCGTCCGGCCGCGTGACGACGTAGTTGAACCCCGGCTGGAGCCCGGCCGCGCCGACCTCGCCGTCCGGTCCCAGCACGAGCACGCCGATCTGGATGGCCTCGGGGTCGGAGGGCGTGACGCGGGCGATCCGCTCGACGACGGACCACGCGGCGTCCTGTGCGGAGCGCCCGTGCCGGAGGGCCTCGACCGCGGCGCTCGCGCCGGCCACGCGGATGACCTCCTCGCCGTGCCCCGTCGCGACGGCCCCGCCCGTGCCGCCGTCGACGAACAGGCCGGCGCCCAGGATCGGGCTGTCGCCGACGCGCCCGCGCATCTTGTAGGCGAGGCCGCTCGTGGTGCAGGTCCCGCAGAGGCGGCCGTCGGCGTCGAGGGCGAGGACGCCGATCGTGTCGTGGTCGTCGGCGTGGCCGCTCGGCCGGTCGCGGCGCTCGCTGTTGACGGCGGGGGCGTACTCGGCGGTCTCCATCCACTCGCGCCACGCGGCCTCGGCCTCCGGCGTGAGGAGGTCGACGGGCTCGACGCCCTGGCTGAGCGCGAACTCCCGCGCGCCCTCGCCGACCAGCATCACGTGGGGCGTCCGCTCCATGACCATCCGCGCGAGCGAGACCGGGTGGAGGACGTCCTCGACGGCGGCGACGGCGCCGCAGCGGTGGCGCTCGTCCATGACGCAGGCGTCGAGCGTGACGCGGCCGTCGCGGTCGGGGTGCCCCCCGAGGCCGACGGAGTGGTCGTCGGGGTCGGCCTCGGGGACGCGGGCGGCGGCCTCGGCGGCGTCGAGGGCCCAGCCGCCCGACCGGAGCACGTCCCACGCCGCGGCGGCGGCGATTCGGTTGTCCCACGTCGCCACGACGACGGGCGCGGCGGGGCGGACGGCGGCGGTCGCCGTCCGGGGCAGGGCCGCCAGCGCACCGAGTGCGGCGCCGGAGCGGAGGAGGTCGCGGCGGTTCATCGGGGAAGAGAGACGAGCGGAGCGAGGAGGGTACGGACGGGTCCTCTCATTCCCCTTCACCCATCACTCGCCTACTCCACTGGGAAGTCGAAGTAGGTGCGGTGGGGCTCGTCGCGGAGCGTGTAGTGCCACCACTCTTGGGCGTAGTTGCGGAAGCCGGATGCGCTCATGGCCGTCCGGAGCCGCCCGCGGTTGCGGCGGGCCTCGGCCGAGACGGCCCGGCTGTCGGTCGCGGAGGCCGGGCTCAGGCAGTCGTAGGCGGTGCCCATGTCGAGGTCGCCCTCCGGGAACCGGCCGCCGCCCCGAAGATCGGGCCCGGTCGGCGTCGAGAGCGGTCGGTCGCACCGGGGGAGCGGGCCGGCGTCGGGGTCCGGATAGCGCGTCCGGACCGACGCGGCGACGGGCAGGCGGACCAGCGTGAGGTCGACCGTCGAGCCTCGGCTGTGGCCGCTCCGCGTGGCGATGTAGCCGCGCGAGAACAGCGAGCCCTTCGGCTCCTCGGGGTAGAACGCCTCCTTCATCGCGGTCGCGTCGCGGTCGTTCGCCCAGTGGACGAAGTGCGTGACGGCCCGCTGCGGGCGGTAGCAGTCGTAGACCTTGAGGCCGAGGCCGTCGCGGGCGAGCGCGTCGGCGGCCTCGGCGAGCGCGTCGGCGGCCTCCTCCGTCAGGACGCACTCGGCCGCGAGGTACCCGTCGATGGGCGTCCCGACGAAGTTGTACGCCGTGTGGTAGCGGATCTCCAGCGCGATCTGGGGCGCCGCCTCGCTCAGCCGCACGAACCCGTCGGGCAGCGGTGGGCGGGCGCGGGCCGTGTCGGGCGCGGGCGTCAGGGCGACCGGTCCCACCTCGACGTCGAGGCGGGCCGAGTCGGCCGGGGCGGCGGGCGCCGCCGGTGTGGCCTCAGACGACTGGCACGCGGGGGCCGCGAGGGCGAGCGCGGCCACGAGCAGCCAGGGGAGCACGGACGAGAGGGGCGACGCGGTGGGCATCGGGAGGCGGGGTGACAACCAAAGGTAGGCCGCGCATGAACGGAGGGCGGACTCCGCTCGTTCGTCGCCGCGTGCTCTTCACCCGCGAGCCGGCGGCAGCTCGCACTCGAGGGCTTCGCGGTCCCACCCCGCGTAGTCGGCGGCGGCCTCGTACGTCGTCTGGAGGAACGCGAGAAGCGCGGCGTCCGGGTCGGCGGCGGTGCGGACCGCCTCGTACGGGAGGAGGTACTCGCCGAGGTCGGCATCGTAGCGCGCGGCGGCGGGCTCGACCGGGTGGTCGCGGAAGCCGTCGGGCTCGGGGTAGGCGTACGCGTAAAAATGGGCCTCGCCGAGGTCGCCGCCGGGCCAGAAGCCGGCGCTCGACACCTCGTGGGAGTAGGCCTCCCGCATCACCCAGTCGGCGAGGTTCGGGGCGCCGCCGGGATGCGGCGGCGCGGGGCGGCCCGAAAAGCGCGTTGCCGCGAGGTCGAAGGCGCCCCAGAAAAAGTGGACCGGGCTGGCCTTGCCCACGAACCGGGCGCGGAACGTCGTCATCACGCGGTGCGCCTGCCGGAGCGCGCCCCAGAACGCCCGGACCGCCTCGGCGTCGTACGGGCGGACCGCGTCGTCGTCGGGGAACGAGGCCACGGGGCCGGGACGCTCGACCGGCTCGGGCCAGACGTCGGGCTCCACGCCCGCCTCGGCGAGCGCGTCGAGCGTGTGGCGATAGAAGTCGGCGACCGACATCGGGCCGAGCGCGAACCCCCACTCGTCGCCCGAGGCGGACCGGACGCGGAGCCGGTCGCCGACCACGTCGAGCTCGACCTCGACCCCGTCGGCGGGGAGCAGGCCGGTCGTCAGGCCCCGCGGCGAGACGTACAGGGCCGAGTGCCACGCGTGGTTGGTCCACGGCATCCGGTCGAGGCGGACCTTCCCGAGGATTTGGGTCCAGAGGTGGACGGCGTCGGCGGTCGGTCGCCAATCGGCGAGCGGGGGGAGGGCAGGCCATTCGGGCATGGGCGCAGGGGCGGTGTCGGCGTGAGACTCTGGCCCGGGGCGTGGGTTCGGAACGGCGGCCGTCCTCCGACGAGACCGCCGGGCACCCGGCCGTAGTTTGGGGCTCGCCAGCGCCCCCTGTATGACCACTCCGCTCGTCACCATCGCCGCCGTCGTCGTCCTCGGCATCGGGGCGCAGTGGCTCGCGTGGCGGACGAAGTTCCCCTCAATCCTGCTGCTGTTGGGCTTCGGGTTCCTCGCCGGCCCCGTCACGGGGTTCCTCCCGCAGGACGCGCTCCAGGGGGAGTGGCTGTTCCCGTTCGTCTCGCTGGCGGTCGGGATCATCCTGTTCGAGGGCGGGCTGACGCTCCGGTTCGACGAGTTCCGCGAGGTCGGCAAGGCCGTCGTCAACCTCATCACGATCGGCGTGCTCGTGACGGGCGTGCTCGGGGCCGTCGGGGCCCACTACCTCGCCGGGTTCTCGTGGGAGGTCGCGATCGTGCTCGGCGCGCTCCTCACGGTCACCGGCCCGACCGTCGTGCTCCCGCTCCTCCGCCACGTCCGGCCCGCAGGACGGGTGGGGACCGTCGCGAAGTGGGAGGGGATCACGATCGACCCGATCGGCGCGATTCTGGCCGTTCTCGTGCTCGAGACGGTCATCCTGCTCCACGAGCCGGCCGAGGCCGGGCACTCGTCGCCGTGGGCGGCGCTGGCCGAGGGGATCGCCTTCGAGATCGTCGTCGGCGTGGGCGTGGCCGTCCTGTCGGCGGCGCTCCTGATCCTCCTCCTCCACCGTCGGCTCGTGCCGGACTGGCTCCAGAACCCGGTGGCCCTCATGGTGGTCATCGCCGCGTTCGCGATCTCGAACTCACTCCAGGAGGAGGCCGGGCTCCTGGAAGCGACGCTGCTCGGAATCATCATGGCGAACCAGCCCTACGTCTCGGTCCGCCGGATCGTCGAGTTCAAGGAGGACCTGCGGGTGCTCTTGATCTCCCTCCTGTTCATCGTGCTCTCGGCGCGGCTGGAGCCGAGCGCGTTCGAGATCATGCTGGCCCCGGGCCCGCTCTGGTTCTTGGCCGCGCTGATGCTGCTCGTCCGGCCCCTCGCCGTCGTGCTGTCGTCGTTGGGGACGGGGTTGGACTGGCGCGAGCAGGCGTTCTTGTCATGGCTGGCGCCGCGTGGGATCGTGGCGGCGGCCGTGGCAAGCCTGTTCTCGTTCCGCCTCGCCGAGTTCTTCCCGGCCGAGGCCGAACGGATCGTGCCCGTCGTGTTCCTCGTCATCGTGGGCACGGTCGCCGTCTACGGGCTGACGATCTCGCCGCTTGCGCGGTGGCTCGGGCTGGCCCAGCCGGACCCCCAAGGGGTCCTGTTCGTCGGGGCGCAGGGGTGGGTCCGGCGCGTGGCCCAGGCGCTTCAGGAGCTCGGTGTCCGCGTGCTCCTCATCGACGCGAACGCGCGGAACGTCCGTCTCGCGAAGCGGGCTGGCCTCGACGCGCAGCGCGCCAACATCCTGGCCGAGGGCGTGATCGACGACCTCGAGCTGAGCGGGGTCGGCCGGCTCCTGGCGGTCACGCCGAACGACGAGGTCAACGCGCTCGCGGCGCTCCACTTTGGCGAGGTGTTCGAGTCGGAGGAGGTCTACCAACTCCCGATGCGAGCCGACGGGCCAAAGAGCCCGGCGACCGAGATCCCACGGCACCTCCGCGGGCGGCCGCTGTTCGCGACGGACGCGACGTTCACGGCGCTCGACGAGCGGCTCAACGCCGGCGCCGGCGTCCACGTCGTCCGCCTCACGGAAGAGCGGACGCTGGCGGCGCTCCTCGACGAGGCCGACACGGCCGAGCAACTCGTGACGCCGCTGTTCCTCGTCCGCGGCGAGAAGGTCCGCGTCTACGCCGAAGACGCCGACATCGTCCCCCTGCCCGGCGACGCCCTCGTGGTTCTCGCCGACCGCGCCCCGGCCGACGTCTGGACCGAGATGGAGGAGGTCGCCGACGACGGGCTCGGCAAGCCGCTCCCGCCCGACACCGGCGACGGCCTGCCTGGCGAGCCGGCCCGGCCCGAAGCCAGCTAGTCGCCCGAGCGGTCGCGCGTCTGGAGCGTGACCTGGAGCATGTCGATGTCCCCGAACGACCCGGGGACGAACCGGACGTCCGTCGCGGGCGCGAACGGAGCGGAGAACGCCAGGCTCGGCTTGGAGCCGACCGCCTCGGGGGTCCCGTCGGGGAGGGTGAGCGTCGCCGCGAGCGCGTACGGGCCGACGGGGACGTCGGTGAGGTACCAGTGAATGGACGAGGTCGCGTCGCGGTCGAACGCCTTGGTGAAGGTGAGCGGCGCCCCGGCCGAGCCGTCGACGAGCGGGCCCGCCGGCGTGAGCGTCACGGCCAGTGTCGAGCCGGCGGGGAAGTAGAGGCCGGAGAACCCGTGCTCCTCGCTCGTCACCTGGATCTGGGCGCCGTAGTACTTCTGGGCCTCGCCGTAGGCGCCCTCGACGCCGGCCGTCTCGCCCGGCCGGAGGCCGCTGAGCCGCCAGACGAGGTTCTCGGCGATCCCGGCGGCCGCGTCCTGCTGCTCGTCGTCGCCGTCGGCGGGCGCGAGGGCGAAGCCGGCCGGACGGCCCTGCCACTGCACCGTGTGCTCGGCTGCGACGCGGTAGAACCCGTCGGGGACGCGGGTGGCGTAACGGCCCTGCCCGTCCGTCACGGCCGACATCCCGACGCGCTCGCCAGCCGCGGTGACGCCGCTGATCCGGACCTCGACGCCCGCGAGGGGGCGGCCGGCGCAGTCGGTCACGACGCCCTGGGCGTGGAGCCGGCGCCGCGTCGCGGGCGGCGGCGTCACGCACGCCGATCTGGTGCGCGGCGCCGCGGCGGGCCGGGCCGCGGGAGCCGTCGCCGGCCTCGGCGTCGGGGCCGGCGGAGTCGCCGAGGCGGACGGTGGCGCTGCCGGCGTCCGGCGGCCCTTCGTGACGGGGAGGGTCGCCCCGCCGCCGGTCGTGACGACGAGGCGGTAGGTCCCGGCCTCGGCGGCGGCGTAGCTCGTCACGACCACCTGGTGCGTCCCGCCCGCGGCGGAGGGCACCCGGAGGGCGGATCGCGAGGTGCTGCCGTCGTCGTCGTTCTCCTCCTGCGTTCCGTCCGGCGCGACCACGACGAGGTAGGTGTCGAACGCCGACGAGGTCAGCGTCGCCTCGACCACGCCGCCGGCCGCGACGTCGACTGTGTAGACGTCGGCGTACTCGCCGGACGGGAGCTGGTCGTCGCCGGGACCGAGCGCGCCGTCGTAGGTCTGCGCAGCGGCGAGGGGAGTGAGGGCGAGGACGAAAAGGGCAGCGAACCGGGCGGACATGCGTGCAGGACGAATCGTGTCGGGGGCCGTTAGGGCCGCTGAGGTTACGCCGCTGCCGGGCGGTTGAAAAGGGGCCCGCCCAAGGACCGGGGCGAACGCTGCCGTCAGCGTGAGGAGGGCCGTGAGCGTGGCGACGAGGCGCATGGAGAGAGGGGAGCCCTCGACGGCGCCGCGGCGTGTGGGGCACTCCGCCTCGGCCGGCCCGTCGACCGAGGCGGGGGGAGTGAACCGACCAGCGGCTTGCGGGTAGGCCGCGTAACGTTCCGGTAACCCGCTCGCTCGACCCTGTGCCCACCGACCCCGTCGCCCTCCTCGGCCGCTTCGGCGCGGCCCTCGCGCTCGGCCTCCTCATCGGAACCCAGCGCGAGTTCCAGCACCGGCGCGAGGAAAACGGCGCGTCGTCGCCCTACGCCGGCATCCGGACGTTCCCGCTCCTCGCCCTCGCGGGCGGCCTCGGCGCGTACCTCTCGGCCGTGTTGGACAGCCCATGGATTGTGGCCGCCGTGCTCCTCGCCGTCGGCGCGTTCGCGGTCGCGGCGTACCGGGCCGGCGTGGCCCGCGGGGACGTCGGGCTCACGACCGAGGTGGCCGCCCTCGTGACGACGCTCCTCGGCGCGCTCTGCCTTACCGGCGCGCTCGGCGTCGTCGCCGCGGTGGGTGTGGCCGTGGCGATCCTCCTGGAGCTCAAGCCCGAGTCGCGGCGGTTCGTAAGGGCGCTGAAGGAGGAAGAGCTCGAGGCGGCGCTGAAGTTCGCGGCCGTCAGCGCGCTCATCCTGCCGGTTCTGCCGGATGAGACGTACGGCCCGCCGCCGTTCGACGTCGTCAGCCCGTTCAAGGTGTGGCTGATGGTCGTGTTCATCTCAGGCATCTCGTTCCTCGGCTACGTCCTGACGAAGGTCGTCGGCGCCACGCGCGGGGTCGGGCTGACGGGCCTCGTCGGCGGGCTGGCCTCGTCGACGGCGACGACGCTGTCGTTCGCCGAGCGGAGCAAGGCGAAGGAGGCGCTGTCGGGCGCGCTCGCGATGGGCGTGTTCGCGGCGTGGGCCGTCATGTTCGCCCGCGTGCTCGTCGAGGCGGGCGTGGTGAACCGCCCGCTCCTCGGTGCCGTGTGGCCGGCGATCACGGCCGGCGGCGTGGCCGGGCTCGCGTACGCCGCGTTCCTGTGGGCCCGCAACCGGAAGGCCGAGAAGGAGGGCGAGGCCGACCCCGACGAGCAGGCCGCCTTCACGAACCCGTTCGAGCTCAAATCGGCCCTCGCGTTCGGGGCGCTCTACGCCGTGATCCTGGTCGTGTCGAAGGCCGCCGAGATGTACCTCGGGACGACCGGCCTCTACGCCTCGGCCGTCGCCTCCGGCCTCGCCGACGTCGACGCGGTGACGCTCTCGATGGCGGAGCTGAGCGGGCCGGGCGGGTCGGTCGACCTCGACACGGCCGCGACTGCGGTCACGCTGGCGGCGGCCTCGAACACGGTCGTCAAGGGCGGGATCGTCGTCGCGACGGGCTCCGCGGCGATGCGGAAGGCGATCCTCCCCGGCACCGCCATCGTGCTCGCGGCGATGCTGGTCGTCGGGTGGTGGGTGTAGGGGCGGGCCGGCGGGCGTCCCAAGCGCCGCGCCGGCCCGCGCGCTCCGTGGGGCGTCAGGGGGACCGGAGGGCCCACCGGCCGCGGAGGCCGCCCCAGGTCGCCCCGGCGAGTCCGCCCACGACCGCGCCCACGCCCACGCCTGCCACGGCGTTCAGCGCCCGGTCGCAGTCGTACTCGCACCCCCCGTAGTTGAGGGCGGTCAGCGCGACGCCTCCCACGAGGCCGCCGAGGAGCGCGCCGCGCCACGCGCCGCGGCCCGGGGCGGGCACACGTTCCCAGAGGCCGGACGCGGACTCCCGGGCGATGGCCCGGCTCGCCTCGGGCGTGCGGACGACGAGGAACCCCGCCGAGTCTGGGGTCACGAGCCGCCCCAGAAGGACCTCGGGCCCGGTCTCGACACGGACCCACGCCCCGGTCCGGGCCGCGGGGGGCGCCGTCGGCTGCGCGGTCGCGCCGACGGCGAGGAGGGCGAAGAGGGTGAGGGGGCGCATGGTCATCGGGTCATCACGAGTTGGACGTCGCTGTCCGGGTCGACGAACGTGAGGCGGTCCCCGTCGGCGCTGACGGTCCCGGTGAGGCTCTCCCCGTCGTCCGTGAGCGTGATCGCGGGGTAGGCGTAGCTGCCGGGGCCGCCGACCGGTTCCGGCCCCGCGGAGCCGAACTGGAACGAGCCGCTCCAGGTGAACGCCCCCCCGTGGAGGGGGGAATCACCATTCGGTAGGCCACCACGACGCCCCCGGTGGACGCGGAGCCGAGGTAGGTGCCGCCGATCTCGGGGACGCCGTCCGACGAGTCGCAGCCGGCCGCGACGGCGAGGAGCCCCAGCACGACGACGGCGCGGAGGGGGGTGGCCCACGGGGTGTGCGGGCGAGAGGTGGGGCGCATGGTCTGCGGTCGGGATGTGGCCCGGACCGATTCACCGTCGGCCGAGCCGGGGTACGGGAGTGCCCGCCCGTTGGGCCTGGCCCGGATCGAGGCCGAGCGCATGGCCCGGCGCGTGTCGGGGGAGCCCGCGGGGCGTTCTGGAACCTTCGGGGGACACGGCGACGATACGTCGCGGCGGTGGGCGGCGCACGGTACGTTCCGATGGGGGCGGAGCATGTGCGAGGCGGCGGCCCGGGCACCGCGCCCGGGGTCTGGCGTCCAACCCCGGCCTCGTATCGCCCTCGTCGACGCTCATGCGGATCGCCCTCTGCCAGATCAACCCCACCGTCGGCGACCTCGCCGGCAACGTCGAGCGGATCCTCGCCGACGCCCGCCGCGCCGCCGAGGCGGGCGCGGACCTCGCCGTCTTCCCCGAGCTCTGCGTCACGGGCTACCCGCCGCAGGACCTCCTCGACCGTCCGGCCTTCCTCGACGACGTGGACACGGCGGTCCAGCACGTCGCCCGCGAACTCCCCGCCAGCCTCGGCGTGCTCGTGGGCGCCCCCGTTCGGAACGAGACGCCCGTCGGGAAGCGGCTCTTCAACACGGCGCTCCTCCTCGCCGACGGCGACCTCGTCGACGCGACCTCGAAGACGCTCCTCCCGACGTACGACGTGTTCGACGAGTACCGCTACTTCGAGCCGTGCCCCGAGCGGAAGGTGATGGAGTGGAGGGGGCTCCGCCTCGGCGTCCACGTGTGCGAGGACATGTGGAACAACGAGGATCAGGCCCCCTACCACCTCTACGCGTCGAACCCCATCGACGAGCTGGCGGCGCTCGGGATCGACCTGTTCGTCAACCTTTCGGCCAGCCCCTACGCGGTCGGCAAACCGATCGAGCGGCGCCTCCTCATCCAGGAGAGCTGCCGCGAGCACGGCGTCCCGTTCGTCTACGTCAACCAGGTCGGGGCCAACACAGAGCTGGTCTTCGACGGCGACAGCCAGGTCCAGAGCGCGGAGGGGGAGGTGCTCTATCACGCGCCGCTCTTCGAGGAGGCGTTCTCCGTGTGGGACACGGACGCGCCCGGCGAGCCGGTCGAGTCCGCCCGCCTCGGCACCGAGGTGGAGGAGGTCACGGCCCAGATCCACGACGCCCTCGTGCTCGGCGTCCGCGACTACGTGCGGAAGACGGGCGACGGCGTGTTCGAGAAGGCGCTGATCGGGCTGAGCGGCGGGATCGACTCGGCGGTCACGTGCGCGATCGCGGCCGAGGCGCTCGGGCCGGACCGCGTCGTCGGCATCACGATGCCGTCGGCCTACTCGTCGTCGGGGTCCGTCTCGGATTCTCAGGCGCTCGCCGAGAACCTCGGCATCGAGTTCCACGAGGTCGCTATCCGCCCGGCCGTCGATGCCTTCGAGGCCATGCTGGCGCCGCTCTTCGAGGGGACCGAGGAGGGCGTGGCGGAAGAGAACGTCCAGGCCCGGAGCCGGGGCGTGACGCTCATGGCGATCTCGAACAAGTTCGGCCACCTTCTCCTGACGACCGGCAACAAGTCGGAGATGGCGGTCGGCTACGCGACGCTCTACGGCGACATGTCGGGCGGGCTGGCCGTCCTGTCGGACGTGCTCAAGACGGAGGTCTACCGCGTCGCCGAGGACATCAACCGGCGGGCCGGACGGGAGGTCATCCCACGCGCCACGATCACGAAGCCGCCCTCGGCCGAGCTCCGGCCCGGCCAGGTCGACCAAGACTCCCTGCCGCCGTACGACGTGCTCGACGCGATCCTCGTCGGCTACGTCGAGGAGCACCTCTCGCCCGAGGCCATCGCCCGGGAGACCGGCTACGAGTTGGCGCTCGTCGAGCGGATCGCGAAGATGGTCGACCGGAACGAGTACAAGCGGCGTCAGGCGGCGCCCGGCCTCCGCGTGACGGGCAAGGCGTTCGGCTCCGGCCGCCGCCTCCCCATCGTCATGCAACGGACGCGCGTCGACGCCGCGGGACACGAGGAGACCGTCGAGGGCGCCCCCGCCGCCGCGGGCGTCGACGCCTGAGTCCGCCGGCCTCGGCGTCGAGGCGGGCGCACCGGGCGTTTCGCGAGGAGCCGGCGAAGCGGGAACTGGCGGGCCCGACGTGCGCTTTCCGCCGTCCCCCGATGCCCCCCATGCTCGACGCCCAGGTCCGCCAGATCGCCGAGGACGCCGGCGCCTCCGCCGTGGCCGTCGCCGTCCGTGACCTCGAGACCGGCGAGGCCGCGACCGTCGACGGCGACCGCCCGTTCCACGCGGCCTCGACCATGAAGGTCGCCGTCCTCGCGGCCCTGCTGGCGGCCGTCGCCGACGAGCGGCACCACCTCGACGACCGGCTCCACGTCCGCAACCGGTTCCGCTCCGCGGCCGACGGGTCGCCGTTCCGCGTGGCGCAGGACCGGGACGCCAACGCGGCCGTCTTTGCCAAGCGGGGGCGGACGATGCCGCTCGGCACGCTCGCCGAGCACATGATCCAGACGTCGTCGAACCTCGCCACAAACCTCCTCGTGGACCTCCTCGGCGTCGAGGCGATCCGCGAGGCGACGGCGCGGTGGGGCGGGGCGGGCGTCGAGGTCGTCCGCGGGGTCGAAGACGAGGCGGCGTACGAGGCCGGCATCGTCAACACGGCCACGGCGTACGGGCTCGTGGGGCTGTTCGTCGGATTGGAGGAGGGAGCCGGTCTCCCCGACGAGGTCCGCCAGTTCGGGCTCGACGTGCTCTTCGGGCAGGAGTTCGCCAGCGGCATCCCGGCCGGCGTCCCCGGCGAGGTCCGCGAGGGGTCCCGGTTCGCCCACAAGACCGGCTCGATCTCGACGGTCCAGCACGACGCCGGGCTCGTCTACCTCCCCGATCGACGGCCGTACGCCGTCGCCATCCTCACCGAGTGGGAGGCCGATGCGACGAACGGTCGTCGCGAGACGGTCGCCTCTCTCTCGCGTGCCGTCTACGACCACGTCACCCATGGATAGGCTCCACCACGGCCTCGACCTCCGCCTCGTGGATGGGCTCGACCTGTCCGAGGACCTCCGCCGGACCCACCGGCCGGGCGAGACAGTCCGCGGGGAGGACGGCCGCGACCACGACCTGCCGCGGTTCTTCTACGAAGTCCCGTCGTGGGAGGCCGCCATCGCCACGCCGCTGGCGCCGCACGTGAGTCTGTACGAGCTGCTCAGCATCGACGTGCGGGAGGCCGCCGCCGCGCGGGCGTGGCCGCGGTACGTCCCATGTGCGGCGGTCCTTCTCGCCTCCGCGCTCGAAGTCCTTCGCCAGTCCGTCGGCGAACGCGTCCTGATCGCGGCGAACGGCGGCTACCGGTCGCCCGCCCACGCCGTCGACCCGCGCGACGGCACGTTCTCCCCTCACCACTGGGGCACGGCCGCCGACCTCTACCGGGTCGGCGACACGTGGCTGGAGGATGAGGCCTCGATCGCCCGCTACCGCGACGTGGTCCTCGACGTGCTCCCCGGCGCGTTCGTCCGCCCCTACGGCCCCGGCGACGGCGAGACCGACGATCACCTCCACCTGGACTTTGGCTACGCCGTCTCCGTACCCCACGGCGCTTGACCCATGCCTGACCCGACCGACAAGACGTACGACAGCGCGGACCCGACCGCCGCGGTCTCCGAGGCGGGCAAGGCGGAGCGGGCCGAGCCGGCGCCCCTCGCGCTCGAAGCCGTCGGCCTCGAGGCCGAGTTCTCGCTCGTCGTGGACGGCGCGCCGACGACGCCCGAGAAGGTGTTCGAGGACCCGCGGGCGTTCATGGCGGAGCCGCTCATGCACCGGACGGGCAAGAGCTACGCGCTGGCGACGGGCGGGGCGGTCTACTTCGACACGGGCGTGATCGAGGTCGCGACGCCGGCTGTGGAGGTCGAGCGGGGGTGCGCGGCCCGTGCCGGCCGGTCGCTGTGGGAGGCCATCCACCACGTCCGCGATGGGCTCGATGCCTGGGAGACGAGGACGGGCCGCGACGCCCGGCTCGTCGGGTTCTCGGCCCATTACAACGTGACGTTCCGTCGGCCGGAGGGCGCGCCGGCCGAGACCGTCGAGCGGCTGGCGGAATTGTTGGCGTACGTCCTCCCGGTGCCCGTCATGCTCCTGGCCGCCAACCGCCGCTCGACCGGCATCGGCGTCCGGCCGCGCCCAGGCCGCGTCGAGGTCACGGCCGACTTCACGCCGAGCCCGACGCTGACGGTCGCCGCGGCCACGTTCATCACGGCGGTCGTCCGGGCCGTCATGCGGTGGCCGTCGCTAGGTCTGGACGAGCTGGCGCGGCGCGGCTTCCCGGTCGTCGAGGGCTACGCGCCGGTCCCGCACACATCGCGGAAGGGGTGGCTCGGACACGCGTCCGCCTACCCCGAGAATCCGTTCGAGGCCGGGCCTGATGCGCCGATCTGGCGCCTCCGCCCGCGTCCCGGTCGGACCGACGACCTCGTCTCCCTGCGTCGGATCGGCGCCGAGGTGTTCGAGCGGTTCCTCCCGTCGTTGCGGCGCGTCGCCGATCCGTTCACGCTCCGCCTGATCCGCCTCGTGTTCGCTGGCCACTCGCCCATTCTGCTCGATCTGGACGACCGGCCCGACGCCTACGACGACGTCGGCCGGCTCTGCTTCTGGGACGACCTGTTCCCCGAGCATCTCCTCGCCCGGTCGCGCTACGAGCGCGTGCTCGCGCGGGCCGTCGCCGGGCGCGCGCTCCGCGTCGGCGGGCGGGTGTACACGCCGGTCGGCCTCCGCGGCTGGAGCGAGGTCGTCTTCCGCGCCGACGACGGAAGCCGCCAGTCGGTGCCCGTCGACCGGCTCCTCCGCCACCTCGATCACTGGGAGCGCCAGGTGTAGCGACCGCGTGACGGTGGGCGAGACTGAACGGGGCGGCGGAGCGGAGGGGAGCCCCGGGCGTGAGAGCGCCCCCTTCCTCCGATGCCATGTCGTCGCTCTCCGTCTATCTCCTCGGCTTCCTCGTGCTCACCGCCGGCCTCGCCATGGCCGCCCACCTCGCCGGCGTCCCGACGGCTTGGATCGGTGCGGGTGGTGTCGTCATGCTCGGCCTCGGCATCTTGCTGGCCGTGACCAAGACGCGCCGCCGCGAGACGCCGCCGACGGACGCCTATTAGGCGCGCGCCCCCGTGAACGGAACGGAGGCGTTCGGCGACGGTCGGCCCCGCGGGCGCTCTGGCGACGCCCGCCGCCGGCCCCCTCGAGGAACGTGGCTCCGTTCGGACCGAGGCTTCCGACGCCAGCGCCGAGGCGGACGAGGCTAGCGGAAGCGCACGCGGACCGTCCCCGGCCCCTCCATCCGGACGCCCTCGATCGCACGGAGCTCGTCGAGCATCGCCTCCGGCTCCGGCGGCTCGTTCCCCATCAGCTCGGGGTTCGCCTCCATCACGTCGAACACGGCCACGAACGGGAGGTCGAAGAGCGTCACCCGTGAGCCGTCGACGTAGCTCGCGTTGGTCTCCTCAATCGCGCCCTCGACCTCGACGGCCACCGTCATGCGCGCGTCGGCGAAGAACGACCGCATCATGGCGAGCATCCGGGCCTGCTCCTGCGGGTCCACCTCGGGCGCGGCGTCGGAGGCCTCGACCTTGTCATCGTCGGGTTCCGGCTTCGGGACGAGGACGCGGAGCGTGGACGGGTCGCCCTCGTCGAACCCGAAGGAGAGGTCGACGCCGTCGGGCCCTTCGCCCTCGTTCTCACCGAGCGCCTCTGGCGTCGCGTAGCGGAGTTGGCGGACGTCGTCGACGTCGAAGACGACGGTGTAGCCGTCCTCGCGCGGCTCGAACGACGCCACGCGGACGCCCTCGCCCAGGGCCTCGGCGCGGGCCTCCATGGCGGCCTCGTCGAACGGAGAGCCCTCATCGTCCTCCGTCTCCATCAGCGCCATGAGCGCCATCCCGGAGAGCGTGACCTCGTCGCGGAGCGTGGCCGAGCCGTCGGGCCGGACCGTCAGGAGCGAGTCGATGTGGAAGCAGCCGCTGAGGACGACGGCGAGGACGAGGGCGTAGACGAAGCGCATGGGAGCGGGAGGAGGCGGCTCCAAGGATAGGGCGAAACGACGGCGGCCCCGCCCCCGGAGGGGCAGGGCCGCTGGCGGAAGACCGGGTCGGTCGCGGGGACCGGCCGGTCCCGAACGCCCGCCAGTCTAGTACGGGTCGTACGACGGGTTCTCGAGGAGGAACCGGAACCGCTCGCAGTCGACCGGGAGCGACTCAACGCGCCGGTTCCGCTCGCAGCCCGGGCCCGGGTCCTCCTTGTCGCAGTCCGGGGCGGCGACGCCGCGGTTGCGGATCTGGAGGCGGCTGGCGCCGACGCCCTGGCTCAGGTAGTAGTCGTAGACGGCCTGGGCACGCTGGCCGGCGAGGCCCATCCCGAAGCGCGAGCCCTCGGGCGTGTCCGTGAAGCCGTCGATGAACACGCAGCAGGCCGGGTTCGAGAGGAGGAGTTCGACGTTCTCGTCGAGGAGCGCGCGGGCGCGGCGGTCGAGCGTGCCCGTGCCGTAGTCGAAGTAGACCGCGTTGAGCTCGACGAGGTCGCAGACGAGCGGGGCCGGGGGAGCGACCGGCGGGGGCG